>JAKBAX010000220.1 GCA_021808785.1 Actinomycetes bacterium | reverse complement strand
CCGCGGTCAGCCGCGACCAAGACAAGCGGCACGGACACCGCGAGCACGAAGTCGACCATGATCGTCGGGAAGGCGGGATTCGAACCCGCGGCCTCAGCGTCCCGAACGCTGCGCGCAACGGTTGTCCACGCCCAGGTCACGACGCGAAAGAGCAGCTCAGAGGGCATTTGGGCTGACCAACGGTTACCGCCGGTGCCCCCTGTAGACCGCCAGTTTGTGGTCTGAATGTGGTCTGTCTGTGGTCTGCCGGGCCGCGCCACTCCGTTCGGCCAAGACCTGATCGGCCGCCTGCCGCTGGTATGATGTGGTCGCTTGTCGCAGTAGCGGCAGGAAGTGCACCCGGCGTGCTCTCCGGACGGTGAGTAGCCGGGTGTTGCGCGTCATGGGCCGATGCTGCGGACGTCGAGCACGGGGGAGAGGCGCTCCTTCCAGTCGGCGCCGGCCCCGGCCGCCCAGCACGCCGCGTCGGCCGCCCACAGCAGGGGTTCCGAACGGGAGGGGCGGTGGTCGTAGACGGGGTGGAGCTGACGGTCAATGCCGGCCAACGCGTGGGCGATGCTCGCCCGGTCCCGGACTCGCTGTGCTTGGTCCTGATCGTCGAGGAGCCATGAGGTGACTCCGGAGCCGATGACGAGCCCGGCCCCGGCCTGAAGCAGCAGGTGCCTGCCAGCAGTCCGGTCGGTGCCGGGTGGCCGGCGGTAGCGGAGCACGGTCACCGACAGCCCGTCGATCGCCCCAACCGTGTCGAGCAACGCCCGGCGTCGGCGAGGTGCCTCCTTGGCGGTGTGAACTCGACGCTGGCCGGCCAGGAGGAGAGCCCGCAGCTTGCGGCGAGCGCTGTCGACGTCACCGGGGTCGATGATCGCCACGGCGAAGAGCATGACGCCGGAACGTTCGCTCTCGTCGCTGAAGGCCCACATGAACTCGCTCGCGCGCCCGGCTCTACGCCAGCGCCGAGCGGTCCGCTGGGACCTGAACAGCGTCGGCTGGGAACTCTTCGGTCCGGCCGGCGAGCGATCGGTTGGCCACCTCGCCATGATCGCAGCACCGTCTCCCTCCCTGCGTCAAGGCGTCGGCAAGGCCACAATGGCGCTGGTGTTCGGCCTCTCCGGCAGGGTCCGAGCGGAGCGGAAGACGTCGTCGAGGCGGTCGGTGAGCGCCTCGTTGAGGGCGGGAAAGAGATGGCCGTAGACGTCCATGGTGACGGTGATCGAACTGTGCCCGAGCCGCTCTTGGATCGCCTTGGGGTGCGCACCCAATTCGATGAGGAGAGCGACGCACGTATGTCGGAGGTCGTGGAGTCGCAGGTTCGGCGGCAGGTTGCAGGCTTCTACGGCTGGCCTCACGAAGCGCTTGAAGAGGAGGTCGCGACGCAGGGGTCCTCCCCGGGGTGCGGTGAAGACGTAGTCGCTGGGATCGAGCGGACGACCGGCGGTCGCCGTCCGCTCGGCGAAGTGTGCGGCCAGGTCGTCGCAGAGCGAGCGGGGGATGCCGACGCTGCGCCGGGCGTAGGTCTTGGTCGGTCCCACCTCCGTTCGACCGCCGACAACCGTCAGCGCCTCGGAAACCTCCATCGTCCGCTTCATCACGTTGACCCGCCCGACTCGCAGGCCGCAGACCTCGCTCGGGCGTAGGCCGGTCGCTGCCACCAGGCGGACCAGCAGGTCGTAGGGAGGCCGGGTCGCCCGCGCCAGCAGCTCGACCTGCTCGGCGCTCAGGAACACTGGCTCCATCTGGGTCGCCCGGGGCAGGCGAAGCCCATCACACGGGTTGCTCTTGATGGCACCCGATGCACGCGCCAGCTCCAGCACCTGTCGGAGCACCAAGCGCAGCTTCTGGAGGCTCTTCGGCGCTTGACCGGCGGCCTGCTTCTCGGCCATGAAGCGTCGTACGTCGATCGGCTCGATGGTCGCGACGGGGCGCTTGGCGAACGCCGGCAGCAGGTGTCCGTCGAGGATGCGCTGGTAGTCGCGCCGGGTGATCGTCCGAAGATGGACGATCGTCGTCAGGTAGTCCGCAGCCCACTCGCCGAAGGTGACCCGGGCAAGGCGAGGATCGACCCACTCGCCTCGACGGAGATCGGCCTCTCGCTCGGCCGACCAACGTCGAGCCTCGGTTTTGGTCCGAAGGGTCCGGGCATGGAGACGCCCGGCGGAATCCCGGTAGCGAGCCTCCCACGCCCCGCTCGGCTTCTGGCGGATGGACGCCATGGACTCTCCTCTCGCACTTGCCTGACCAGCAGATCGCTGGGACTTCGCTCACGAAGCGAGTCACCGAGCAGGGAGCCCTTGCTGCAAGGGCGCTCCGATGCCCGCGTAAGGAGTGGGCCGACCGAAGCTGGCGGGTCGACGACGCCTGATAGATGGTACGCCGGGTCGGGAAACTGCCGGCTACGGCCCACAGGTGACCCGGCGGCCGTCGAGCCAGCCGGTGATCTCTGCCGGGTCGAAGCGAACGAGCTTGCCGACCTTCAGGTACGGGACGCGCCGTTCGGCGATGAGTCGGCGGACGTGGCGGGTAGTGATGCCGAGTTGTTCGGCGAGCTGGTCGATGGTGAGGAGACGGGGGACGGTCTCGGTCGTGGTCACAGCAGGGTCTCCAGTGTGATGTCGGTTGCTGTCAGCGAGGGCCTCCCGGTTGCCAGCAGCCCAGCGCAGTGGTCCTCTACGAGTAACCACCCGAGCGGTCCACCCTATTGACCGGTCACGACCTCACCTGTCTCGCACCTCCACTCTCACCGTCACGAAGTCTTTGTTGTCGCTCTCATATACCGCTATTGTCTTTTGCTTACCGCAAATCAATCTGCCCCTCCACAAGCCCGTCATCTCCTGCTACAACAAAGCAATAGCTCAAACACGATTTCAACCTTTCGGTTGTGACCGGGGCTCGTGCCGGCAGAGGGGAGGTGGCAGGAGCGGTGGCGTGGATGAGGATGATGGGGGCGGAGTCGGTGGCCTATCACCGGGCGACGGTGCTCAACCGCGGCGACGACTTCCCGGGCCAGGCGTTGGCTTACTACGCCTCGCGGGGTGAGACGCCGCTGGTCTGGGGCGGCGACGGCGCAGCCCGTCTCGGCCTGTCGGGGGCGGTCTCGGCTGGGGCGTACGAGGCGGTCTTCGGGCCCGGCGGGGCGCGTCATCCGGTGACCGGCGAGCGGCTCGTCGCGTCGCGCCGGCCGGGCATGGAACTGGTGATCTCGGCGCACAAGTCGGTGGCCGAGTTGGGGGTTATCGGCCGCGCCGAGGACATGCATCAGATAATGGACGCGGAACGTGACGCCACCCTCGCCTACCTCGAAACGGTGACCAAAACCGGTGGCGGCAGGCGCGGCCGGGCGGCTGTCGCGACCCCGACATCAGGTCTGGTGTACGCGGTTACCCGGCACGCGACCTCGCGGGCGGGCGACCCTTGCCCGCACGATCATGTGCTGGTCGCCAACGTGATCGAGATGCTCGACGAGCATGGTGGCTGGAAGGCGGCGACCACCGCCATGTGGCGTGAGCATCTCCACGCCGCGACCCAGGTCGGGCGGGTCGCGGCGGCAGCGAAGGCGGTCGAGTTGGGCTACGGGATAGCGGCGGATAGCGGCCCGTCGGGACGGTTGCGGCACTGGCGGATCGCCGGCATCGGCGACGAGATCCTGGAGTTGCATTCGAAGCGGGCGGCGGAGATCACCGCCGCGGTCGAGGAGCGAGGGACCGACACCTACCGGGCTCGTGGTGTGGCCGCCCGGACCACCCGGACGGCGAAACGCCATGTCTCGGAGGGGGAGTTGGTGGCCCGCTGGCGGGCCGAGCTGGCGTCGATCGGCTGGTCGGTCGCCGCCGTCAACGATGCAGTCGACGCCGCTTCAGGGGCCCGGATCGCCGGCGAGGCGAGCCTCGCCGAGTTGCGCCGGGTCCTCGGTGTCCTCCTGGCTGATGACGGTGCGTTGGCTCGGATGAAGGTGTTCTCCCGCCGGCATCTGCTCGTCGAGCTCACCCCGCACCTCTACGGGTGGGAGCCCCGACTGGTCGACGCGGTCGCCGCCCGAGTCCTCGCCGACCCCGACGTCATACCCCTGATCGGGGTGGCCGGGGCGATCGAACCGGTCCACGCGCTCGCCTCGGTGGTCGCCCGGGAAGAGGTGATCGCCGAGCGGATCGCCGCCGGCCTCGACCGCACCGACGCGCCGGTCGCAGCAGCCGGCATCGTGGCCGCGGCGGTCGCCGACACCGAAGCCGGCATCGGCGGGGTCCTGGCCGGCGAGCAGCGCCGGGCGGTCGAGGCGATCTGCTCTTCGGGGCGTGGGGTCGAGCTTGTCGTCGGTGTCGCAGGGGCGGGGAAGACCACGATGCTCGCCGCTGTCGCCTCCGCGTTCGAGGCGTCCGGCTGCCAGGTGTTGGGGACGGCGACCGCAGGGCAGGCGGCCCGCACCCTCTCCGACGGCGCCGATCTCCGCACCTCCTCGACCCTGGCGTCCCTGGTCGGGCGACTCGACCGCGGCCAGCTCCACCTGGACGATCTGAGCGTGGTGATCCTGGACGAGGCGGGGATGACCGACGATGTCGACTTGGCCCGTCTCACCACTCACGCCCAGCTCGCGGGGGCCAAGCTGATCGTGGTCGGCGATCACCGTCAGCTCGGTGCTGTCGGC
The DNA here is from genome assembly GCA_021808785.1 of Actinomycetes bacterium. Taxonomy (GTDB): domain Bacteria; phylum Actinomycetota; class Acidimicrobiia; order Acidimicrobiales; family Palsa-688; genus JAKCDU01. The sequence goes on along the minus strand of JAKBAX010000220.1, from coordinate 2,731 downwards.
CCCGGCGGAGCGCTCGCCGCGCTGGTTGCCCGCCATCCCGACGCCGTCCACAACCTCACCGAGAACCGCCGGCAGGTCGACCCGGGCGAGCGGGAGGCTCTCGAACAGCTACGCGACGGTGAGATCTGCCGGGCCGTCGACTGGTATGCCGGCCACGACCGCATCCGGCCGGTTGCTGACCGTGATGGGGCTTTGCGGGCGGCGGTGGACGGGTGGGCGGCGGACACCGCCGCCGGCGCCGAGGTCGCCCTGCTCGCGTGGCGGCGGGCGAACGTCGCCGAGCTGAACGGCCGGGCTCGGGGGTGGATGGCCGCCACTGGACGGCTCACCGGCCCCGAACTTGCGGTGGAGGGTGTCTCCTACCGGGCCGGGGACAAGGTGATCGCGCTAGCTCCGGACCGTGACGCCGGGCTGGTCACCTCCCAACGGGGCACCATCACCCACGTCGATCTCGAAACCGGCACGGTCGTGGTGCGCACCGGCGACGGCAGCCAGGTCACCCTCACCGGCGGTCAGCTCGGCGCCGATCGCCTCGGCCACGCCTACGCGAGCACCGTCCACCGCTTCCAGGGCGCGACCGTCGAGCGGGCCCACCTGTTCGCGGATGGCGGGGGACGGGAGCTCGCCTACGTGGCCATGAGCCGCGCCCGACAAGCCTCGACCGCTTATGTGATCGCCGATGATCTCGCCCAGGCCGCCGAGGACCTCACCCGGGACTGGGCCTCCAGGCGCAACCCCGTCTGGGCGATCGACAGCGGACTGCCCAGCCCACAACAGGCCAGCAGTGATCCGCAGTCGATCAGCGCCCGGGAACGGGTCGGGATCGTAGCCGTCCGCCACGCCCATGACCGGCTCCTCGCCACCGCCACGCGACCCGGACCTCCGCCCGCACCCTCCGAGCAGGCCGAGACGATCCGAGCCGCCCTCGCCCAGGCCCGCCACCACCTCGCCGACCTGGTCACGGCCGCCGCCTATACCGCCACCCCGATCGGCGACGCCGTCCGTCACGCTGACACCGCTGGGTCGCGGCTTGCCCAGCTCGAGCACACCGCCGCTACCGGCGGGTGGCGGGAACGCCGCCAAGCCCGCCGCGACCTGCCTGCCGCCACCGCCACCGCAGCTGCCGCCGAGGAGCATTTTTCCGGCCTCGTCGCCCACGAGCGAGGGCGGCTCGAGCAGGAGATCGTGAACCTCCAGGTCATGGCGGACCACCTTGACCGGCGGGCTGCCGCAGCTGGACAGCGCTGGCAACAGCTCGCCGGCGAGCACGCCGCCCCCGCCCGGAGCCAGCAGGGCCTCGGCCGAGCCCTCCAGACCACCCGACGGCGCCTGGAGCAACCCGACCAACCCACCGCCCGCCGTCGTACGCCGAGCAACTCGCAACCCGCCCCCCGACACCTCCTCGACTGCGAACCGCCCGCATCCACCCCCGAGGCCCCGGGCCTGTAGCCGGCACACCGGCCCGCTGCCGGCGACGGTCCCGAAGTTCTGTGTGTACGATCTTCGAACAAATAGTGAGTCGCACTAACGACCAGAGCCGTCGTTCGGCGTCCGTGGCTGTTGGGGCGGGGTTTGTCGCTGCGGGCACGAGAGTAATCGTTCGGCTCGGGGGGTCGAGCGAACGGTGGAAGGCCTGTCAGGGTTTGGCGGCGTCGGGTTGCGTCAATGCCGCGCCGGCTCACATACGCACTTTGGTGGCGAACTGTTGATCCCGCGCTGCTGCTGGGCCCGGTGGCAGGACCCGTCGGGTGGCCCGTGGGTCCTGCCACCGTTTTGTTTACCGCCGCTTGGGTGCCGGGTGCCGGGGTCCGTTGACGTCGATGGTGACGGTCCGGGTGGAGGTGCCGTACGGGTTGGTGGCGGTCACCTCGACGTTGTAGACGCCGGTGCTGGCGGTGGCGGGTGTCCCGGCGAGGGTAGCGGTGCCGTTCCCGTTGTCGACGAACGACATCCCGACCGGGAGGGCGCCGGTGACGGCGAGCGACGGGACCGGGTAGCCGAAGGCGACGAACCCGATGTCACCTCGGTGCCCGACGGCGAGGTGCGCGCTGGTCGGGGCGGCCAGCACCGGAGCGAATCCGACGACCACGGTGAGGGTTTGCACGGCCGGGGTGCCGACCCCGTTGGTGGCGGTGATGGTCACGGTGTGGGTGCCGAAACTGAACAGCCCGGCGGTCCCGGTGATCGTGGCTGTCCCGTCCGGGCCGGGAGTGAAGGTCAGCCCGTAGGGCAACGTGCCGGTCTCGGTGACCGTCGCGGTCGGTGTCCCCGCGGTGGTGATCGTGAACGACCCGGACCGCAGCCACGGCAGGTAGGCGGTGGCCGGCGACGTGATCGTCGCGGGGGCGTCGACGGTGACCTGGACGGGTGTGCCGGTCGCCTGGGTGTAGTTGTTGGTGGCCGCCACCGACGGGGTGAGGGTGCAGGTCCCCGCCGTGAGGAACTCGACACTCCCAGAGGGGCTGGCTGAGCATACCGCGGCGGGGGAGACCGTCACGTCGAACACGGTCCCGTCGCCGCTGGTGGTGTAGTCGGGGGTGAAGCTGCTGCCGGTTATCCCGGTGGCGGGCAGGTTGTTGATCGACACCGACGGGGTTGCCGGGCCGACGCTGAGCGAGCCCGGGACGTAGCTGATCTGGTAGTTGCCGTCGACCGCCCCCGAGCAGGCCGTCGGGTACGAGCCGACCGGCGACGACGAGGTCACCCCCGTCGCCGTGCACGACGGTGGTGT
>JAKBAX010000219.1 GCA_021808785.1 Actinomycetes bacterium | reverse complement strand
CACGGCTGCGGCGGGGAGCCCGACTCGGTCCGGGTAGCCGTCGGCCTGTCTGGGGCCCACCCCGACCTCGTAGCCGACCAGCTCCGCCACGGTCGGGTCACCACGGAAGTGCCCGGCGTAGCCAGCTACCGGCAGATGGCAGCTGTCGTAGATGTCGGCGTGCCAGCGTTGCACGACGGCGACGCCAGGCACTGTCCGGACGCCGGCGCTAGCCCGCATCGAACGGACGAGCTTGTCGATGTTTTCCAGGATCGTTGCACGGTCTGCGGGGTCGTCGTCGTCCCAGGGCGGCCCGGGCACCGCTCAGTCGTCGCTGGTGCCGAAGGCTGCGAGCACGCCCAGTGGGTCGCTTATCCGACGAGCGCCCACCTCGATCGAGCGGCCCTCCCGGTGCAGTGCGTAGGCCTTGAGGGGTTCGGGCTCGGCCTCGCCGGCCACGAAGGCGTCGAGGCTCTCCTCGATCATTTGGGCGTGCGCGGCCTCGGAGAGCTCGCTCAGGCGCGCCGCGGCAGCGGCGAGGTCCTCGGCGAGGCGGGCGCCGCGCAGCGACAGCTCATGCTCGAGGGCCTGCTCGATGAGCTCGTTCTGGCTGATGTGCTCCTGGGCGGCAACCTCGCGCAGCAGCGAGCGGACGCGTGCGCTGCGAAGGCGGAGCGGGAAGGCCGGAGCGGCACGTCGTTCGGTCACGCAAGCCATGGTCCCACGCCGCCCACATGATGTCAAGCAGGTCATTTGACATCATCGAGCACGCCGGCGGCGCCGAGACTGCGCCAGGGGAGCGGCGAGATGCCGACCCCGCCGATGGGGGTCCATCGCAGTGCTCGGCGACAAAGGCGACGTCCCGGCGTCCCTCGCAATGCGGCATGAAAGTGTCCAATGGGTTGCGGCAGCAACTGACACAGCAGTCCCTTCGTCCAGACCGACTCATCTGCGCTTCCGAGAACTCCCGGGCGGCGTGCTCGCAAACGTGCAGATCGACGGCTACGAGCGCCCACCAGCTGGGGGGATGGAACGGCCCTCGACCACCGGGAGTGAAGGTTGCCGTGAGGGCACCGCTTCCCTCTGAGCGATGCTTCTGCATCGTTCCTTACCTGCCGATTTTCCACGCCCCCAGGACGGGGTCAAGGTGGAGCTCCCTGCTGGAAGAACGACCTCGACGCCGGGCTGGGGCGTGGTACCTCGGAGTGTCATAGTTCGCGGCGATAATCCCACCAGTGGCCAACCGCTATACCGACGGCAACCCGAGGTTCGCCCTGGTGGTCAGTCGCGGCTACGTGCGGCTCGTGAGACAGGGTCGCCAGGGGTCTGCCCGGGTGGTGTGGCCCCGCATCGTCCGCCGCCACGGCATCTGGCAGGCGACTGACGAACCCGAGGAGATCTACCCCAACGTCCTCGACGACATCGTCGAGCAGTTGGCGGTCGAAGCCGAGATGGCCACTTGGATCGACGGAGCTGGTCCCGAAGACGACGACACCGACCACATCCCCGACGAGGAGCTGCATCCCAGCCGCGGTTACCGGGGGCTGTCGGCCCGCTCCCGGATGAACATGCGCCGCACCTTCGTGTCGCTGCCCTGGGAGTTGGTCGGACCCCGGCCGGCGTTGATCAGCCTCACCTAGCCGGGCTAATGGAAGCCATGGGTGATCGACGGCCGGGCCTGGGAGGCCCACCGCCGGGCGTTCGAACGCCGCTGGGTTAGGCGGTGGGGCGAACCACTGGTCGGAGTCTGGGTCAAGGAGTTCCAGACCTCCGGCCGCCCCCACCTCCACCTCCACCTCCACCTCTACGTCGGCCTGCCAACGAACATGTTCGACGACGACTTCGCCCAGCTGCGCGAACGGACCCTCCAGCGCCACCGCCTCGAACGCCAGCTCGGCCGCTACCAGGGCCGCCGACACACCCCACCGCTGGCTCTCGGCGACGCCTACGGCAGCGAGCTCGGCCGCTGGCTGCTCCAAGCCTGGTCGGAGGTCGTCGGCACCAGCGCAGACGATGACTGGCGCCGCCAGTTCGACCCCGCCGGCAGCGACCATCACCGCACCCGGGGCGCCGATGTGGCCGTCATGTTCTGGTCCGACGATGCCGAGCGCAAGACCGACCGGACCCGGGTGGCCCAGTACCTGGCCAGGGAGGCCGGCAAGTTCGCCCAGAAGCAACCCCCGCCCGGCTTCCACCACATCGGCCGTTACTACGGCGTCTGGGGACGCGCCGTCGGCTTCAAGGCCGAGAGCACCACCACTGCTATCGAAGCGTCCGTCGCGGCCGAGGTCGAAGCTCGGCTCAACCGGTGGGTCCGCGTCAAGCTTCGCAGCCTGAGACCGCCCGATCAGCCAGCGACCACCACCTGCCCGAAGACAGGCCAGAGGTCGGCCTCGAGGCGACGGGGGCGAAGACCCCGCCGCCTTCATCGAGCTGCTCAACCGATTGGACCCGGAAACCGGAGAGATCCTTTCCGCCGAGCCTGTCAGTGATCCAGGAGAGTCCTAGGTCGGTCACCAGCGCGGTTGGCGCCGTTAGGCACGAGAACCCCGGTTGGAGCAAATACGGGTCCGGCGACTAGTGTCTCCTCTTCGTGGGTTCGCTGATAAAAAAGCGCCGGAAGCGCATGAGGAAGAAGAAGCACAAGAAGATGCTGAAGGCGACGCGCTGGCAGCGGCGGGCGGGCCGCTAGTCGAGCACCCCGGCGGCTCGGTCCAGGACTTCGGTGTCCATGGGGTCGAGGTAGCACTTCATGGTGGTCACCGGGTCCGAGTGGTGCAGGACCTTCTGGATGTCCAGCAGGTCGAAACGGTGCGATCCGTCCGGGGCCTTGTCCCGGTGCAGGATTCCGGCCGCGCTGCGGCGTAGGTCATGTGGAGCTACGTGCCCTAGCCCGGCACGCTCGGCGGCCGAGGTCACGATGTTCCATACGGCGGCGCGGCCACTGGCACCCTGAGCGAGACCCGTACCCCAGGCGATCTGGCGAGGTCCCCTCTTAGGGTTGCGCCCGTTCCGACTGCGGCAGATGAGCGGCGCGTCAGCGGAGGGCCGGTGTCCGAGGGCAGCCGTGTAGTCCGTGAAGTAGCGGCGGAGAGCGGCGGCGGTGGCCGGGCCTATGGCGATGGACAGCGGCTTGTAGCGCTTGCCCATCCAGTGCAGTGACGGGGCCGGTCGCTGTCCAGCTCCCGGAGGTCCCCCACGACCAGGGCGGTGATCTCCTGCGCCCGGACCCCACTGAGGCCCAGGCGGAGGACGATCTCGTCTCGCAACCCGACCGGCGTGTCGCTGTCCACCGCTCCCAACAGGGCTCCGAAGGCTTCGCCCCGGGTCAGCCAGCGTGGCGGGTAGTGCGACTGCGCCTTGCCGTATGTGGGCCGGTACTGGCGTAGAGGGCTCTCCCGGTCGGTCAGCACTTCGGGTGGCGGAACTGGTACTCCGCTGCGGGCGCACCAGCGCAGGAAGGCGGCGAGCACCGCAGTCCTGCCCCGGACGGTGTTGTTGGCCAGTCGGGTAGCTCGGTCGGCTCCCACGCACCAACGCAGGACACTCGTCGCAGTGAGGTCGGCCACCGTTGTGACGCCGAGGTCTCGGAACATCAGCCGGAGGATGTACTCGTTGCGGCGGATCGTGGTGGCATTCGTCCAGCGCTCCCGGACGAACCGAGCCACGGTCACCTCGGCAGCTTCGTGAGGGGCATCCGGTCCCGAACCGCCCGGGACCAGCCTGAGAATGGGTTCGCTTATTTCTTGATCAGCGATCCCATGGCGGATCGCCAACCTAGCGGCTCGAAGCCGGTTAGAGCCAACCGCCGAAGCTGTGGCAGTCTCTTCCCCACTATGGGGGAGAACCGCCGCAGCCAGATAAAGATGACCGACGAGGAGATCGAGGCGTTCCTGAACGAGGAGAGGACCGCCACCATCTGCTCCATGCATCCCGACGGCAGCATCCACGCCGTAGCCATGTGGTACGGGTTCCTCGACGGGGCCGTCACCTTCGAGACCAAGGCCAAGTCCCAGAAGGTGCAGAACTTCAAGCGGGACCCCCGGATCACCGTCTTGGTCGAGGCAGGCGAGAGCTACGACCAGCTGCGGGGCGTCGAACTGGTGGGCCGAGCCCGCATCATCGACGAGCCCGACGCCATCTGGGAGCTGGGCAAGTCCGTCTGGGCCCGCTACGTCGGGCCGTGGGACGACAGCCAGAAGGACGGCCTGGCCGCCATGCTGCACAACCGGGTCCTGGTCACCATCGACGTCGACAAGGTCGTCTCCTGGGACCACCGCAAGCTGTGACGGGTTCAGGGCGCCCTTGGTGGGAGGGGCATCCGGACCTGCTCCCGCCCGAGCCCGACCTGGAGCCGCTGCACGCCCGCGAGTACTCGGTGCGGGCCTACCGCCTGGCGGACGACTGCATGCTGCTGCGGGGGGCGGTGATGGACATCCGGCCCGGTGACTCGGTGGCGGCCCGGATCAACGCCGCCGGGGGCACCGACGACGGGCGGCCCATGCCCATCCACCACATGGTGGTGGACCTGACGGTGTCGTTCCCCGACCTCACCATCACCGGGGCCGAAGTGGTCTTCGAGACCTTCCCGCAGCCCGGCTGTCCCGGGATCACGGCGCACTACCGCGAGCTGATCGGCTTGTCGATCGCCCGCGGCTTCACCCACGAGGTCCGGCAGCGCTTCGGGGGCCCTAGGGGCTGCACCCACACCACCGCGCTCCTGCAGGCCATGGCACCGGTGGCCCTGCAGTCGGTGTTCTCCATGCGCCGTGTCGCCGCCGGGGTGGCCGATGCCCCGACGACGGGCGGCCCGGTGCAGACGGTGGCCTTCATGCGCGACACGTGCCACGTCTGGGCCTCGGACGGGGAGATCTGGCAGGGGATGCTGGCCGGCTCGCCGCCCCCCACCACCTTGGTGATGCAGGACCGCGTGCGCCACGCCGGGCTCGATCCGGCGTCGGTCGACATCCGCTGAGAAGCGGTCCTCCGCTCAGCCCGCTCTGGGCTTGGGCGGGGGCACGCCGATCTTGGGGGCGGCGACCGCCTGATCGGGCCACCTGCGGCGCGACACGATCGACAGCTTTCTGAGGAGGGCGATGGCGCCCGGGTCGTCGTCACCCGGACGGGTCTCGATGACCCCGTCGCGCCGCATGCCGTCGATGACCTCGCGTCCGGCGTCGGTGCGGACCAGGGTGAGGGTCCAGTCGTTGAAGGCGCCGATGCCGCCGGTGGAGATGTCGGCGTGCTCGGCCGCGAAGTCGGGGCACATCTTGCAGCCCTCGCGCGTCCAGGCGTGGCTCTCCTTGAGCGGTACCTCGTGATAGGAGCCGTCGTGCATCCATATCTGGAGCACACCTTTGATGTTCATCTTCTTGATGTCCTTGCGGGCCAGCCCGTACTTGGCTTCCAGCAGCTCGTCGAAGATGGCGTCGTCGAAGGTCTTCGAGCACAAGAGCCCGATCGACAGCCCGAGGCGCCGTCCCGGCTTGCCGGCCTTGCGGGCCCTCATGATGCCGGGAACCGACGCCTGGCAACCCATGCCCACCAGGGCCAGCCGCTCGTTGCCGGCCTCCACCGCCTCGGCGTAGGCCAGGGTGTTGGCCGAGTAGGTGTAGCGGGAACCGGCTGTGGCCAGGATCTCCTCGCGGGTGCGGGCCAGCGCCGGGATGGCCTTCCAGGTGGTTCCGTCACCCTCCAGGGCCGATACCAGAGCGGCATCGATCCGGTCGTTCTCCAAGCACCACAACAAGATGGCCGAGACCAGCCCGCCGTCCTGGCCCGTCTCGTGCATCTCGGGGTCGGTGGCGCGGGCCAGGAAGATGTCCTTGGCCACGCCCGCCATCTCGTCGGGCTCCCGCTCCCGGCCGAACAGATAGGTGTCGGCCTCGGTCTCCCAGCTGCGGAAGCGGGGACAGGCCCGGGTGCAACTCGTACAGCCCCTCTGGCCGTGGCCGCAGTCGCCCGGGCCCAGCTCGTCCTCTAGGTGGAACGGTCGGTAGATGCCCTTCTGGTCGTCGTAGCCCAGCACGTCGTGGGGACAGGAAACCACGCAGCCGGCGCAGCCGGTGCACAGGCCCGAGGTGACGACCTCGGTGAACAGTTCGGCCCATTGGGCCCGCCAGCGTTCCTTGGCGGCGGGCCGGGTCTCGGTTGCGGTCACCCGGTGGAGGCTAGCTGCTCACCCCTCGACGGCTCATGTGCGTGTCGGCGGCGTTCGTTCAGGAGTAGTGGTAGTAGGCCGCCGGGTTGCAGACGAAGCCGTTGGCCGACTGGGGTGCCCGCACGAACTTGCCGTTTTGCACGGTGATGAACAGGTAGCACGAGGGCGGCGTCTTGGCCACCGGATTGCCGGGAGCCTCCAGCACGTCACCGTTGTAGTTGGTGAGGGTGTCGAGCCCGGCCAACAGCCCGGCCCGGGTGACCTGGCCGCTCTCGTTGAGGGCCTGGGCCAACATCAGCCCGGAGATCCAGGCGTAAGTGGCATAGAGGTCGGGCACCTGGCCCGGGTCGACCCGGCAGTACCATTGGTCCAGCGTCGGCACCATCGGCACGCTCGCCGCGTCCTCGCCGCTATCGACGAACACGGCCGTCAGCCTCGTTTCGTGCCTACACGCACGCCAGGCAAAGGGCATTTGGCCCTAGGGCGACGGTGTGAAGGCGTTTGCACACGAATTCGATGGTGCATACGAAACAGATGTAGCGTTCAAGACGGCCAACGGCACCCAAGGATTCCCTGGTCCCGGGCTCTTTCCCGGAATTGGGGGACAGGGGAATGGAAAACTCTCGAACGAGTTCATAACCCAGGAACCACCGGTTTGAAGTTCGAAGATTCCTGAACTCCCCGAGACTCCGCCTCCAAAGGGAGCAACCTTGTTTGCATCTATCCTTTGACCTGTCGAGAACGCAACGGTGCAACCAGGGAGAGGCTCAAGGGTTCCGAATGCCCAAACGCTACCAGTACTTGCGACCGTAGCCGCTCGAAAAGTTCCAGGCACGATCTGAACAGGACAGAAAGAGTAGTGGGCGTATGCGGCGAAGGCTTGTGCGATCGCGGTCGAGTCGGAAGGCGAGAGCGTATATGTCGCCGCTCCGGTTGCTGCCTCGGTAGTAGATGGGCTCGACGCAGTGGAGGGCGTAGTTGTCTCGACAGACGTACTCGTCGTCGGAAGCTGAAATGAGCCGATCGTAGTCACTGTTACGACTGAATCAGTCGAACCCGTCGACCCGGGTGATGTTGCTCCGATGTGAACACCGGAGCCGGACGCGCACCCGGCCACAACGGCGCAGACCAACACTACAGACAGGGTATTCCATGACCTGCCTCGGCAATCAGAAACCGTCCAGCACTGTCGGCACCCAGCACCGTCGGCACCGGCAACCAAGCTGCAATCACCCCTAGAACTAC
>JAKBAX010000218.1 GCA_021808785.1 Actinomycetes bacterium | reverse complement strand
AGGTGCGATGGCCCGCCGGGGACCGGCGGCCCGACGTGTCGGTCGTCGAGCGAGCGCAAGGACTGCTCGGAATCACCGTGACCGCCCGCTGGGAAGGCGCCGCCGTCGTGGCGACCGGGCGCTTCCACCCGCTCGAGGAGGGCCACGAGCCCTCCGCCCTCGTGCGCAGCGGTATGCGCGGCGGCCTCACCCTGGCGTGCGTGGTATCGCGCCAGGGGAACATCGGTTGGCGCCTGCTCCTGCCCGACGGGTCACCTTTCGATCCGGTGCCCGACGAAGGGTTCACGCTCGACGTGCTGCGACGGTCCCTCCAGCTTCCCACTCCCCCCCCGGCGGTTACGACGAGCGCATTGCTCCTCGCGGTGTGGGTCGGCGCGATCTGCGACGCGGGAGAGGGGACGGCGGATTGCTTCGGGTGGGACGAGGTTCTCTACTTCCACCCGGCACTGGCCGACGAGCCGCCCATGTGGACGCTGCAAGCGGAGGAGGTGGTGCGGCGGGCCCCCGCCAAGGCCCGGTGGGAGGCCATGCGGCTGCTGGTGGCGGCCGGTATGACCAGCCCCGACCTCCCGTCGCCGAGACTGGCCCGGTGGATGGACGAGGGTATGTTCGCCCGCTGGGTCCTCGGCTCCCTACCGCCGGCGTCCGACATCGTCGCCGCCGCCCGGCCCCATCTGGACCCCGTCGCCTGGCACCGCCTGCGCCACCTGGCCCGCGAGGTGGACGATCGCATATGCGCCCACTGATCCTGATCGTCCAGCTTCGGCTGCGCAATGCCTTGCGACGAGAGAAATTGGGACCCTTGGCGCTCCCCATAACCGCCCCACCGGTCGTACTCTTGCGATCAGCGGCACGTTGTCACAACAAACAAACGCTAGCCGCTGGTGAGCCCGGCCCGCGTGGATCCGCCCACGGCGTGGTCGGGCTTGCCGCGACGGCTCCCCGTCTAGGGCCGCCGAGGACTTCGCGCCGAGACGACTCGACCCCGACCCCCTCGGGAGAAGTGGGCGCAGAGGGAATCGAACCCCCGACCTCATGCGCGTCATGCATGCGCTCTAACCAACTGAGCTATGCGCCCGGGAGACCCGAAGATAGCAGCCCCGCCATGGCCCACGGGCGCCACGGCTCTAGGCTGTCGGGCGGTGCTACCCGCTTCTGTCCTCGCGTACATACCCAGCCCTCCGACCAACGGCATCAGCATCGGGAGTTTGCGGCTGCATGTCTACGGGCTGATGATCGCCCTCGGCATCGTGGCCGCCGTCTGGCTGGCCCAACGACGGTGGACCCTCCTCGGTGGGCGCCCCGGCACCATGTCGGCGCTGGCCGTATGGGGTGTCCCGGGTGGGCTCATCGGCGCCCGGGTGTACAGCCTGGCCACCAGCTGGCAGGTGGACACGGCCGGCCACTGGTGGTGGGGCTTGGAGGTGTGGCGAGGAGGGCTCGGAATCTGGGGTGGCGTGGTCGGCGGTATCGCGGCCGGGGCCATAGGAGTCCATCGGGCCGGCCTGCGCCTGGCCCCCCTGGTCGACTGCGTGGCGCCGGCATTCGCCTTGGCCCAGGCCATCGGCCGATGGGGAAACTACTTCAACCAGGAGCTCTACGGCTGGCGTTCCAACCTTCCGTGGGCGGTCCGCATCGACCATCCCAACGGTCCCGGGTCTCCGGCCGGCACGTTCCAGCCCACGTTCCTGTACGAGGGCCTCTGGGACCTGCTCGTCTGCGTAATGGTCATCCAGATCGAGCGGCGGTTCCGCATCCGCCGCGGTTACCTCGTGGCGGCCTACGCCGCCTTGTACACCTTCGGCCGCTTCTTCACCGAGTACATGCGGATCGACAACGCCCACCGCTTCTTGGGCCTTCGCCTCAACGACTGGACCAGCATCATCGTCTTCGCGGTAGCCGCCGCCGTTCTGCTCTGGAAGGGGCGCGCCGCGCCTGGCGAGGACCGGGCCGGCGACCCGTTGCCGCAGGGTGCGGTCACCGGCATGGCGGGTTCGCATCCCGCACCCTCGGCTCCTCAGGAGTCGGGAATGGCCCCCACGTAGTCGGCCCGGCTGCGGAACCGGGTGGGCGAGGTGTACTCCTCGATGGCGTGGGCCAGCCAGCCGGCGACCTTGCCCAGGGTGAAGATGGCCTGCCCGGCCCCGAGGTCCATCCCGGCGCAGTAGGCGAGGGCCCCCAGCCCCAGATCGAAGTTCGGCGGCGGGAAGCCCCGCTCGGCTCCGACTTCGAGGAGTCGGTGCACCAGGTCGAGGCGTTCGGGCGCTCCGACGTGCTCCAACCGACCGAGCAGCTCCGCCGCCCGGGGATCCCCGTCGGGGTACAGCGGCATGCCGAACCCATGGGGGACGTCCTCACCCCGCCGCAATCGCTCGCCGATGGCCCGCTCGGGGCCCAGCCGGTGCGCCTCGCGGAGCAGTCGCTCGACCTCGCTCGGCGCTCCCGTGCTCCCGGCGTACCAACTCCCGCTGGCGGGCCCCAGTCCGGTCAGAACGACCGCGTACGGATCAGCCCGGAACGACGCGGCAACCCGGGCGGCCAGCGTGGACGGAGCCAGCTCGTGATCGGCCGCCAGCACCAACGCGGCGTCCATCGCGGTCACTCCGGCGGCCGATATGGCCTCCGCATCCGGCCGGTTGCCGGCCGGCCGCAGGGCCAGCCCATCCCACACCCGCCGGGCGATCGACGGGACCGGCCCCCCGTGAGATCGCAGTCGCCGGTCCCGCGCCCCGGGAAGGGCGGCGGCGAGGAGGGCGACGAGCGCCCGGCCCGTGACCGGAACTCCGGCCGGGTTGAGATCGTGGCGCAGATCGTCGCAGAGGGCCCCCGACACGATGGCAACCATGAACCTCTCCAACGGGGTGACACCAGGGCCCAGTGCCGCCAGGGCGCCCGAGAGCACCAGGGCCATCGAAGCCGGCACCGTCCAACTCGGTTCCCCCTCGCCCCACCCGCCCGTCCAGAGCCAGCTGGCCACTTCCTCGAACGACCGCGAGCGCGACAGGTCCACGGCATCCTCGCCCCGGTAGTAGAGCCGTCCCTGGTCGATCAGGGTCAGCTCGGTGACGAAGATGGGAACCTCCTGAACCGGTTCGGGGCCGCTCGGTCGACCCCGTACCGGCCTCGGGGCATGGTGCCCGGGGCCACCTGGGTGACGGGCCGATCGCGAGAGCTGGACCACCTCCTGCAGGTCGAACAGGCTGCCGCGTGGCGTGCGCTCCGGGTGCAGGAGGCCGCGGCTCACATATGAGTACAGGGTGGCCGGCTTGATCCCCAGCCGCTCGGCCGCCTCCGCCGTGGTCAAGCGTCGATTGATCATTGATCAATATTGATCCATATACGGCGGCACGTCAATATGAGCCCATGACCACGACCGACCAGCCGCTCGCTGTCCCTCCCGGCCTCAAGGGTGTCGCCGTCACCGGCACCACCCTCGGGGACGTTCGGGGCGAGGAGGGCTTTTACCACTACCGCCAGTACTCGGCGGTCGACCTGGCCGCCACCCGCCATCTGGAGGACGTGTGGCGACTGATGCTCGACGGGGCCCTCCCCACCACCAAGGACCAGGTGGCCGCCTTCCGGGCCGAGACCGCGGCGGCCCGGGTGCTCCCGGCCGAAGTCGAGCAGGCGCTGCCCGCCATCGTCTCGGCCTCCCGAGGCGGCCCGCTCGACAGCCTGCGCACCGCGCTCTCGCTCTACGGGGCGGCCCGGGGGCTGCGTCCGTTGTGGGACGTGGACGCCCGAGCCCGTCGCGCCGATCTGGTGGCATTGGCCGCCGTCACCCCGGTACTCACCGCCGCCCTGCACCGGCTGAACCGGGGCCTGCCGGTGGTCGCCCCCGATCCCCGACTCGACCATGGCGCGAACTACCTGTACATGTTGACCGGCGACCGTCCGGGTCCCGAAGCTGCCCGGGCCGTTGAGCAGTACCTGATACTCACCGTGGACCACGGGTTCAATGCCTCGACCTTCACCGCCCGGGTGATCGCCTCTACCGGGGCCGACGCGGCGGCCGCCGTGGTGGGAGCCCTCGGCGCACTGTCGGGCCCGCTGCACGGTGGCGCCCCCAGCCGGGCGTTGGACACGTTGGACGCCATCGGAACCCCGGAGGCGGCCGAGCCCTACGTGCGGGACCTCCTGGCGCGCCACGAGCGGGTGATGGGATTCGGCCACGCCGTGTACCGGACGCTCGATCCCCGATCCGAGATGCTGCGCGAGGTGGCCCGCTCTCTCGGCGGCCCACTCGTGGACCTGGCGGTCGAGGTGGAGGGGATCATCCTGGCTCTCCTGGCCGAGACCCGGCCGGCCCGACCGCTCTACACCAACGTCGAGTACTACGCCGGTGTGGTGATGAACGCGTGTGGCATCCCTCGTGACATGTTCACCGCCACCTTCGCGGTCAGCCGGGTGATCGGCTGGCTGGCCAACGTGGCGGAGCAGGCCGACGAGCGGCACCTGATCCGGCCCTCGGCCCGGTACGTGGGTCCGGAGCCTCCGGCTCCTGTGCCGCCCGAGCCCGGCTGACCGCTACGCCGTGGGACTGCCAGTCGGGGGGGAGGGCGGGAACGGCGCACCTCGCATGCCGCCACGAGGGCCCCGGCCGAGACCCACACCCAGACCGAAACCCTTGCGGCTGCTACCGATCTTGGTGCTGTCGATGATGTCGGTGGCAGTGTGGCCCTTGCCCTTGGCGATGCCCTCGACGTGGACCGTGTCCTCGAGCGCGACGGCGGAGATACCGCCGGATTGCGAGTCGACCACGGTGGACGGTTGCACTGTGTAGGTCTGAGAGAAGCCGTCGGCGCTGAGCACGGTGATCGACGACGACGAGACCGAAGTGACCTGGCCGACCTGGACGTCGATGGTCTGGTAGGAGCTGCCGTTCTTCACGGTGTACTGGCCATGGACGACACTGCCACCGAAGCCCATCGGGCCGCCCCATCCCACCCGCATGTGGGGGCGGAGGGCGCCCTTGGCCACGGTGGTACTGGATGTGGACGATGAAGCGGACAAAGCAGCCGACGGTGCGTTGCCACCGCCATCCAGGGCCAGGGCCACGCCGGCGCCGCCCAGCCCGAGGAACGCCGTCAGCCCGACAGCGACGGCGACCTTGGGGACCCTCCGCGCCGGTCGTCCGGCCGGTGCACGGCTGCCGCCCAGCTGGTCATACGGTTGCTCGAGTTCCATTTCTGTCGATCCTCCGGCTTCGCTCGAGCCCATTACTGGCCGCCATCCATGAGAGGAACCTGAACTATTCCTCCATTGTCCGACCCAGCATCCGACCACCCCGTCGACTCCGGCGCTGATCCGAGTGGCTCGTCGGTCGATCCCGAGCCGTCCTTTCTCCATTTTTCCGCTTTCATGCCGTTCCCCGCCATGATCTCAAGATGCCCGAGGGTCACACCATCCACCGCATCGCCTTGGACCACAGCCGCGCCTTCGCCCGACCGTTTGCGAAGTCGTCGATCCACCCGAACGGGAGGCCATCGTGGCCCGCCTCGGCCACCGTCACACCCGTCGAGTGGGCCGGCTTGTGGGAGACGCTGGTCGTCATGCAGCGGGCCGGGGTCGACGCCGGCCGGATAATGACCGTCGACCCCGGCGACGAGACCGTGGCCGATGGCCGCACCCGCTACGTATACAAACAGGACCGTTGCGCCCGGTGCGGGTCGCCGATCCGCCGTTGGGACCTCGCCGGGCGGTGGGCCTATGCCTGCGAGACGTGCCAGCCGCCACCGTGATAGGTCCGGCTGGGAGCGCGCCCGCGCCTCGAGGAGCGGGCGCCCGCCGGAGCCGGCCGGCGCCCGACAGCTCCTCAGGCCGGGCTGGTCCCGGTGTCTCGGTCGGCCCGCCGGATCAGGAACGGGTTTGTCCCCGGATGGGTGTCCCGATCGCCCAGGTGCACAAAGGCCGGTGCCATCGCCGCGCCGTCAGCCGCCAGCGCCACCTGCAGCCCGGGTGTGCAAGTGGTCGTGAAGTCGACACCGTCCACGCCCCCGTAGTCCACGAAGTGGAAGTACAGCGTGTGGCCATGGGGCCCGACGACGACCTGGTCCCCCACCTCGTCGCGCACCCGCACCACGTGTCCGATGGTGCCCGCCGAAGTGACCGTCCCGCTGAACACCACACGGTTGGCTCGGCCCGGCAGCAACGGGTGGCTCACCCTGAGGCCCCACCCGCCGGCCGGGTTGTGCCAGATATAGACCCCGTCATCACCGGCGTCGAAGCCGTCCGGCCGGCCCTGGACGTAGGCGGGCCAGTGACCGTCGGAGTCACATGCCGTCGGCAGGCCAGCCGATGGCGACGGTGTCGCCACCGACGCGGTCAGGCTGGCATCGGTGACCACCGCCGGCGCCGGCCCGCTGCGGGCGGCCGAGGGAGTTACGTTCTCGAACGCGCCGGCCCCGGCCACCGTCGCGCCCCCTCCCGCCAAAACGGCCGCAGCCACTGCGCTTCGCATCAACAACTTGGACATACCTGTCACCTCCTGGGCGGCCGGACCTCCCGACCCCGATGTGATCATCTGGTTCAGGTGTTGGCGGTCCGACATCCAGCGGTCAGGGAAGTGTGAGTGCATTCGACAGCGCAGGGATGGCTTTCGCCGGCCGGACCCTCCCGCACCCGAAAGCAGACTGCGGGCGGCCGATGTCCCAGGGCGCGGGTGGGCCGGCACAGGACTCATCCCAATCGTGTGCGGCGTCGGCTGCGGTCATGGCCCCGTTCTCTCCCTGACGTTGCCGAACGCCATCCCAACGTCGGCGCCCACTCCCGGCGATCTGCCAGGCGAGTGCCGGCCGTCGTTCGGGGCGCGCGCCTGTTCCGGCCGACGACGGACTGGGGCCCTTGGTCCGCCGCGCTTACCGCCGCCAGAAGAGGAGGTGCGTAACGCCGCTGGGGCTGGGCACGGACTCGAGGTGGAACCGGTCGAGCAGGTCCTCGGGGGAGGCCCAGAGTCGCTCCCCTCGGCCGATTTCGATCGGCGCGACGGCGACATGGATGGTGTCGATGAGATCCGCCTCGAGGAACTGCCGAACAGTGGCGACGCCGCCTCCAACCCTGACGTCCTTCCCGTCAGCGGCGTCCTTGGCTTGCCGCAACGCTTCCGCGGGCGTCGCATCGAGGAAGTGGAACGTGGTGTCGGCCAGCGTGAAGCTGGGTCGGTGATGGTGGGTGAGGACGAACACGGGGGTGTGGAACGGTGGGGTGTCTCCCCACCACCCCTTCCAGTCGAAGTTCTCCCACGGGCCCCGCTGCGGCCCGAACTTGTTGCGGCCCATGATCTCGGCACCGATGTTCGGCGCGAAGTCGCGAGTGAAGTAGTCGTCCAGCCCTCGAGATCCGCCCGGCTCGGTTCGGCCTGCCCAGCTCGCGGTGGCGACCGCCCACGAG
>JAKBAX010000008.1 GCA_021808785.1 Actinomycetes bacterium | reverse complement strand
CCCAGTATCCCGACAGGGAAGCGTCCTTGACCGCCGATTAGATGAGACGCCTATTCGCTGGCTCCGAGGGCAGTGGCGATGTCACTAAGGCGCCGCCACAGGCGTCCCTGGTCGAGGTCGTGAAAGTCGAAGTGCCGGTAGAACTGGGCCGCTCGCTCGTCGATGGCGTCGATGACCACGGCCCGAGCGCCGAACTCATGCCCGCCGCGTACACAACGGCGCAGGGCATCGACAAGGAGATGGCCGCCCAAGCGTTGGCCCTGCTCGTGGCGGTCGATTGCTAGGCGAGCTACCAGCACCACGGGCACCGGGTCGGGCATCCCTCGCCGAAGGCGCGACGGCGCCCCGGTGTGAGCGACCGCGCTCATGGCCAGCGCGTAGTAGCCCACCACCACGTCGTCTCTGCACAGTAAGTAGGTCGCCGCGGTGCCGGCCGACGCCGCGACGTGCGCGCTGTTTCGAAGCCAGCGGTCGAGTTCGTTGACTCCGGAATCGAACCGCTCGAGGCGATGCGCAGAGGATAGGAGCTCGACGGGCCGAAGCTCGTCGGTGGTCACCGAGCGGGAATCGGGCCGGCTTCTCGAGCGTAACGGCTCACAGTGGGCATTGGCTCGGGCCGGCCTTCAAGGGCAGAGACGAAGCGTTCGAACGCTGCCGAGCTGATGGCGATGCGCCCGGCCCGCTCGAGAACCTGGTCTGCTCGCTCGGTCGCCGCTGCCAGCATGAAGCCGGTCAGGGTCTCTCCGTTGGCCTCAGCTGCTGCGCGCAGCCGAGCCTCTTGGTCCGGGTCCACCCGTAGGTTGATCCGCCCACGGGTCTTCTGCTCGAGCGAGCTCATGCTTCAAGCGTACTCACTCTGTGCGTACGCCGGGGCGGAAAGTCGCTAATCCAGGAGGAAGCTGCACCGCCCTCTCCATGACCGCCCAGACCATCGTGCCGTCCGTGGATACCGCCGTCCGGACCGGATGACCCAGGTGACGACCGGCGCGCCGGGCGGCCCTGCGCCACCGCTCTACGCTGTCGATCTCAGCGACGTCGGCCGTGACGATCCCCCGCTCACCCAGTACCGGCACCAGCCGGCGGGCAATGGAATCGAGGACCCTTTCCTCCAGCTTGATAACAGCCATAGGCGGTCGACTCGAGTTGTGACCAATCCGTGATCACGAGGTCCACTTCAGTGCATCTCACGCCGGCGTCCAAGGCTGTGACCAGCCCGAACGCCGGCGTTCGAAGCTCGGGGGGGAGGACTCGAACCCCCAATAACAGGGCCAGAACCTGTCGTGTTGCCGATTACACCACCCCCGAAGGTGGTCCGAGCACTCTAGCCGGACAAAGCGGCGGCCTGCAGGCGCTCGAGCCCGGCCGTTACCCGTTCCACGGTGTGGTCCCGCCCCAGGAGCTCGAGTGACTGCCAGAGCGGCGGACCCACGGATCGGCCGGTGACGGCGAGGCGCACCGGGGCCTGAGCCTTGCCCAGCTGCTCCACCCCGGCCTCCAGGCCGGCGGCCACCACCGCCTGCTGGATGGCCTCCGCCTCCCACTCGATATCCGCGAAGCGGCGTCGCACGGCCTCCAGAATGGAGGCGAAAGCCGGGTTCTTCGCCACACCCTTGTCCCACTCGGCCGGGTCGACAACCGGGGCCGGCCGGTACAAGAAGTCGGTCATGGTGTACACCTCGCCCAGGGTGCGGGCCCGCTCCTGGACCAGCCCCGCGATGGGCTCCCAGCGGGCCAGGAGCCAGGCCTGCGACCGGGCCACCATCTCGTCGACGGGCAGGGCCCGCAGGTACTCCGAGTTGACCGACTGGAGCTTGCGCTCGTCGAAGATGGCGCCGGCGCTCTTCACCCCGCCCAGCTCGAACTCGGCAACCATCTCCTCGCGGGTGAGGATCTCCCGATCCCCGCCGGGCGACCAGCCGAGCAGGGCCAGATAATTGACCATGGCCTCGGGCAGGTAGCCCTCGTCGCGGTAGTCCTCCACCGCCACCTTGTCGCGGCGCTTGGACAGCTTCTTGCGCTGGTCGTTGTAGAGCAGCGGAAGGTGAGCGAACTCGGGCTTGTCACCGCAGTCGAGGGCGTCCCACAGCAGGAGGTACTTGTGGGTGTTGGACACGTGGTCCTCGCCCCGGATCACATGGCTGATGGCCATATCGGCGTCGTCGACCACGTTGGCCAGAATGAACAGCGGGTCGCCGTTGGACTTGCGTACCCCGAAGTCCTCGAGGTCCTTGTTGTCCCTGGGAACCTCACCACGCACCAGGTCGTGGAAGCCGGACTGGCCCGGGGGCACCCGGAACCGCAACATCCGCCCTGCCGTCGGCTCGAGTCCACGGTCACGGCAGTGCCCGTCGTAGCCGGGGGGGCCGCCCCGCTCCTTGGCCCGCTGTTGGATCTGCTCGGCCGTGCAGTCGCAGGCGTACACCGCGCGGATGTCGATCAGCTTCTCGATGGCGGCCTGGTACAACTCCGACCGCTGGGACTGGAAGTAGGGTCCCTCGTCCCAGTCCAGGCCCAGCCACCGCAGGGCCCGCAGGATGCCCTCGATGTGCTCATCACGGTTGCGGGCTGTGTCGGTGTCCTCGATGCGCAGCACGAATGTGCCCCCCTGCTGGCGGGCGAACAGCCAGTTGAACAGCGCGGTACGCCCCGTCCCTACATGGAAGTAGCCGGTCGGAGACGGGGCGATGCGGACGCGCGGCGGCACGCTGCTAAAGCTAGCGAGGGCTCAGCTGGCGAGCAGGTCGTGGGCGTCGCCGCCCACCAGATGACGGCGCAGCTTGCCGATGGCGTCCCGCTCGATGCGACGGACTCGCTCGGCGGTCAGCGCCAAAGCGGCCCCCACCTCGCCCTGGGTACGGGGCTCTCCCCGGTCCAGGCCGTAGCGAAGGCGAAGGACCTGGCGTTCCTCGTCGGACAGGCGGGTCAGGAACCGGGCCACCTCGTCCGGCAGCATGCTCGATGCCACCGCCTCGAAGGGCGACTCGGCCGCCCGATTGACCACGAGGTCACCCAGGCTGGTGTCACCGTCCTCGCCCACGGCCACGTCCAGGCTCATGGGGTCGCTGTCATAGCGGAACAACTCGGCGATACCAGCCTCGGTGGTGCTCATGGCCTCGGCCAGCTCGGCCAGGGTGGCCGGCCGCCCCAAGCGGACCTCCATCTCCCCTTGCAGCCGCCGAGCGCGGCGGATCTCGTCACCGACATGGGCCGGAACCCGCACCGTGTGGGCCGTGTTCTCGACCGCCCGTCCGATGGCCTGGCGGATCCACCAGGTGGCGTAGGTGGAGAACTTGAAGCCCTTGCGCCAGTCGAACTTCTCGACCGCATGGATGAGCCCCAGGTTTCCCTCCTGGATCAGGTCGCCAAGGGGCAGGCCGGACCACTGGTACTTGCGGGCGACGGAAACCACCAGACGCAGGTTGGCGTTGATGAACTGCGTCGTCGCCCCCTCGGCGGCCGCCACCTGCTTGCGCAGACGGCGCCGCTCCGTGGGCGAGAGCTTCTCGCCGCTGCCGAGGGAGGCGGTGGCAGCCTGACCCTCCTGGATGATCTGGCCCAGGCGCATCTCGTCGGCCTTGGTCAGCAACGGGAAACTACCGGCCTCGTCGAGGTACAGGCCAAGGAGATCAGGTGTATATGTGGCGTTCTGATTCATTGCAATGGGAAGTAACCCCGTGGGGCTTGGCATTATGCCGTAGATGGCAGTCGGAGTGCTGTGACTCTGGGCACATTTTCCGCTTCAAGCGCGAACCCAGAACCGAGGTTCCGGCCGATCAGCCGGGTAGGTTCCTCCAAAGAGAGAGGAGATTGCATATGTCTGACCCGAACGAGCCGCTCCTAAACCTCGGAGACCAAGCACTGGTCCGTCGTATCGACGAGCTGGTGGAGGAAGAGCACCGCCTGGAGCGCACCCACGCCGGCGAGGGCCTCGACGAGGGGTCCCGGAACCGCCTGCGCAGCCTCGAGGTGCAGCTCGACCAGTGCTGGGACCTCCTGCGCCAACGCCGGGCCCGGCGCGACGCCGGCCAGAACCCTGACCAGGCCGAGGTCCGCGACGCCGGCGTGGTGGAGCACTACCAGCAATGAGCGCCGGCGAGCGGCGGGTGCTCGAGGCGGTCCCGAAGGAGCTCCTGATCGGCGGCGAATGGCGCCCCGCCGCCTCCGGGCGCCGTTTCGCGGTCCAGGACCCGGCCACCGCTTCGACCATCGCCGAGGTGGCCGACGGGTCCGTCGCCGACGCTCTCGCCGCCCTGGGCGCGGCCGACGAGGCTCAGCCCGGCTGGGCGGCCACCGCGCCTCGGGGCCGCAGCGAAATCCTGCGCCGGGCCTTCGACATCATCACCGCCCGGGCCGACGACCTGGCCCTGCTCATGACTCTCGAGATGGGCAAGCCGCTCGCGGAGTCGAAGGCCGAGATCAGCTATGCCGCCGAGTTCTTCCGCTGGTTCTCCGAACAGGCCGTCCGGGTTCCCGGCAACTACCAGGTATCCCCGGCCGGCAACTCGCGGCTCATCACCTTGCGACAGCCGGTCGGCCCGGTGCTGCTCATCACCCCGTGGAACTTCCCGATGGCCATGGGGACCCGGAAGATCGGGCCGGCCATCGCCGCCGGCTGCACCATGGTGTTCAAGCCGGCCGAGCTGACCCCGCTCTCCTCCCTGGCCCTGGCCGGCATCCTCATCGAGTCGGGACTTCCCCCCGGGGTGCTCAACGTGGTCACCACGACCACAGCCGGCGACACCACCGGTCCGTTGATCAAGGACTCCCGGCTGCGCAAGCTGTCGTTCACCGGGTCCACGGCGGTGGGCAAGGCGCTCATAGAGGCCTCCGCCGAACAGGTACTGCGCGTGTCCATGGAGCTCGGCGGCAACGCGCCGTTCCTCGTGTTCGCCGACGCCGACCTCGACGCCGCGGTCGAAGGGGCCATGGTGGCCAAGATGCGCAACGGTGGCGAAGCGTGCACCTCGGCCAACCGGTTCCACGTCGAGGAGTCGGTCGCGACGGAGTTCGCGGCCCGAATGACCGAGCGCATGGCCGCACTGACGGTGGGCCGGGGCACCGAGGAAGCGGTCGAGGTGGGCCCGCTGATCGACGCCAAGCAGTTGGACAAAGTCGCCAGCCTGGTCGACGACGCGGTCGCTCGCGGCGCGCAGGTGCGCTGTGGCGGAGAGCGGGGATCGGGGCCCGGCTATTTCTACCGACCTACCGTCCTGTGCCCGGTGCCCCCAGACAGCAGGATGCGCACGGAGGAGATATTCGGTCCGGTGGCCCCCATCTACACCTTCGCCTCCGAGGAGGAGGCGGTGGCCGCCGCCAACGACACCGAGTACGGCCTGGTGGCCTACGTCTACACCCGGGACCTGGGCCGGGCGGTGCGGGTGTCGGAGGCCATAAAGACCGGAATGGTCGGTATCAATCAGGGGGTGGTATCCAACCCGGCCGCCCCCTTCGGTGGGGTCAAGCAGTCGGGTTTCGGCCGCGAGGGCGGCGAGGAGGGCATCGAGGAGTACCTCGACATCAAGTACATAGGCATCAGCACCTAGCTTCTCGAGCTGAGCCGCGCTTTCAGGGTCTGAGCAGGATCTCCCGCAGCCGGCCCGGTACGTCGGCGGGAGTCCCGCCGGGTCCGGTCAGGTAGCCGTCGAAGTCGCCGTAGCGCCCGGCCACCGCGGCCAGCGCCGACTGCATGGCCCAGCGTGGTGAGCGCAGGATGCCGGCGATCACCTCGGGCGGGAGGTCCCCGTTGGCCCGCAGCCGCTGCATGCTGGCATGGACGTGGTCGCTCGTGCGGAAGCGACCCGTCAGCTCGTAGTCGTCGAGGATGTCTTCGAGCGACACCCCGAGCACCGACAGCAGCACGGCGGCGACCATCCCGGTGCGGTCCTTGCCCGCCGCGCAGTGGAAGACGGCCGGCAGGTCCTCCTGGCGGGACAGCCCGGTCAGTACCACCCCGAAATTCGGCGCCAGCTGTTCGAGGCTGTGCTCGTAGAGCTGGGCGAGGAAGTTCTCACCGTCCGACAGGTCGAACCGCGCCAGTGGGCTGTCGTCGGGGTCCTGGCGAACCAGAGGGACGATCACCACATCAGGACCATCAACTTCAGGTAGACGGTTAGGGTTGACATCGCGCTCCATGTCGGAGCGGAGGTCGTACACGGTGCGGATACCCAGGCCGCCGAAGGCGACCAGGTCCTCGTCGTCGAGTAGGAGGGCGTCGGAGCGGAACACCCGCCCCCATCGCACCGTGGCTCCCGAGGAGCTGCGGTACCCACCCAGGTCCCGGAAGTTGACCGGGCCGTTCATCCCGATGCGCCGCTCCGCGGCGATGGTGGCCCCCGGACCGTCGGACTGGCCGTCAGCGGGAGCGATCGAGACGTATACCCGCCCGTCCGCCAGGCCGTCGTCGGCCAGGCGCGCCTCGCCGAGGGGGGCTTCGACGGTCATGACGTGCTCGTGGTCGAGTCCGTCGGCCGAACGGCCCCAGGCCACGTGCACATGGTCGCAGGCTCCATCCACCCGCCACGACACCTTGAGGTGGCCGTCCCCGTCCCGACTGACCTCCACATCCTCGATGATGCTCACCCCGACGTTCATGCGGCGATGATACGGCCGGATCGTCCCCGGACCGGCGGGGTGCACTCACCGTTGGCCCACAGTTCGCTCAGTGGTTACCTCGACCGTGGCGAGGGGGCACCGCGGGCCCGGCCCAAAGCGGACCACAGGTCGTCGCGAGCCTCCGGGGCGGCCACCGCCACGATGCGCTCGGCTCGTTCCCCGGCCGGGACGCCCCGCAGGTCGGCCACCCCGTGCTCGGTGACGACCAGGTCCACGTCCGACCGGGGCGTGGAGACCGCCTCTGGGACGGCGACGATGTTGGACCGCCCGGCGGAGGTCGCCGGCAGGGCCACGATCGACAGGCCGCCCGGGGACCGGGATGCGCCGGCGGCGAAGTCCGGATGGCCGCCCGGACCGGAGACGGTCCGGCCTCCGACCGCCTCGACGTTCGCGGCCCCGTCCAACCCGACCTGCAGGGCGGTGTTGACCGCCACGAAGCGCTCCATGGCCGACAGCCGCGTCATGTCATGGGTGATGGTCATCTCCTCTGTACGCAGGTCGCCGCGGCGAACCAGATCGTGCAGGGGCAGGCCACCCCAGAAGTAGGCGGCGGTGGCCGGGCCGACCAGGAGGCCCCGGCGGGCCAGGCCGACCAGCTCGTCGGTAACCAGACCCGACCAGACGGCGACCGGTCGGTCGATCTGGTCGACCACGGCCGCGCCCACGGCCCCGGGCCCCCACTGCAGCGTGGCCCGGTCCGGCAGCAGCGAGGCGACGGTGCGGCCTATGGCCGCGTGCTCCGGTGAGCTGCGCGCTCCGGGGGGCGCGTCGAGAGGCTCGGCTCGCTCGATCACCCCGATGACGCGGGCGGCGGGGAGCTCGGGACCGGGCGCCGGAACCGGACCGCTCCGCTCGGTCCAGCGCTCCACGATGATCGAACCGGCGGCGCGCATCGCGCTCAGGGCCCAGCCCGGGCTGCCGGCCAGCCGCCAGCCGCCCGAGACGGTCGGGGTGGCACCCACGACCGCCACGTCGGGCCGGAGCCGGCCGGCCAGGAGGCCGGGGATGGCCGAGAGCCGGGTCGGCACGGCCCGCACCCGACCATCGGCCGCGGCCCGGCGCAGGCCGGCCCCGAGCATGAGGGTGCTCACCGGTACCGCAGTATCGGCGATCCACGCCGGGCGCCGGACCACCCAACCGAGGAGCAGCTCCACAGGGGCGCCGACGATGGACTCGATCACGCGCGGGTCGGGCAGCGGCCCGTCCGGTCCGTCGGCGTAGGCCACCAGAAGGCGCCGGCCCACTGTCAACGGCGCACGGTCATGTCGGAGGCTGCCCCCGAACGGGCGTCCACACCGGGACGGCCTCGCTACCCTCCGGCCGTTCGAAGACCACCTGCACCGGGAGGCCGGCCCGGAGACCGGCGGGGTCGGCGCCCACCATCATGGTCCACCACCAGGGTCCCTCGTCCAGCTCGACGATGGCCGGGACCGCCGGCGGCGGCGGGTCGTCAGCACCGGGACGGGGATGGACCACCACCCAGCTGACCAACCGGCCGGTACCGGCCGCCGGCTCCGGCCGCAGGTCCGGGCTGTCGCACTGGGCGCAGCGGACCGCCTGAGGACGATTCCAATGGCCCGCCGGACGGCACCGTCGGAGCAGGAACCTTCCCGCCGCGGTGCCGTCGAAAAAGGCGGCCGAGTCCTCGTTGCGGGCCACTGGCCCCGGGCCGGCTACCGCAGTCATGGCCGCCCCGAAGCGAGCACCAGGGTGGCGTGATGGTCGAGGACTCCTCCGTTGCCGCTGACCAGAGCCAGGTCGTGGGGATGGGCCTGCCGATCGCCACCTTCGCCGCGCACCTGGATCACGGCCTCGGACAGGGGTGTCATGCCCCACATGTAATAGGCGGAGAGCTGGCCCCCACCGGTGTTGAGCTTCAGTGAGCCACCCGGCGCGGTCGCCCCGCTCGACACGAACGCGCCGCCCTCGCCCTTGGCGCAGAAGCCGTAGTCCTCGAGCGAGACCAGCACCGTGAAGGTGTAGCAGTCGTAGAGCTCGACCACCTCCACGTCGGCCAGCCCGACTCCGGCCATGCTCAGCGCCGCCGGACCGGACCGGGCCGCGCCGGTCACGATCCCGAAGTCGGGGTTGCGGTCGAGCGACAGGCCGGGATGGCACTGGGCCCAACCCAGGACGTGCACCGGGGGGTGGGCCAGGGCGGCGGCCCGCTCGGCGCTGGTCACGATCACGGCTACGCCCCCGTTGCTGACCAGGCAGCAGTCCAACTTGCGGAACGGCTCGGCGATCCAGCGCGACGCGTGATGGTCCTCGACGGTGATCGGGTCGCGATACTGCGCCAGGGGGTTGCCGGCCGCCCACGCCCGCTGCGCCACCGCCACCGCGGCCAGGTCCTCGGTCGTGGTCCCGAAGCGCTCCATATGGCGGCGGGCGGCGAGGGCGTACATCGTGTTGGGCCCCCGGACCCCGGCTGCCGCCAGCAACCCACCCCAGCCGGCCGGCGGGGAGGCGTCCCGGCCCCCACCTCCACCCCGGCTGTAGGCGTCCTGGGCGGTGCGGCCGGGGCGCAGCGGGGCGTCGGCGAAAACACACGCCACCACTTCCGCGGCGCCCGACTCGACGGCCATCGACGCGTACTGGACCATGCTGCCCGCGGTGGATCCGAACCCCTGCATCTCGCACAGGAGCCTGAGATCCAGCAGGCCCAGGTCCCGTTGCAGACCCAGGCCGACCCCACCGCTCACCCCGTTGGAGACGATCAGGCCGTCCACCTCGGACAGGCGCAGCCCGGCGTCAGCGGCGGCCCGGCGGACCGCCTCTTCGGCGAGGGACGCCGAGCTGCGACCGTACACCGGTCCCATATCGGTGAGTCCCAACCCGGCGATCGCCGCCCGGCGCGACGGGTTGGTGGTGCGTTGCGCGTTGCTGGGGGTCACGACCCCGTCAAGCTACCGGAGCGCCGAGGGGCCCGGTCGGGCCAACGTGAGGAGGAAATCACCGGCCGGGTCGGTCCACGAGGACCCCACCTCCAGCCCGGAGCCGGCCAGTTCCCCCGGTAGGGAGCTCCGGTCGAACTTGGTGGAGATCTCGGTCAGGATCTCCTCTCCTTCCTCGAGCTCGATGACCATGTCGAGGGCCGGGATTTTGACCTGCTGCTCGGACGTCGACCGGAGTCGCATCTCGATCCAGCTGTTCGCCGCGTTCCACACCGCCCGGTGCTCGAAGCGACGGGGGTCGAAGTCGGCCCCGAGCGTCGTGTCGAGCACTTCGAGCACGTTCAGGTTGAACCGGGCGGTGACCCCCTCCGAATCGTCGTAGGCCGCCAGCAGGCGGTCCACGTCCTTGCGCAGATCGGTACCCAGCAGCAACGCGTCGTCGGCCCCCATGGCCTGGCGGAACTGTGACAGAAGGGCGGCCCGGGCGGCGGGCTCGAAGTTGCCGATGGTACTGCCGAGAAAGGCCCACAGCTGGCGCCCCGGCCGGGGCAGGCGCACCAGGTCCCGGCGCAGGTCGCCGATCACCGCGTGCACGGGTACCCGGTAGCGCTGCTCGAGCTCACCGGCCGCCACCCGCAGCACCTGCTCACTGATGTCGACCAGCACGATGTGACGGAGGCTCCCGCGCGCGGCCATGGCGTCGAGCAGGAGCCGGGTCTTCTCGGACGTCCCCGAGCCGATCTCCACGAGAGTTTCGGCCCCTGACGCGCCGGCGATGTCGGCTGAGTGGGCCTCGAGGATGGCGCGCTCGGCCCGGGTCAGGTAGTACTCCGGCAGTCGGGTGATCCGGTCGAACAGAAGGCTGCCCACCTCGTCGTAGAACCACACCGGCGGTATCGACCGGGGCCGCGTCGACAAGCCGCTCCGAACGTCCTCCTCCACGGCCCGACGGCGGTCGGCTTCGGTAACGAGCACGTCGACGGTGAACGGGTCGGTCACTAGCTACTCCTCGGTCCGATTTCAGACGTTCTTGGCCAAGCGGACGCCGGCAAAGGGCCACCGGGCCGATGCGGGGAAGAAGTTGCGGTAGGTCGGCCGGATGTGCCCGTCCGGAGTGGCGCAGCAGCCCCCGCGCAGGACCTGCTGGTTGACCATGAACTTGCCGTTGTACTCGCCCACCGCGCCAGCAACCGGTGCGAACCCCGGGTAGGGCTGGTAGGCCGACGAGGTCCAGGCCCACGCCTCGCCGTAGAACGAGGCCTGGTGCTGGGGCCGCGGATGCACCCCGTCCAGGCTCGACAACTGGCCCGACACCGGCTGGCCGGCCGCCACCGCCTCCCACTCGAACTCGGTCGGCAGGCGGGCCCCGGCCCAGGCGGCAAAGGCGTCCGCCTCGTAGTAGCTGACGTGGCACACCGGCTCGTCGGGGTCGACCAGCCGGCGGCCCCCGAGGGTGTACACGGTCCACCCGCCGTCGACGCGGCTCCAGTAGAGCGGGGCCTCCCAGCCCTGCGTCTGGACCGCGGCCCATCCGTCGGACAGCCACAGCTGCGGGCGTCGGTATCCACCCGCATCCACGAACTCCATCCAGTCCCCGCAGGTGACCAACCGGTCGGCGAGGGCGAAGGGCGCGAGGTGGACCGCGTGGGCCGGCCCCTCGTTGTCATAGGCGAATCCGCAGCCGTCGTGGCCCACCTCGACCAGGCCTCCGTCGTGTTCGACCCAGTCGGCTGCCGGCACCGCGGCAGCCGGGTTCGGCGTGGAGCGGGAGGAGCGGGAGGGGCGGTAGACCGGATCCACCGGGCTCATGGACAGCACGTGCTTGATGTCCATGACCAGCAGCTCCTGGTGCTGTTGCTCATGGTTGAGGCCGAGCTCCACGAGCGGCGCAACCCGCTCGTCCGGGCCGTCGGAGATGACCTGCTCCATGTGGTGGTCGACGTGACGCCGGTACTCCCGCACTTCGGCGCAGCCCGGGCGCGACACACATCCCCTCTGGCTGCGGGCGTAACGGGGACCGGCCGCCTCGTAGTAGGAGTTGAAGAGGAACGCGAAATCCGGGTGGAATTCTTCGTAACCGGCGCCGAAGGGCCGCAGGATGAACGTCTCGAAGAACCAACTGGTGTGGGCCCGGTGCCACTTGGTGGGGCTCACGTCGGGCATGGACTGCACCGTCTGGTCCTCGGCCGACAGGGGCTCGGCCAGCCGCTCCGTCAGGCTGCGGATATCGCCGTACCGCTCGAGGAGGTTGGTGACTGCGCCCATCGGCGATCCTTTCGTCTCGTCGGCCAGTCTCAGAAGTTGCCGGGGGACACGACAGGCGCTCGTCGACCGCCCGAGGGCCGCCTCGGCCCCGACGCTACCCGCATCGGGTCAGCGGCAAAACGTACCCGCTGCGTTAGCTTGGCCGCGATGTGGCCGGTCGTCGTCATCAGCTCCGGTGCGGTGGGCCAGAACCACGACACCGGATGGGGTCACCCGGAACGGGCGGAGCGGCTCCGCGCCGTGGACGACGGGGTGGCCGCCCTCGAACGGGAGGGGGCCGTGGTGCGCGTCCCGGGCCGTCGCGCGTCGCGGGCGGAGCTGCTCCGTGTGCACCGATCGTCCTACCTCGACGGCCTGGAGGAGTACATCCGGGCCGGCGGCGGTGCCATCGACGCCGACACCAGGACCTCGTCAGGCTCCTGGGACGCGGCCGTGCTGGCCGCGGGCAGCGGCCTGGAGGCCGCCGACCGGCTCTCGGAGGGGGCGGGCCAGGCCGCTTTCGTGGCGGTCCGCCCACCCGGCCACCACGCCACCGCGGACCGGGCCATGGGCTTCTGCCTGCTCAACAACGTGGCCGTCACCGCGGCGGCCCTGGCCGAGCGAGACGAGCGGGTGCTGATAGTGGACTGGGACGTGCACCATGGCAACGGGACCCAGGACATCTTCTGGAACGACCCGAAGGTCATGTATGTATCGACCCACGAATGGCCGCTCTATCCGGGCACCGGACGGGCCGAGGACATCGGCGGACCGAGCGCCTGGGGCCTGACCGTCAACATCCCCCTTCCCGAGGGGGCCACGGGCGATGTGGCCCGCTTCGCCCTCGACGAGCTGGTCGCCCCCTGCGTCGAACGTTTCGGTCCCACCTGGATCCTGATCTCTGCCGGCTTCGACGCCCACCGGCGCGACCCCCTGGCCGGCCTGGCCTGGAGCTCCGGGGACTACGCCGCCCTGGCCGCCACCGTGGCGGGCTGGGCCCCCCGGCCCGGGCGGGTGATCGCCTTCCTGGAGGGAGGCTACGACCTCGAGGCCCTGACCAGCTGCACCCGGGCCACGCTCAGTGGGCTCAGTGGTGCATCGGCGATGGCCGAGGCCCCCACTTCCGGGGGGCCGGGGCGCGAGGCTGTCGCCAGCCAGATGGAGCGGCGCGCCCAGCTCGGCCTCTAGCATCCACCCGGCCCGGCCATGCCTTGTTCTCCGTGGACCGCCCGCCCCACCGCCCCGAGGCGGCCCGGCGGCTGGCCCGCACCATCATGGAGGCCCTCGACCCGGCGCCGGCCGCACTGCTGTCCTGAGCGCGGTCTCCGCCGACCAAGCCCCGAGGCCGATGTCTGTGGCGATCATCGAACGGGGGCCGAAGCCAGGCCCGCCCGGACCTCAGATATCCTCGGCCGATCCATGAGGACTTTCGATGCCTGACGACGCCCTGGAGGGCTTGCGCAGGCTGAGCCGGCGGTCTCCCGACGACGACGATTCCGGCCGAGGCGGGCGCCACCGCCAGCAGAAGGGTGTGAAGAGGCGATGGCCGCGCCGAATCCTGCTCGTCATCAACATCCTCACCGCGGTCTCGCTCCTCGGAGCCGGCGGCGCCTACGGCTACGTGCAGTGGCGGCTCAACCAGATCAAGCGGATCGCGGTCGGAGGTCTGCGCCAGGTGGGGCACAGCGCCCAGAGCAAGAGCAGCGGTTCCTCCATACCTGCCTTCACCC
Organism: Actinomycetes bacterium; assembly: GCA_021808785.1. Taxonomy (GTDB): domain Bacteria; phylum Actinomycetota; class Acidimicrobiia; order Acidimicrobiales; family Palsa-688; genus JAKCDU01. The sequence continues at coordinate 20,217 of JAKBAX010000008.1, read as the reverse complement.
TCCTCGTCATCGGATCCGACACCCGCAACCTGGGGGCGGCCGACAGTTCCCAGTACGGCAGCTCCTCGCAGGTGGGGGGCCAGCGGTCGGACAGCATCATCCTCATAAGGGTGGTCCCCAAGACCCGGTCGCTGGCGCTCCTGTCGATCCCGCGCGACACCTTGGAACCCATACCGGGATACGGGACGGTCCGCATCAACAGCGCCTTCAACAGCGGCTCACCCTCTCTCCTCGTGACCGTGCTCCAGCAGGACTTCGGGATCGAGGTCAACCACGTCGTGGAGTTCAACTTCGCCACGTTCCAGCAGATCGCCGACGCCGTGGGCGGGGTGGAGCAGTGGTTCCCGACCCCCGCCCGCGACGCCTTCTCCCTGCTCAACGTACCCGCCGGATGCGTCAACCTGATAGGGGCCCAGGCCCTCGGATTCGTCCGCTCCCGCGAGTACCAGTACTACCTCAACGGCCAATGGCACTACCAGTACTACCCGGAGAGCGACCTGGCCCGGATCCAGCGCCAACAGGCCTTCACCCGGGACTTGTTGCACAAGGCCAAGAAGATCGCCCCGACGAGCGTGTTCGAGCTCAACAACCTGATCGGGAGCGTGACCCGCAACCTCGTGGTGGACAAGTCCTTCAGCGATTCGCTGCTCCTCTCGCTCGCCCAGGACTACCGCTCGGCCAACCTGTCCACGATCCCTTCGTACACCTACCCGGCGGTCAACTCCACCGCCCAGCCGGGCGCTCTCGATCCGCAGAAGGGCCCGGGCCAGGCGGTCATCAACCAGTGGCTCGCCGTGGGCCAGCCGCCGGCCACCCCTCCGGCGCGACCGGTCAGTCCCGGTACGTCCACACCGCCCACGACGGTGGTGGCTCCGTCCTCGGTCAGCGTCGAGGTCCAGAACGGGAGTGGTGTGGGGGGCCAGGCCGGGTCCGCCGGGCAGCAGCTCAGCTCGCTCGGCTACAAGGTGACCGTCTCGGGCGACATCCCCGACTTCGGGCTGGCCACCACCCGAATCGAGTACGCCCCAGATGCACTGGCTGCGGCCAAGCAGCTGCAGAGCCAGGTGGGCGGGACCTCGACGCTGGTCGAGACACCTTCGCTGACACCCACCCCCTTCAGCGTCGACCTGGTCACCGGCCGCACATTCACCGGGGTGACGGGGGCCACCTCCACCGCTCCCGCCGGGCCGACCACCACGACGACCATCGCCAGCCCCGCCTACTCCGGCACGACCTCGATCGACCCTCAGTCGTCGTCCATCTACCACGGGGTGTACGTGCCCCCGGGGCTGGTCGCCGGCCAACAGCCACAGACGTGCGGCGAATGATTCTGGCCGCATCAGTGCCACATTTCCCGTATCTACTAGACTGGGCGATATGACGGGAACAGTTGACGGGCGAACGGCCAGGCGGGATCGGAATCGCAACGAAGTGGTGGAGGCCGCGCTCGCCCTGGTGGACGAAGGGGTGGTCGATCCGTCGGTGGACCAGCTGACGGCCCGGTCGGGCCTCTCGGCCAGGTCCATCTTCCGCTACTTCGAGGGACTCGATGACCTGCGCAGGGCTGTGATCAAGTCGCATTTCGAACGGGTCCGGCCCCTCCTGGAGGCCGATGGCGCGGGCGAAGGGGATCTCGACATGCGGATCAAGCGATTCGTCGACGCCCGGCTCAAGTTCAACGAGTCCATCGCCGGGCCGGCCCGGACGGCCCAGGCCCGCGCCCATGCGGCCCCCTACATCGCCGAGGACATACAGCAATACCGGCAGGTGCTCGACGCCTCCGTCCGCCGTCACTTCGCGCCGGAGCTCAAAGCCCGGTCGCGCGCCGAAGCCGAGGACCTGATCGCCATCGTGGACGTCCTGGTGTCGTTCGACGGCTGGGACCGCATGACCCACGACCACCAGCGCTCCCGAAGCCAGATCCGCCGGGCCTGGTCTCTGGCGCTGCACTCGATGCTGGACGCCCGCCACTAGGCCGGCTGGGAGGCAGGCCTCAGCCGGCCGACTCCGCCTCCTCGGCGAGCACCAACCAACGTTCCTCGGCTTCGTCGACATGGGACTGAACGTCGGCCAGCTCCTGGCCGATGCGGGCCAGTTCGGCATGGTCGGCGGTGGAGGTCAAGGCCTCGACCAGCCGATCCCGGTCCCGGGTGAGGCGGGCCAGCTCCTTGTCCAAGCGGCGTAGCTCGAAGCCCACCGTGGTCGCCGAGCGGCCTTTCCGCGGCTTTTGGGCGACGACGCGGCCGTTCGGATCCGGGCTCGTCCGGTCCGCTCGACCGGGGACTGTGCCCCCCAGGCCGATCCCGGCCGTCATCTGTGCGATCCAGGCCGGCACACCGCCGGCCAACGCGCTGAGATGGCCGTCGTGGCACGCCACCACGCGATCGGTGACCCGGTCGAGGAACGTACGGTCGTGGCTCACCGTCACCACCGCCCCGGGCCACCCGTCGAGGAACTCCTCCAACGCCCGCAGGGTGTCGAGGTCCAGATCGTTGGTCGGCTCGTCGAGTAGCAGCACGTTGGGCCGGCCGGCCAGCACCAGCAGCAGCTGGAGGCGCCGCCGCTCGCCGCCGGAGAGGGTGCCGACCGTGGCCCACGGCAGCTCACCGGTGAACCAGAACCGTTCCATCAGCCGCACGTCCACCGGGTCACCCGGCACCCGGGTCGGACCGGCCACCAGGTCCCGGACCCGGGCCCCCGGATCGAGGTCGAGACCGTGCTGGCTGTAGTAACCGGTCACCACCGTCGCCCCCCGCTCGAGGGTGCCGGTCGAGGGTAGGGCGAAGCCGGCCATCACCTCGAGCAACGTGGTCTTGCCCGACCCGTTGGCTCCCACCACCGCCAGCCGCTCCAGGGGGTCGAGAGCGACCGTCACGTCGCGCAGCACCGGCGGCCCGGCGAGATACGAGAAGCCGACTCCGTCCAGCTCGATCACCTTGGAGCCCAGGCGAGGGGTTCCAAAGGACAGGTCCAGGGAGCCCGAACGGGCCTCCGCCTCGGGCCGGCCGCTCACGAGCCGGCGGGCCGCCTCCACCCGGGCCTGCGGCTTGCGGGTCCGGGCCGGCGCCCCCCGCCTGAGCCAGGCCAGCTCGGTCCGGGCCAGGTTGCGCCGCACCGCTTCCGCCTCGGCGGCCCGCTCGGCCCGCTCGGCCCGGGCCTCCAGATAGGCGGCGTAGCCCCCCTCGTGGACATAGGCGTGTCCCCGGTCCAGCTCGATCATGCGGGTGGTCACCCGGTCCAGCAGGTGCCGATCGTGGCTGACCATCACCACACCTCCCGTGAAGCGGCTGAGCCACGCTTCCAGCCAGGCCACTGCGGCCAGATCCAAGTGGTTGGTGGGCTCATCCAGGACCAGAAGCTCGGCCGGCGCGGCCAACACTGCGGCCAGGGCCACCCGCTTGGCCTGGCCCCCGGACAGATCGGCCACGTCGCGCTCGGCGTAGGCCGTCATACCCAGTCGGTCGAGTATGGCCTCACCCTCCCATCCCCTGCCGACGGCCAGGTGCACCGGCCCGGGGGAAAGGGGCGCGTCCTGGTCGAGAACACCGATGCGGATGCCCCGCCCACGGCGTACCAACCCGGAATCGGCCTCCGCCTGCCCGGACAGGACCCGAAGGAGGGTCGACTTCCCGGTCCCGTTGATCCCCACCACTCCTACCCGGTCCCGATCCGACACGGTGACCGACAGGTCGCGGAACAGCACTCGATCCGAGCGCGACACCCCCACGCCAGCTGCGTCCACGAGCACCGTCACCCACGGCAAGCTACCGGCCCCGGCTCGCTCTGGCAGTCTGGACCGGTGCGACACGGAGGCCGAACATGACTGCGACCGTCCTGATCCACGGCGGCGGCCTGGACCGCCGCTGCTGGGACCGCCTGATCCCGCTCCTGGCTGAGCCGGTGCTGGCTGTGGACCTGCCGGGCCGGGGCGACCATCCGGCCGATCTGCGCACGGTCACCTTCGAGGATTGTGCCCGGTCGGTCGAAGCGGACCTGGACGCGGCCGGCCTCGGGGAGGTGATCCTGGTCGGCCACTCGCTGGCCGGCTGCTCGATGCCGGCCACCGTGGGGCGACTCGGCGACCGGGTCAGCGGCCTGGTGTTCGTAGCCTGCACGGTACCGGAGCCAGGCCTGAGCGCCATCGACACCCTCGACCCCGAGGTGCAGGAACTGATCCGCCACTCCCCCGAGCGCGACGAGCCACAGATCATGGATCCGACCATGGCCCGCGTGGTGCTGGGCGACGACCTCGACGACGAGCAGTTCCAGTGGTGCGCCGAGCGGCTCGTGCCCGAGGCGCCCCACCTGTCGTGGGACCCCGTCGACCTGTCACCCTTCCAACGGACGGTCCCCCGCACCTGGGTCCGCACGCGCCACGACGCCATCGTTCCGGCCGACAAGCAGCTGCGCTTCGCCGCCAACGTGGGCGACTGCCCGGTGGTGGACATCGATGCCGGCCACATGTGCATGGTCAGCCAGCCGGCCCAGCTGGCCCGCATCCTCGAGAGCCTGCCCTGACCACCCCGTGTCCACCCCCCGGTTACCCCGCCCGGACGATCGAATGTCCCGGGTCATACGCGAAATCCGGTTCAGCCCGGCGGTGAGGCGGCCGACTGCTCCATCGTGGCTCGATCCGAGGTGGCGGCGCCCGGACTGACGCGCAACATGATCACGGCGGTCGGTACCGTCGCGGTCGTCGTAGCCGAGTTCCTCGCCCTCACCGCCATCTACCAGCGACCCGTGCCGGTGCGGAACCAGCTACAGGTGGTCGAACGCCTGGCCGGCCAGCCATCACAGACCGCCTGAAGGCGCTGCGAGCGGCGGGTATCCGGATCTCGATCGATGACTTCGATCGACATCTTGAAGGTGGACAAGGCGTTCGTCGACCGGCTGACCACCGACACCAAGGATGCCGCCTCGACCTCGGCGATCCTGGCCATGAGCTCGAGCCTCAACCTGGCCACCGTCGCCGAGGGGGTCGAAGAGCACTCACAGGCCCAGTGGCTGGCCAACGCCCGGTGCCAGTACGGACAGGGCTATTTGTGGTCGCGCCCGGTCCCCTTCGACGCGGCCAAGGAACTGCTCACGACCCGGGTGGCCAAGGAACTGCTCACGACCCAGGTGGCCAAGGACCTGCTCACGAGCCGGGTGGCCAGGGCCAGCTGACGATCCGGTCAATGCCCGGTGCGGGCCAGGACCATCGCCACCCCCAGTGCGCATACACACCACGACAGGGTCACCAGGCTCTGCTCCACCGGCGCGAGCAGGGACTGGCGCGACAAAGGCTCGACCCTCCCGTCGAGGTAGAGCCGCTGCCCCTCCACCGAGGAGACCCGGCGCCGCAGATCGCGGGCCTCGGTGCTCAATGTCCGCTGGGCCCGGGAAAGCCCGAAGGCGAAACCAGCGGCGACCACCGCGGCCGGTCGCAACGTGGCGGCCTGGGCGTAGTACGCAGTGAGGACGGGGAAGGCGCCCCAGGCCAGCGCGAACGTGACCTTGTTGTGCAGCCGCCCGCCCCAGGCTTCGAGGTTGTAGGCGACGACGACGGTGGCACCGGCGGCGATGAATACCGCCAGGCCCCACCCCACTCGGCTGATACCGACGACACCCAATGCCACCGCCCCGGCGAGCGCGCTGACCGACACCCCGGCCAGCACCGGTGCCGAGATCGCCGTGCCGAGGGGGCGGCCGTGAAGCTCGTCGAAGCCGTGGGCCGCTACACCCACCGCCAGGCCGAAGGCCAGGAGGGTGGCGACGAGCCGCGACACCGAGAAGTGAGGGGCCAGGGCGGCGCCGACCAGGACATAGCTGAGGTGCCATGCCGTGTAGGGCGGGTGCAACACGCTCGCCCAATCGCGCCACCGCCCCGGCGCCGCCACGTACCACGCCGCCTTCAAGGCGCCCCACCCTTGCGGCCCCACATCACCAATCCCCCGCCCAGGCTCATCAGGCGCATCTGGACGTCCTCGATACCGGCGCCGGCCCACGCCTCTCGGTGCCAGCTCAACGGGTAGCACCGGTAGTGCTCGGAGATCGACGGCCCGAGGAACCGACCCACCCGGAACCACCCGGCGCCCCCGGCGACCCAGCCCGCCACCGGCAGCACGAGCCTGGTGTAGAGGATCCACAGCGGGTGCCACAGCCGTCCGGCCGGCACATGGAACTCGAGGCTGGCTACGGTCCCCCCGGGGCGTACCACCCGGGACAGTTCGGAGAGGGCCTCGGCCGGGTCGGCCACGTAGCGCAGCAGGTAGGTAAAAGTGAGGGCGTCGAAAGTCCCATCCGGGAACGGCAGCTGCTCCCCCCGCCCCAGCACCAACCTGACCCGGTCGCCCATATTCCGGCGGGCTACGTTGGTCGCGCCGGCGCCGAGCATCTCCGGGCTGATGTCGATGCCGGTCACGTCGGCCCCGGTTCGAGCGACCAACTGCAGGGCCACCCCGGCCGGCCCGGTCGCCACGTCGAGGACCGACGCCGGCGCCGAGGCTGCGACCGGATCCACCATGGCCCGCCTCCATCGCCGGTTCTGGCCCAAGGACAGGATCTCCGCCAGTGTGTCATAGCGGGCCGGGAGCCGGGCAAAGAGCCGGCGGGCGAACTGGTTGGGTCGGGCCCGGGACTCAGCTACCTGCACGCACGGCTCCTTTGGGAGAATTGCCGAATGCTCCTCCGAGGAGGTTACTGATCGCCAGGCCGTTGCGACTCGTCGGTCGTGGGAGCCGGCCTGCGGGTGGCATCGCCTGCCACCGAGGCGACCGGGCCGGACCGCTCCGCCCACCTCGGCCGACGCGATGGGGCCTTCGGCCCTAGCTGCGCTCGGGTTCCGAGGGCGATGCTCAGTGGTGTGGTCAAGCGGATAGTGGTTCTGGGCGCAGGGACCGGCGGGACCCTGGCCGCCAACAGATTGCGGCGGGCACTGCCCGCCGAGCAGGTCGAGGTGGTGGTCCTCGACAAGGACGACCGTCACGTCTATCAGCCGGGCCTGCTCTTCGTACCGTTCGGCCGGGCCCGGCCATCCAGCCTGGTCCGGTCGCGTTCGGCCCAGTTCGCCGCAGGCATAGAGTTCCGGCGAACCGAGGTGGAGCAGGTCGACGTAGCCCGTAACACCGTCGTCCTGGCCGACGGTTCGACGCTCGATTTCGATGTTCTGGTGGTCGCTTCAGGAGCGGTGCTGCGACCAGAGGAGACCGAAGGACTGCCGGCCGCCCTGACCACGGGAGGGGTGCACAGCTTCTATGACCTGCTCGGCGCGGCCCGACTGGCCGGAGCCCTGGCCGGCTTCGACGGTGGTCGATTGGCCATCAACGTGGTCGACATGCCGATCAAGTGTCCGGTTGCTCCGGTCGAGTTCGCATTCCTCGCCGACTGGTTCTTCACCGAGCGGGGCCTGAGGCACAAGGTCGACATCATCTTCGTCACGCCCCTCGACGGCGTTTTCACGAAGGAGGTCTGCAACCGGGAACTGTCCGGTCTGCTCGACAGCAGGGGCATAGAGGTGGTGAGCGAGTTCAATACCGGGGAGGTCGACGGTAATGCTCGGCGGCTGGTGTCGTTCGACGGCCGCACAGTCGACTTCGACCTGTCGGTAGTGGTGCCGCTGCATGGAGGCGCCGGGTTCGTCGAGCGCTCCAGCGGGTTGGGGAGCGAACTGGATTTCGTGCCTGTCGACCCCCAGACCCTGCAAGCCAAGGTGGCCCCCAATGTCTTCGTGATCGGCGATGCCGCCGACTCCGCCGTGTCGAAGGCCGGATCGGTCGCCCACTTCCAGGGCCCCATCCTCGAGCACAACATCACCCGGTACCTGGCCGGCGACCCTCTCGACGGGGCCTTCGACGGTCACACGAACTGCTTCATCGAGTCCGGTTTCGGCAAAGCGCTGCTGATCGACTACAACACCGGGACCGAACCGGTCCCTGGCCGCTACCCGGCCGTCCTCGGACTACCGCTCCTGCGGGAGTCCCGTCTCAACCATCTGGGGAAGCTGGCCTTCAGGTACTTCTACTGGCACGTCCTGCTGGCCGGCCACGAGATCCCCGGCATCCGATCGACCATGCCCACCGCCGGCAAACGTCTCGACGCCCGGCGCGCCGGATGACCAATAGGAGCGTGACCGATGCAGACCAGAACCTACATGGGAACCGTCGTCAGTGTGGACGACCAGGGCTTCTTCACCGACCCCACGCAGTGGCGGGAAGCGATGGCACCCGAGATCGCCCGCCAAGAGGGTCTCGCCGATCTGACCGAGCGGCACTGGCAGGTCATCAAGTTCATGCGGCACGAATACGACGAGAAAGGCACCGGGCCGACCGTCCGGGTGCTGGGCAAGACCTCCGGCGTCCCGATCAAAGAGCTGTACGAGCTGTTTCCCAGAGGTCCGGCCAAATTGGCCGCCAAGATCGCCGGCATCCCCAAGCCGCGCGGCTGCATCTAGATCAATAGCGAAGGAGCACAACACATGTCCGCCGAGCCGATCACGAAGGTTTCCATCATCATCTCCAAAGGATCCCTCGATGGCATCTATCCCGGTCTGATCATGGCCAACGGAGCGCGCGCCGAAGGCATCGACGCCGACCTGTTCTTCACCTTCTTCGGCTTGGACGCCATCCACAAGGCCCGACACGAGCACATCAAGATGGCCACCGTCGGCAATCCGGGCCTGCACTTCGCGACCCTACTGGGCGGCCTGCCGGGAGTCTCCACCGTCATGACCCATTACATGAGCAACAGGATGGAGAAGCTGGACATCCCCACCATACCAGAGTTCATCGAGATGATCGCCGACACCGGCGCCGGGCTGTACGCCTGCAAAGCCTCGGTGGACCTGTTCGGTCTAGAGAAGAACGACCTCATCGCTCAGGTGGCCGACATCATCACCGTCGGCGAGTTCTACGAGAAGGCCGCCGGCGGCCAGATCATCTTCACTTGAAACGGCAGCAGGAGGAGACCGATGTCAGACATGACCGTCCAAGAGCTCCAAGGCGCGCTCGCCCGGCATGCGTCAGGTGGAGCCCAGGTGTACCCGAGCGCATTGGCTCTCATCGACGCCGAAGATCACCCCACCGGGCGGGTGTGGGAAGTGGCCCGGATAGTAATGGCCGACCAGGAGCGGATGCGCTACGTATCCGGAGGCAACCACCCTGAAGAGGTAGCCGATACGGTCGCCCGCTGGGCCGAATCGCATCTGTCTCTCGGGCAGATGAGTATCGTGATGGACGCGGGCGGCTACGATCCCGACCCCTTCGAGCCGCTTGCCACGGCCGGCCAACTCGACCACGTCCTGCGTGACGGTGGGTCCATCCGGGTCATCCAAGGTGAGCGGGCCGGCTCGTGGATCAGCGACCAGATGGCCCTCACGCCCGACGCTGAGATAGTGGCCCGGGTCCTCCAAGCTGTTGACTCGATGGCGCCGACGGGCCGGTCGGCACCCGATACCGCCCTGTGAGCAAACCCGGCGACGACAGACCTTGTCGGCGCGTCGAGCTGCCGGGGTCGCGCACATTGTCCATCCGTCCTGTCCAGGCCCACGACGCGCCGGATTTGATGACGTTGTACCAGTCGCTGAGCGAGGACGACCGCTACTGCCGGTTCTTCACCGCGCACGGTCCACCGCGGCGCACAGTGGAGAAGTTGACCAAGGTCGAGGAGCGTGGCGGCTTCACGCTCGTCGCGGCCCTCACAGAAGCGGACGGATCAAGTCACCTGGTGGGAGAAGCAGGCTACGCACTGTTGCCGAACGGCAACGGCGAGCTCGGCATCACAGTGGCCGAACCGGCGAGGGGATGGCTGGGGCCTTACCTGTTGGACGCCTTGGTCGAGCAAGCCGCGTCGCGGGGAGTGCCCAATATCGAGGCTCAGGTACTGGTGGTCAACCGACGGATGTTCTCGCTCCTTCGCCGGCGGGGCCTCGTGTACCTGGAGCAGGATGAGCCATCGATAGCCCATGTGGCGATCGGCACATCGGGGCGTGTGCCGACCTGGCCAGGTGGTCACGAGCGGCGGCGTGTTCTGGTCGAGGTGCCGGGGGGCCGTTGGCGGAGCGAACGGGCCGCCCGGAAAGCCGGATTCGAGGTCATCGCCTGCCCGGGGCCGCTCGGTGGTTGGGCACGCTGTCCGGCTCTGCGTGGCGAGCCATGCCCCTTGGTGGCCGGGGCCGACCTGGTAGTCGACGCCGTTCCCGACGAGCCGGGCCGGGCTCTGTTGGAAGCCCACCAGCGCATGTACCCGTCGGTTCCGGTCTGTATGGAAGTACCCTCCGGGGGCAACGACACGGTACCGCGGGTAGGTCGACGCGATCCGGACGCGGCAGTCGTCGAAGTACTGCAACGCAGCTCCAAAGCGATTCCCTGACGGCCCGGCACACGGAATCGGGCCCTTCGACTCTGGGACCTCAACAGCGGTCGCCTTACCGTCCGATGAGACAGCAGCGCCTTCTTTGGAGAGTGAGCTTCTGAAATGCCTTGGCCAACAGTCCACAAGGACACCGCTTCCAGCGCGGTAGTTCCCAACATGGTGGACTACGACGCCGAGCGTTCGTCATTCACCTGGGACGCGGCACGAGCGGCCCTCGACGGCTTGCCGGGCGGCCGCGGCATGAACATCGCCTATGAGGCGGTTGACCGCCACGCCACTGGAGCTGTCGGTGATCATGTGGCCCTGCGGTGCGTCGATCGCCACGGGACACAAAGCGAGGTGACCTTCGCCGAGCTGGCCGCCCGTTCGAACCGGTTCGCCAATGCCCTCGACGCTCTCGGGGTAGAGGCCGGTGAACGGATCTTCGTCTTGATGCCGCGTGGTACCGATCTCTACGTAGCCGTGTTGGGTGCCCTCAAACACCGATCGGTGCTCTGCCCGCTCTTCCCGGCGTTCGGTCCCGAACCGATACGCCAGCGCCTGGATCTCGGTGATGGACGAGTCCTGGTGACGACGCCGGGCCTGTATCGCAGGAAGGTGGCAGCTATCCGTAGCCGACTGCCCGGTCTCCGCCACATACTGGTTGGCGCACAAAGGGCCGGGAGCGAGGAGCTCCCTCCCGATGGCACCATCTCCCTCCGCGCCCTGCTGGCTGATCAAGAGGACGATTACGAGATCGCCGCGACCAGCCCGGAGGACATGGCCCTGCTGCATTTCACGAGCGGGACCACCGGCTCTCCCAAAGCTGCTGTGCACGTTCACGAGGCCGTCGTTGCCCACCACGCAACCGGCCGGCTCGCGCTCGATCTCCATCCCGAGGACGTGTTCTGGTGCACGGCCGACCCGGGCTGGGTGACCGGCATGTCGTACGGGGTTGTCGCCCCCCTGGTCCACGGGGTGACCAGCGTGGTGGACGAGGGGGATTTCGACGCCGACCGCTGGTATCAGGTACTCGCAGCCGAGAAGGTGTCCGTCTGGTACACCGCTCCGACCGCGCTGCGAATGTTGATGCGAGCTGGCACCGAGGTCGCCAGGGCTCACGATTTGAGCCATCTGCGCTTCGTCGCCAGTGTGGGCGAGCCACTCAACCCCGAGGTCGTCGTATGGGGACTCGAGGCACTGGGCCGGCCCGTCCACGACAACTGGTGGCAGACCGAGACGGGCGGGATCATGATCGCCAATTACCCCTGCATGGATGTTCGCCCTGGATCGATGGGCCGACCGCTACCGGGTGTAGAGGCGACCGTCCTGGCCCGCGACAGCAATGGGAACGCGGTCCTCGGCCAGGACGGGGCTGCAGTCGAGGCCGCCGTGGGAGAAGAAGGCGAGCTGGCGCTGAGGCCCGGGTGGCCTTCGATGTTCCGTGGCTACCTGGGTGAGGAGGCGCGCTACAGATCCTGCTTCGTCGGCGGGTGGTACCTGAGCGGAGACTTGGCCCGGCGCGACGAGGACGGCTACTTCTGGTTCGTCGGTCGGGGCGACGACCTGATCAAGGCTGCAGGGCATCTGATCGGGCCGTTCGAGGTGGAGTCGGCCCTGATGGAGCATCCCGCTGTGGTCGAAGCCGGGGTCATCGGGATGCCCGATCCCCTGGCCGGCGAGGTGGTCAAAGCATTCGTATCGCTACAAGTCGGCTTCACCCCGAGCGAGGATCTGCGTCTGGAGTTGCTGGCTTTCGCCCGCCGGCGGCTGGGCGCAGCGGTGGCCCCTCGCGAGATCGCGTTCGACCAGCACCTTCCACACACCGAGAGCGGCAAGATCATGCGCCGACTATTGAAGGCGCGCGAGCTTCACCTACCCGAAGGGGACGTATCGACGTTGGACGTGCGACGATGACGAACGCGCCGCACCCAGAAGATCATGGTGTCCGATTGTTGCGCGAAATGCTCCGCATCCGTCGATTCGAGGAGCGCTGTGTCGAGCTCTACAGCCGGACGGCGATCCGTGGGTTCTTGCACCTGGGCATCGGCGAGGAGGCGTGTGCCGTCGGGTTGATGCAGGCTCTCACCCCAGCGGATGCTGTGGTCTCGACCTACCGGGAACATGGCCACGCGCTGGCCCGGGGCATACCGATGCGAGCAGTCTTGGCCGAGCTGGAAGGCAAGCTCGAAGGGACCTGCCGCGGCCGTGGTGGGTCCATGCACATCTTCGACTCAGCCACGCGCTTCTATGGAGGTAACGCGATTGTCGGCGGCGGCCTGCCGCTGGCTGTCGGGCTGGCCCTGGCCGACCACCTGCAAGGGCGCCAGCTGGTGACGGCCTGCTTCTTCGGCGATGGGGCGGTGGCCGAAGGCGAGTTCCACGAGTCGATGAACCTGGCCGCACTTTGGCACCTGCCAGTGCTGTTCTGTTGTGAGAACAACCTCTATGCGATGGGAACGGCTCTGGCGCGATCGGAGTCGGAGACCGACCTGACCCTGAAGGCCTCCAGCTACCGGGTTGCGTCGTGGCCGGTCGACGGTATGGACGTGGGCGCCGTCGAGGACGCCGCGATGCATGCCGCCGAGGCCATCAGGGGTGGTGCCGGGCCACACTTCCTGGAGCTTCGGACCTACCGGTTCCGGGCCCACTCCATGTACGACCCCGACCGCTACCGCGACAAGGGTGAGATCGAAGGCTGGAAACACCGCGACCCGATCCCGCTGACGGCGGCGCGACTCTCCGACCAGGGCCTCATGAGCGACGAGGCACTGGAGCGGATCGAGGCCGACATCGAGGCCGAGATCGACGACGCTGCCGCGTTCGCCGAGGCGGGCACGCTCGAGGACCTCGCAGACCTGGAGCGCTTCGTGGTCTCCGAGGCGGCAGGCATGGGGGACGGGTGAGCACCATCACCTACCGGGAGGCAATGCGCCAAGCTTTACGCGACGCGTTGACGCGCGACGAGAGAGTGTTCCTGATCGGCGAGGACGTGGGGCGCTACGGGGGTTGCTACGCGGTGAGCCTCGGCTTGTTGGAGGAGTTCGGGCCAGAACGCATCCGCGACGCCCCACTGTCGGAGTCGGGGTTCGTCGGGGCCGGCATCGGCGCGGCACTGGGCGGACTGCGCCCGATCGTCGAGATCATGACGGTCAACTTCAGCCTCCTGGCACTCGACCAGATCGTCAACAACGCGGCGACCCTCTTGTACATGTCGGGAGGGCAGTTCAACGTCCCGCTGGTGATTCGTATGACCACCGGGGCGGGACGCCAGCTGGCCGCCCAGCACTCCCACAGCCTCGAAGGCTGGTATGCGCACGTGCCGGGGCTACGGATCCTCGCACCCGCAACCGTCGACGACGCCCGAGGCATGCTGTGGCCATCACTCGAGGACCCGGATCCGGTGCTGATCTTCGAGCACGGAGGGCTCTACAGCTCCGAGGGTGCCCTCACCGGGACCGACGGCGTGGACATCACGTCGGCGGCGGTACGCCGGCCGGGCAACGACGTCACGATCGTTTCCTACGGGGGGACACTTCGGATCGCGTTGAGCGCCGCCGAGCAACTCCGCGGAGCAGGCGTCGATGCCGAGGTCATCGACCTGCGCTGCCTCCGGCCGCTCGACACCGCCACGATTCTCGCCTCTGTAGCCCACACCCATCGAGCCGTGGTCGTCGACGAGGGATGGCGGACCGGCGGCCTGTCCGCCGAGGTGGCGGCCCGCATCACCGAGGAGGCGTTCTACGATCTCGACGCCCCCGTCGCCCGGGTGTGCAGCGCCGAGGTACCCATGCCCTACGCCAAGCACCTGGAAGACGCCGCGCTCCCCCAGCCCGAGCGCGTGGTCGCCGCTGTGCGTCAGATGGGAGGGTAGGTGGGAGTCTTCACCATGCCCTCGCTCGGCGCCGATATGGAGGCCGGCACGCTCACCCAGTGGCTGGTCAAACCCGGCGACGAAGTGCATCGGGGCGATATCGTCGCCGTCGTGGACACCGACAAGTCCACCATCGAAGTGGAGATCTTCGAGAGCGGGGTGATCACCGACCTGGTCGTAGGTGAGGGTGAGCTCCTCCCCGTCGGCACGGTCCTCGCCCACGTCGGTACATCCCCCCCGGCCACGCTCCCGCCGGAGCGGTCTCCTTCGACCGTCACCGGCCAGCCCTCGGTCCATCCCCCGGATCCGGCGGCGACGGCGACCGGCCCACCTGTGCTCCACTCCCCTGTCGTCCGCCATCTCGCCGAACACCTCGGGGTCGATCCGGCGGGCGTGGTCGGCAGCGGGCCGGGCGGACAGGTAACCCGGATCGACGTGGAGCATGCCGCCGAGCTGCGGGCGAAGCCGGTCCAGGCTGCAGCCGCCTTGCGGGTGCGCTCCTCGCCGCGGGCACGCCGGCTCGCCGCCGACCTGGGGCTCGAGCTGGCGGAGATTCCCGGCTCCGGTCCGGGTGGTTCTGTGATCGCCCGCGACATACAGCCGGATGCTCCCCGGCGAACCCCTGCCCGGGAAGGGGCCGAACCAGCCCCCCAGCCGGGCCGCTCGGACCGTCAGACCAACTTGCGGCAGGCCATCGCCTCACTGATGACCCGGTCGAAGCGAGAAATCCCTCATTACTACCTGAGCACGACCATCGATGTGACCCCCGCCACCTCGTGGCTCGGGCACTCGAACCTGTCCCGTGCCGTTGACGAGAGGCTCGTTCTGCCGGCCCTGCTCATCAAAGCGACCGCACTCGCAGTCGCCCAAGTTCCCGAAATGAACGGGTTCTGTATCGATGGTGTCTTCACCCCCAGCGGGCCGGTGCACGTAGGGCTGGCTGTCTCGTTGCGCTCCGGTGGTGTCGTAGCGCCGGCCATCCACGACGCCGACCGCCTGACCCTCGACCAACTGATGAGCACACTACGCGCCCTCGTGGGCCGGGCCCGCGCCGGGGTGATGCGCAGCTCGGAGATGAGCGACCCGACCATCACCGTCACCAACCTGGGCGAGCTCGGAGTGGAGGCCGTCTTCGGCGTCATCTATCCCCCTCAGGTGGCGCTGGTCGGGTTCGGTCAGGTGACCGAACGACCGGTAGCGAGGGACGGCATGGTCGGCGCCCGACCTTGCCTGACAGCGACACTCGCCGCCGACCATCGGGTCAGCGACGGCCACAGAGGCGGCCGCTTCCTCGCCGAGATCAATCATCTCCTTCAGGAGCCCGAGAAGCTATGACCAGAGACCAAGCCCACCGGCTGATCCGATCGACCCTCCGCCAGGTGGCGCCAGAAGTAGACCTGGATCAGGTGAGCCCGGACGAGACGCTCCAAGAGGCGCTCGATCTGGACTCGATCGACTTCTTGAACTTCGTGGCCGGACTGAGCAAGGCCACGGGACGGGACATCCCCGAGCGTGACTATCCACAGATGTCCACTGTCGAGGGTTGCATCGCCTATCTGACGGCTCTCAGCCCCGCCGACTGAGCAATTGTAGGGACTTTCGGCCCTATATCCGGGCCCGAACAAGCGCCTGGCGGCAGCGCTTCCACGAAGCGACGACCGGGGGCGACGACCTGCTCGAGTCCGGCCTCAGCGACCAATCCCTCTTCGACCTGGGAGAAGCCAGCCAGTCAGCTCACCGCACCCTGTCGGGCCCACTCACGATGCGTCGGTAGGACCGTCCGTGAGGCGGTATCCGATGCCGGGCGCGGTTCGTATACGTCGGCCCTCGGTATCTCCGAGCTTCTGGCGCAGCCTGTGGATGTACGCGTGCAGGTATCCTGCCTCGTCGCCGTAGCGTTCACCCCAAACGGCTTGCAAGATCATCTGCCGGGTGCAGATCCGTCCCGCGTTGCGGGCCAGGAACGACAGCACCTCGAACTCTCGGGCGGTGAGTTGGAGCACGGCGCCGTGAAGGCGGGCCTGGTGGTGGACCAGATCCAGATGGAGCTCTCCTATCTCCACCTGTCGGGGTCCTGGTTCGACCGGCTCGGGCGTACGGTGGCGGACAGCGGTCCGTATGCGGGCCTCGAGCTCGGCCATACCGAAGGGTTTGGTGACGTAGTCGTCCGCACCTCCGTCGAGAGCGGCGACCTTGCGTTCCTCGGTGCCGGTGGCGGACAGGACGATTATCGGCACGTCGCTCATCTGGCGGATCCGGCCGAGGACGGTGAGTCCGTCTATATCGGGAAGGCCGAGGTCGAGCACCACCACATCGGGTAGGTCCGACGCCGATCTCGAAACACCTTGGCTGCCGCTGGTGGCGGCGACGACGTCATGCCCATGAGCGGTCAGTCCCAGCCGGAGAGCTTTCTGGAGGGAGGAATCGTCATCGATGATGAGAACCTTCGTCATCGGTGGATCACCTCTCGGTCTCTCGTCCTGGCGCGGTGGCCAGGGTAAACGCGAAGCGGGCACCACCGTCCGCCACGTTCTCGACCCAGATGCGTTCACCGTGAGCCTGGATGAAGGTCTTGGCGATGGCGAGGCCCAGTCCGGACCGACCCCCGGTGTCGAAGCGTACGAAGCTGTCGAAGATCATGTCGCGGTCATCGGTTGGCACTCCCGGACCTTGATCCGTGACCGACAGCGTGACCTTGTCACCTGATGCGCGGCAGGCAATCATGATCGGCGTGCCTGGCGGTGCGTGACGGTCGGCATTCTCGACCAGATTGGTGAGGACCTGCTCTATGAGCGGCGGATCGATCTCCACGTCTGGCACACCGCCTGGAATATCGACCTCGACGCGACCGGCGCCGGCCGCCCCGTGGAGGCCGGCGAGTGCATCCGCCACGAGGTCGACCACCGGCCATGCTTCACGTTTCACCTGCAACACGCCGGCTTGGAGTCTGGTCATATCGAGAAGGCTCGTGACCAGACGGGTAAGGCGGTCGGTCTGCCGGTCGATGATGTCGTTGAGCTCCTCGATGTCCTCGTCGGACAGCGCAAGTGTGCGGTCGCGAAGGGCGGTGGCGGCTACCTTCATGGATGCCAGGGGTGTGCGCAGGTCGTGGGACACCGCGCCTAGGAGGGTTCTCCGAAGGCGGTCGGACTCCTCGAGCAGCCCGGTCTGCATGGCCTGCTCCCGTAGGCGGGATCGTTCGATGGTGAGGGCGGCATGGTTGGCGAACGCCCCGAGCAGCGCCCGGTCGTCGGGGGAGAGAGTCAAGCCGCGCACTGCGAGCACGCCGACCGGGCCCTCCGATGCGGTGAGGGCAACGGTCTGCAGCCGGTCCGGCGTCGGGCCGGCCATCCCCAGGCTGACCGGTGTGCTCGAACCGGGGTCGAGTTGCTGGAGCTGTTCTGGTGAGATCGCCTCGCCGGCCGAAGTGGCGACCTTCAGACGGCCACCCTCGGGCAGGAGGAGGGCCACCCCGGTGACTCCAAAGGCCGTCTGCACGGTCTCGACGATCGTGCACAGGAGATCCCCGAGAGGTCGATCCTTGACCAGCAGATCGGACAGGTCATACAGACGTCGGGTCTGGCTGGCGTTGCGCTCCGCTTGGGCCCGGGCCACCTCGAGGCGGGCGACCACTTGGGCGACCATGAGCATGACCACCGCGTATACGCCGAGCGCGACCCAGTTCTGCGCCGCGCCCACGGTGAGTGTGTAGTAAGGGGGAATGAAGGCAAAGTCGTAGACGAGGAAGCCCGCCGCAACAGTCACGACACCCGCCGAGAGGCCACCCGTCACGACACCGGCCACCACCGGCACCACCAGCACCAACCCGGCGGTGGCGATGCTGAGGTGGGTCCGCAGGGGGATCATGGCCGCCCCGAGCCCCATTGCCGCGAAGGTCCCCAGGATCGAGCCGCGCAACCACTTTGGCATGGACCCATTCTCGTACCACGCCCGTCCCTCGCCGGCCACCTGAAGCCCTGTTGAGGATCTATTCAGCGCTTCGAGCGCTTATTTCAGATCCTGTTCAGACCCCCCGGGACCATCATCGATCCCATGGCTGACTTCCTCGTCGTCGTCTTCATCATCGCCTTCGCGCTGGCCATGATGGGCCTCATCTGGGTGTTGGACCGGGTGTGAGCACTGCTCAGGCCCTGCTCCTGGCGCTGTCGATCGTCATGTTCGTGTACATCGGCGTCGCCTTGTTCAAGCCGGATTGGTTCTAGATGGGATTCTTCTGGACCATCGTGGTGCTCGTGGTGGCGCTCGGGATCACGTGGCGCTATCTGGGCTCGTACATGGCCGGGGTCTTCGAAGGCCGGGTGCGCTACCTGGCCCGGGCCGAGCGACCCTTCTACCGGCTGCTCGGCACCGCCCCCGACCAGGAGCAGACGTGGAAGCGCTACGCCGGATCGCTGGTCGTCTTCTCCGCCCTGTTCCTCGGTTTCGGCTACCTGCTGCTGAGGATCCAGGGGTCCCTTCCGCTGAACCCACAGCACATGGGCCAGGTGACGCCGGCCCTGGGCCTCAATACCATCACCTCGTTCGTGACGAACACCAACTGGCAGAACTACGCCGGTGAGACGACGATGTCCTACTTCTCACAGATCGGGGTGCTCACCGTGCAGCAGTTCGTGAGCGCCGCGGTCGGCATCGCGGTAGCCATCGCCCTGGTAAGGGGCTTCTCCCGGCGGAGCTCTCCGACCATCGGCAACTTCTGGGTGGACATCACCCGTTGCCTGCTCTACGTCCTGCTCCCGGTCGCGTTCATAGCCGGCATCATCCTCGTAGGCGAGGGAGCGGTGATGACTCTGGCCGGGCCGGTGACCATCCACGACGCCCTCAACGGAGTCACCCAGACCATCCCTCGGGGGCCGGCCGGGTTCATGGGCTCGATCATGCAGCTCGGGACCAACGGTGGCGGGTTCTTCAACGCCGACCTGGCCCACCCGCTCGAGAACCCGACTGCGATAACCAACCTGCTGTACATCTGGCTCGCCCTCTCCATCCCCTTCGCCCTCACCTACACCTTCGGGAAGATGGTGGGCAGCATCCGTCACGGGGCCGCCCTCCTGGCCGCCATGGCGATCATCTTCGGGGCGTGGGTCGCCGTCACGACGTATTCGGAGCACACGAACAACCCCGCCGTGGCCGCCGCCGGCGTTCGCAGCTCGGTCGGCAACACAGAAGGCAAGGAGGTTCGCTTCGGTGACACCAGCAGCGCTCTGTTCAACGTCTCCATGACCCAGACGTCCGATGGAGCAGTCGACAGCGCCACCGACTCCTACACGCCGATGGGGGGCTTCGGGCCGCTCAGCGCGATGATGCTGGGCGAGGTCTCACCCGGTGGCGTGGGCAGCGGGCTGTACACGATCCTCGTGTACGCCATCATCGCCGTGTTCATCGGGGGCCTCATGATCGGCCGGACACCGGAATATCTGCGCAAGAAGATTCAAGCGCGAGAGGTCAAGCTGGCCGGCCTGGCCGCCCTGGTCATGCCGATCACCGTGCTCGCTCTCACGGCCATCGCGGCGTCCCTCCACGCGGGACGAGTCGGTCCTCTCAACTCCGGACCGCACGGGTTCACCGAGATCCTCTACGCCCTCACCTCCCAAGGCAATAACAACGGATCGGCCATGGCCGGCCTCAGCGGGAACACCGCCTTCTACAACATCATCGGGTCGGTCGCCATGCTGCTCGGCCGATTCGCCATCATCATCCCCGCCCTCGCCCTGGCCGGCACCCTGGCGGCCAAGCAGATCGTCCCAGCCGGACTCGGCACGTTCCGCACCGATAATGGCATGTTCATAGGCCTGACGATCGGCGTCATCATCATCATCGGCGGTCTCACCTTCTTCCCCGCGCTGTCGCTGGGCCCGATCGTCGAGCAACTGAGCCACGGAAAGTTCTGGTGATGACCTCAACCACCACACCCGCGCCCGTCACCCCCGAGACTCCCGCCGCCCGGGGCGTCGCGAGGTCCCGCAGCCTGTTGGACCGCGAGATCCTCGCACAGT
>JAKBAX010000217.1 GCA_021808785.1 Actinomycetes bacterium | reverse complement strand
CCCCGTCGCAGGCGCAGTCCCCGACCGCCACCACGCCCCGGGGAGCGGCGACGGCGTTGACGGTGTCCGCCAGAGCCGAGGACATGTTCCGGGTCACCACCCCGCTCACCAGCACGCCGTCGGCATGGCGGGGGGAGGCCACCAGCCGGACCCCGTAACGCTCGGCGTCGTAAACCGGCGAGAAGCAACCGGAGATCTCGACCTCGCAGCCGTTGCACGACCCGGCGTCGACGTGTCGCAACTGCAGGGACCCCCGACCGACGCCCAGGCCCTGAGCGGCCTCGGGGGGCGGCGGCGCCGGCTCGGCGATGCGACCCAGCCGGCCGATCCGGCCGGTCAGCCCGGCCACACGCACCCCTTCGAACAATCTGACATACACAGCAGTTTACATTTATTGCGGATAGTCATATAAGCGGACGCTCGGTTACACTTGGGACCAGTGTCCGCCCCCATCCACCAGGTCAAAGCCGAGTTCTTCAAGACCCTCAGTCACCCGGCTCGCATCCGCGTCCTCGAGGTCCTGCGTGACGGTGCGCGGACCGTCGGCCAGTTGGTGCCGGAGGTGGGCATCGAAGCCTCCCACCTGTCCCAGCAACTCGCCGTGCTCCGACGGGCCGGACTGGTACAGACCCGCAAGGAAGGGGCCAGCGTCATCTACTCCGTGGCCGACCCCGACATCTTCGAGCTGCTCGAAGTCGCCAAGCGCATCCTCACCTCGTCACTCCTGCAGTCTCGGGAGGCGATCCTCGCCGAACTGCAGAACGACAGCCGCTGAGGCTGTGGGGTTCGGTCTCGGTCACGGTCGATCCAGGCGGCGCCGTGCTCGGCAATAATCACCTCGTGGTCGGTCCAAGCGCGAACATCGACGAAGTTGCCGCGGCGCTCGTATCTTCCGGTCGGGTAGTGCCGGCCCTGGACGCGGACGGGGCCACCGGTAGTTACCGGTCGTGGTGGTGGCCTCTGCCGACGGCGGTGCAGCGCCCGATGATCGCATCGCTGCTGGAGGACCGCTCCCCCGACGGCCAGGCGGAGGTGGCCGGCGCCCTGGCCTCCGAGGTCGACCGGCTGGTGCGCGGCCGGCTGGTCGAGGCGGGCGCGACCGTTGTCCCCCGTCGGGGTGGCCGCCCCTCGGTGCCCGAGGCGTGGGCCCGTTCGCTGGTGTCGTCCGATCCGTGGCTGCCGGCCTGGCTGGATCGGGCGAAGCTGGAAGCTCTCGCCGCGGCACTGCACCAGTGGGTCCGTTCCGGGGCGGTCATCGGCGGCCGAGCCCGTCTGTGCCTACGTGTTCACGAACCGGCGCGCACCGGTGGGGAGTGGGGCGTGGAGCTGCTGGCCCAGGACCGTGAGGAGCCGAGCCTCGTGGTGACGCTCCAGGACCTGTGGGCCGGGACCTCGCCGTTTGCGCCCGGTGCCATCCAGGATGTGCTCGCCGCGCTGGCGCGTATGGCCCGTCTGGCCCCGGAGCTGGCGGGCTCTCTCGAGGCGGCGGTCCCGGACCGGGTCCTGCTGGGCGATCGCGAGGTGCTCACGGTCCTGCGCGAGCGCGCCTCGGCGCTGGAGGATGCCGGGATCACCGTGCTTCTGCCGTCTTGGTGGACTGCGCCGGCCCGGCTGGGAGTACGAGCCAGCGCCAGGAGATCTTCGAAGGGCGGCGGCGCGGTCGTGCCCGGCGGCCTCGGCCTGGACGTGCTGGTCGACTTCGAATGGCAGGCCGCGCTCGGGGAACGACGCCTCACCAAGGCGGAGCTGGAGAGGTTGGCCCGGGCCGCGGCGGCCAAGCAGGAGCTGGTTCGCCTGCGGGGCGAGTGGGTCGAGATCCGGCCCGACCGCATCGAAGCCCTCTTGGCTCGTCTCGGACAGACCGGCCGGGTTCCTGCCGCCGATCTCATGAAAGCGGCTCTGGGACTCGGCAACCTGGCCCTCCCTGAGGGCCTCGATGTGGTTGCGGTCGACGCCCGGGGTGTTGGCTGGCTGCAGGCCCTTCTCGACGACACGGTCCACTCGACCGTCGCGCCGGTGCCGACTCCGGCCGACTTCGAGGGTCGCCTCCGGCCTTACCAGGAGCGGGGCGTCGGCTGGATGGTGTTCATGGGTCGGCTCGGCCTGGGTGCCTGCCTGGCTGACGACATGGGCCTCGGCAAGACGGCGCAGGTGATCGCCACCCTGCTCGCCGATCCGGGCGAAGGGTCGGCGCTGGTCGTCTGCCCCGTCTCCGTGCTGGGGAACTGGGAGAGGGAGCTGGCCCGCTTCGCCCCGACCCTGTCGGTCATGGCCCACCACGGGCCGGCCCGCTTCGATCACGACGAGAGCTTCGGACAAAGGGCAGCCGCCCACGCTGTAGTCCTCACCACGTACTCCCTTCTCGCGCGTGACTGCGATCACCTGGCGTCGGTGGAGTGGTCAAGGATCGTTCTGGACGAGGCGCAGCAGGTGAAGAACCCGGGCACGGCCCAAAGCCGTGCGGCCGCTGCTCTGCACGCCGGCCGGCGCCTGGCCCTGACGGGCACCCCGGTCGAGAACCGCTTGAGCGACCTGTGGTCGATCATGCACCTACTGAACCCGGGCCTGCTCGGCTCGGCGACGGAGTTCCGGGAGCGCTTCGCCGTGCCGATCGAGCGCGACGGCGACCCCGCCGCGACGGAGAGGCTTCGGCGTGCGACCGGCCCGTTCGTCCTCCGCCGGCTGAAGACCGACAAGTTGATCATTTCCGACCTGCCCGAAAAGATCGAGACCGTCGACCGCTGCCCGCTGACGCGCGAGCAGGTCAGTCTCTACCAGGCGGTGGTCGATGATCTGATCGACCAGGCCGAAGCAGCCGACGGCATCCAGCGGCGCGGGATCGTGCTCGCCGGGTTGACGAAGCTCAAGCAGGTCTGCAACCACCCGGCCCACTTCTTGGCCGACGGGTCCGGGCTAGCCGGCCGGTCGGGCAAGCTGACCCGCACCGAGGAGCTGCTCGAGGAGATCCTGGCCGAAGGCGACAAGGTGCTGTGCTTCACTCAGTTCGCGTCATGGGGGGAGATTCTCCGTCCCCATCTGCAAGCCCGGCTGGGCGTTGAATGCCTGTGGCTGCACGGCCGGGTTCGCCGGCCGGCGCGGGACGAGATGGTGCGGAGATTCTGTGAGTCGGACGGGCCGCCCATTTTCCTCATATCCTTGAAGGCGGGAGGCACCGGACTCAACCTGACCTCGGCGTCGCACGTCATCCACTTGGACCGCTGGTGGAACCCGGCGGTGGAGGACCAGGCCACTGACCGGGCGTTCAGGATCGGGCAGCGGCGCAACGTGCAGGTCCACAAGCTGGTCAGCGCCGGTACGGTCGAGGAACGCATCGACGAGGTGATCGCGGCCAAGCGTGACCTGGCGGCTCGAGTCGTCGGCACGGGTGAGCAATGGTTGACCGAGTTGTCCACCGGCGAGCTGCGGGCGTTGGTGGCGTTGTCCGGGGAGGTGGAGTGATGCCGGCCCGTAGGTGGGACGACCCCTGGCAGAAGTACCCCCCGTCGGTTCCGCTGCCGGTAGAAGGGGGCGTGGCGACATCGAGGCAGCGCGGCCCGATGGCCACGAAGTGGTGGTCCCGGCGGTTCGTCGAGGTGCTCGAGTCGTACGGTCTCGGCGCTCGCATGCAGCGCGGCCGGCGCTACGCCCGGACCGGCCAGGTCATCGAGGTCGACGTGGCGCCCGGGCTGGTAGCGGCCCAGGTGCAGGGGTCACGTCCCAAGCCCTACCTGGTCACCGTGACGCTGGCCATCCCGAGCGACGAGCAGTGGGGCTGGATACTCGATGCCATGCGCGCCAAGGTGGGCTTCGTCGCCCGGCTGCTCGATGGCGAGGTCCCGGCCGACCTGGAGCAAGTGTTCGCCGGCGCCGGCGTACCGCTGTTCGCGTCTGCCTGGGCCGACATCAAAGCCAAGTGCACCTGCCCCGATTGGGAAAATCCGTGCAAGCACATCGCCGCCGTGCTCTACGTTCTGGCCGACCGGCTCGACAGCGATCCCTGGCTGGTGTTGTTGCTGCGAGGTCGGGAGCAGGAAGAGCTGCTGGATGCCCTGGCCGGTGACCGGCTCGCCACACCGGCTGCTGGGTCCGAGGTGGCGCCGTGGTGGCCGTTCGGTCCCGGGCCGGTTCCCGTCGACTATCAGGCGGAAGCGATCCCGGCTACATACACACGGCCCGGACCACCCGATGCCGTGCTCGACTCCATGGAAGCTCTGGCTGTCCAGGCTGGCTCATCGACCTTCGTGGAACTGTTGCGACCCCTCTACGAAAAGCTCGTTCTGGACTTCTCCAGCAGAATGGAGGCATGACCATGACCGCTTCGAGGATCCGATGAGATCCCCGAACGACGGCTCCCGACCCCGCCCGGCCGCCCCGCGTGCGTTCACGCCACCCGTTTCGAACGGATCGGGCGCCACGTGGACGCTCTTCGAACTATTGTGCGTCTGAGTCGAACGACCTTGGCAGGTCCGAGCCCAAGCCCCGCATGCAGAAGCGGGCCATCTCCACGACGGTGGGTAGGGCCGGTGTCAGGCGCTTGGCCAGGATGAATCCCCCGAAGTAGTACTCGTTCTTGACCGAGGCGAGGAAGTAGGCGCTTGCGTCGGGGTCGCATCGGTCGAGCCGGCCCGCGGCGACTGCTTCTTGGACCATTTGGCGGACCAACATCTCGTATTGGTCCTCGATGGCGCATACCTCGTCGGGGTTGGTCTGAAGGAGCTGGTACCGGAAATGGGAGAGCGCGACCTCTAACGGAGTGGGCTCGAGGTTGGGTAGGTCGCTGGCGCCGATGAGTAGCGCCGCGAGGCGGTCGAGGGGGTCGTCGTGTTCTTCGACGTGGGCTTTGGCGTGGGTGACCCGCTCGTCGAAAAACTCTTCGTAGACGGCGAGGATGACGTCGTCCTTGCTCTCGAAGTGCTGGTAGAAGGTGCGCAGTGACTGCCCGGCCCGGTCGGCCACCTCTTGGATGGTGAATCCGGCGCTGGCTCTCTCCTCGATGAGGGCTCGGGCGGCGTCGACGAAGAGAGCGCTGCGCTCGATCGACCGCTGGGCCGGGCGCGACAGCGACCTGCTGAGTACCCGCGCTCGCCAGCCGGCTCGGCCGCCGTCGAGCCCGGGCAGGTCGACACCCTTTCTCGTCCGCGTTCCTGTCTCTGACCGACCTTCCGACACGTGGGGAGTGTAGACGTCCTCGCCTGCCTCAAAACCCCGCCTGCCTCAGGTGGAAAGTTACACTTACAGAATCTGCAAGTGAGAATGTTGACAACGGTCCAGCGTGCGTTTAACTTGTGGCCAGCACTACTTCGGCTTGAACCCGTGCCCCGCCAGCGACCTCGGGGGCTAACGGGGGGGACACGACAAGGACGACGATGTGACACCACACATCACCGCGCTCTTCACCGGGCTCGGGATCGGGGGCGTCTACGCCCTCGTTGCCATCGGTTACAACCTGGTGTTCAGCAGCTCGTCGGTTTTCAACCTGGCCCAAGGCGACCTGGTCACTCTGGGCGGCCTGTTCACCGCGACCTTCTTCGTGTCGTTGCACTGGGCCGCCCTTCTGGCGTTCCTTCCGGTGGTCGGCGCCGTGGTGCTGCTGGCCGCCGTTCAGCACAGGCTTACGATCGCTCCTTTCGCTGACCGGCCCCATTCGGCGACCGGCGGCTGGTTCATCACCACGCTCGGCGCTTCGGTGATCATCGAAAATGCCGCTCAGCGGCTCTGGGGGGGCAATCCCCGGGCCGTCCCGTCGTTGGTATCGCTGCAGACGGTACGGATCGGCTCCAGCCCGATACGCATCGAGTACTTCATGTCGTTCGGGGCCGCCGTCGTCTGCACCGCCGCTTTGTGGTACTGCCAGCGACGGACGTCGATCGGCAAGGTGTGGACGGCCACAGCCGATGACGGGGAGCTCGCTCGTCGACTGGGCATAAACACGTCGCGGGTCGGCTTCGTGGCCTTCCTGATCGCCGCCGCAATATCCGCGATGGCCGGCTACCTCACCGTGCCCGTCACCTCTGCCATCTGGAATGCCGGCGCCGGGTTGTCTCTCTATGCCTTCGTAGCTGTCACCGTCGGCGGTCTCGGCAGTGCTCTCGGCCCGTTGGTGGGAGGGCTGCTGCTCGGTGTCGTCCAGGAGCAGGCGTCTCTGTGGGCGCAGGCCAACTACCGCAGCCTCATATCACTGTGCATTCTCCTGCTGGTGCTGCTGGCCAGGCCGGCCGGTCTATTCGGGCAGCGGGTCGAGCGGACCGTCTGATGCGGGGGTCCGTTTCGTTGCCGGCTTTGGCCAAGCAGACCGGCTGGACGTTGATCGGAGCCGCCGCCGTCTTCTCTCCCATAATGGTGGGCAGCCTGTACTGGCAGCGCCAGATGCTGCTCATCGCGCTGTGGAGCATGCCCGCCCTCGCCGTGATGGTGCTGGTGGGATTCAGCGGCGAGCTGTTCATCGGGCAGCTGGCCATATTCGCGGTAGGGGCGTTTGCCTCCGCCCAGCTGACCGAGACCACGGGTTGGCCGTTCTTCGGGGCAGTCCTGGCCTCGACGGTGATCGCCGGGCTGGCCGGGGTGGTCCTGGCCGCTCCAGCGCTGCGGCTGGGGGCATGGCGTCTGGCCATCACCAGCCTCTTCATGGTGTACGTGGTTCCCGATGTGATCAACGCCGACCCGTGGCACCTGACCGGCGGCGCTACGGGGCTCCCGTCGGTCACCTCGGCGTCGCTGTTCGGCCACCAGCTCGGCACCGAAGGCCTGGAACTATTCACCGCGGCAAGTACCGCGGTCGTCGTACTCGTGGTGCGGAACCTGCGGGTGTCGTCGTGGGGTGGGTGCCTGGCCCTGGTACGCGGGAGTCACCCGGCTGCCGAATCGGTCGGGATCAGTATCTTCCACACCCGTCTCGTGGTCTATACGATCTCCGCTCTGATCGCCGGCTACGCCGGAGCGGTCTTTCCACATATCGACCAGTACCTCGGTCCCGGGTCGTTTCCGCTGTCGCAGGCCATCCTCCT
The DNA here is from genome assembly GCA_021808785.1 of Actinomycetes bacterium. Lineage (GTDB taxonomy): Bacteria > Actinomycetota > Acidimicrobiia > Acidimicrobiales > Palsa-688 > JAKCDU01. The sequence continues at coordinate 426 of JAKBAX010000217.1, read as the reverse complement.
CCTGGCCGGTCCGATCATCGGCGGTATGGCCGCCCTCAGCGGTGCCATCGCCGGCACGGCGCTGCTGCTGCTGGTACCCCTGGTCTTCGTCTCGTTCGTCAACTACTCATTGATCATCTACGGAGCGGTGCTGATCGTCGTCACCATCGTGCTTCCCTCCGGGATCATCCCCGCCCTGGCTGGTATCGCAGGCCGAGCGTCGAAAACGCTGAGACCGCCTCAGGGCACCGGCGTCGGCAACGAACCGGCCGGGCCGGCGGCCCCGTCACTCGCCGCAGTAGAACAACGCGCGCCGATCGAGGTCGAGTCGGTGAGCAAGGGGTTCGGTGGGCTCCTGGCCCTCGACTCGGTAAGCCTGGTTGCGGCACCGGGCGAGATCACCGCGGTAATCGGCCCCAACGGGTCGGGTAAGACCAGGTCTTACCC
>JAKBAX010000216.1 GCA_021808785.1 Actinomycetes bacterium | reverse complement strand
ACCAGCACGGCCCCAACCAGCGGGGCCCCCACCAGCACGGCCCCCACCAGCGGGGCCCCAACCAGCGGGGCCCAGCAGGCAGGTACCTACACGTCGGTAAGGGCCCGGGCGTCGATGATCCCCGGCGTGGCGGCCAGGGCCGCGACCACCTCGGGCGGCACCGCCTGCTCGAAGGACAACGCCATCATCGCCGTCCCCCCCTCCCCGCTCCGGCCCAGCTTGAGGTCGACGATGTTGAGCCCCGCCTCGGCGACCATCCCGGCCACCGCGGCGACCATGCCGATGCGGTCGTCGTTGTGGATCATCAGCATCCACCGGGCGAAGGGCAGCTCGATGTCGTGCTCGTCGACCATGACCACCCGGGGCAGGCCGTCCTCGAAGGTGGTACCGGCCACCGAGTGGGCGCCGCCCCGGATGGTGACCAGATTGCGGTAGCCGGCCGGGGCGCCCCCTGACACCGAGCGCACCGACAGCCCCCGCTCGGCCGCCATCTGGGGGGCGTTGACGAACGACACCGGCTCGTCGCTCGACACCGCGAACAGCCCCTTCTGCACCGCCAGGGTCAGGATGCGGGTGTCCTCGTCGGCCAGCTCCCCGGAGAACTCGACGTCCACCACGGCGGGCAGCTCCTCGGTGAGCGAGGACAACGAAGCCCAGAGCCGGCCCAGCTTCTCGGCCAGCGGGAGCCAGGGCCGCACCGCCTCGGGCACGTCGGCCGCGGCGATGTTGACAGCGAAAGGCACGAAGTCCCCGGCCAGGGCCAGCTCCACCTGCTCGGCGATGGTGAGACCGGCCTTGTCCTGGGCCTCCCGGGTGGAGGCGCCCAGATGGGGCGTCACCACCACTGACGGGAGGTCGAACAGAGGGGACTCCACGCAGGGCTCCGAGGAGAACACATCGAGCGCGGCGCCCGCCACCACCCCCGACGAGACGGCCCACGCCAGGGCTTTCTCGTCGACGATCCCGCCGCGGGCGGTATTGACGATGCGCAGTCCGGGCTTGGCCCGGGCCAGCCGGTCGGCGTCGATCAAGCCGGCCGTCTCGGCCGTCTTCGGCAGATGGATGGTGAGGAAGTCGGCCCCCGCCAGCACGTCGTCGAGCGACACCAGCTCGACACCCAGCTGGCGGGCCCGCTCGGCGCTGATATAGGGGTCGTAGGCCAAGAGGTGCATCCCGAAAGCGGCCGCCCGCTGGGCCACGAGGGCGCCCACCCGGCCCAGGCCGACCACGCCCAGGACCTTGCCGAACAGCTCCACCCCCTCCCACTTGGAACGCTCCCACCGGCCGGCGATCAGGGCGGAGTGGGCCTGGGGCACGTTGCGGGCTTGGGCCAGCAGGAGGGCCAGGGTGTGCTCGGCGGCTGAGATGATGTTCGACTGCGGGGCGTTGACCACCATCACGCCGCGCCGGGTGGCCTCACCGACGTCGACATTGTCCAGACCGATCCCGGCCCGGCCCACCACCACCAGGTCGCGCCCGGCGGCCAGCACCGAGGCGTCGACCTGGGTGGCGGAGCGGATGATGAGGGCCGAAGCCCCGGCCACCTCCGCCTCCAGCTGGGCCGGTGTCAGCCCGAGCGCGACCTGGACGGTGTGGCCGGCCCGGCGCAGCCGGTCGAGGCCGGGCTCGGCGATCTCCTCGGTTACCAGGACCCGGGCCACGATCAGCCCTGCACCAGTTTGGCTATCCGGGTGACACCCTCCACCATGGCGTCGTCGGCCATGGCGTAGGAGAAGCGGGCGTAGCCCGGCGCCCCGAACGCCTCGCCGGGGACGAAGGCCACCTTGGCCTCGTCGAGGACCAACGCGGCCAGATCGAGGGTCGAGACGGCCGAGCGGCCGGAGGGGCCGAGCGGCCGGCCGAGCAATCCGGAGAAACTCGGGAAGGCGTAGAAGGCCCCTTCCGGTTCGGGGCAGCGCACCCCGTCGATGTCGTTGAGCATCGACACGATCGTTCGTCGGCGCCGGTCGTAGACCGCCCGCATCTCGGCCACCGCCTCCAGGTCCCCACTGACCGCCGCCAGTGCGGCCCGCTGGGCCACGTTGCAGACGTTGGAGGTGGCGTGCGACTGCAGGTTGGCGGCGGCCTTGATCACGTCGGTCGGACCGATCATCCAGCCGACGCGCCATCCGGTCATGGCGTAGGTCTTGGCCACGCCGTTGATGACCACACAGGTGTCGGCCAGCTCCGGCACCGCCACCGGCATCGACGTGAAGGAGGCGGAGCCGTACACCAGGTGCTCGTAGATCTCGTCGGTGACCACCCAGATGCCCCGCGACACGGCCCAGCGGCCGATGGCCTCGACCTCCTCGGGAGGATAGACGGCCCCGGTCGGGTTGGAGGGCGACACGAAGAGCACCACCTTGGTCCGATCCGTGCGGGCCGCCTCGAGCTGCTCGATGGACACCCGGAACCCCGACTCCCAGGTGGTCGGGATCTCGACCGGAACCCCGCCCGCGAGCCGGATGCACTCGGGGTAGGTGGTCCAGTAGGGAGCCAGCAGGAGCACCTCGTCGCCCGGGTCCAGCAGGGTGGCGAAGGTCTCCTCGACCGCCTGCTTGCCCCCGTTGGTGATCAGCACCTGGGCCGGGGTCACGGTGAGACCGGAGTCCCGGGCCGTCTTGGCCGCGACTGCCTCCTTGAGCTCGGGCAGGCCACCCGCCGGCGTGTACTTGTGGTTCTTCGGGTCGAGGCAGGCGGCGGCCGCCGCCTCGGCGATGTGCCGGGGAGTGGGGAAATCCGGCTCCCCGGCCCCGAAGCCGATGACGTCCTCACCGGCCGCCTGGAGGGCCTTGGCCTTGGCGTCGATAGCCAGCGTGGCGGACTCGGCGACGGAGGATATGCGCTGTGAGATACGAGCCATTGCCTGCCATAGTTTCACAGTGACCAACCCCTCTCCGAATGGAAATGCCGCCGGTATCCGCATCCCCTCCGAGCTCCTGCCCAGGGACGGGCGCTTCGGTTCGGGGCCGTCCAAGGTACGGCCCGAGCAGATCGACGCACTGCGGGAGGCGTCCCGGACGGTGATGGGCACCAGCCACCGCCAGGCCCCGGTGAAGTCTCTGGTCCGGCGCCTGCGCGAGGGGCTGGCCGACCTGTTCCAGCTGCCGGCCGGCTACGAGGTGGTGCTGGGCAACGGCGGGGCCACCGCCTTCTGGGACGTGGCCACCTTCGGCCTGATCGAGAACCGCAGCCAGCACCTGAGCTTCGGCGAGTTCTCCTCGAAGTTCGCGGCGGCCGCCCAGGCGGCCCCGCATCTGGGTGATCCGCAGGTGATCGAGGCCGCGCCCGGTACCCACCCGTGGCCGGAGCCGGCCGAGGGCATCGACCTGTATGCCCTCACCCACAACGAGACGTCGACCGGCGTGATGATGGACCTGCGCCGGCCGGAGGGCCCGGCGGCCGACCGGGCGCTGGTCGCGGTGGATGCCACCAGCGGGGCCGGCGCCCTGCGCTTCGACCCGGCCCAGGTGGACGCCTACTACTTCGCCCCGCAGAAGAGCTTCGCCTCCGACGGCGGCCTGTGGCTGGCCCTGCTCTCGCCCGCCGCGCTGGAACGGGCCGCCCGCCTGCACGAGAGTGGCCGCTGGGTACCGGCTTCGCTCGATCTCTCCATCGCCATCGAGCAGAGCCGGCTGGACCAGACCTACAACACGCCGGCCCTGGCCACCATCATCATGTTCGTCAACCAGCTGGAGTGGATGCTGGCCGGGGGTGGCCTGGACTTCGCCGCCGGCCGCAGCGAGGCCAGCGCCCGCACCCTCTACGGTTGGGCCGATGGGTCCGAGTACGCCACCCCCTTCGTGGCCAAGCCCGATGAGCGCTCGAACGTGGTCGCCACCATCGACTTTCGCGACGACATCGACGCCGCCGCGGTGGCCAAGGTGCTACGGGCCAACGGGATCGTCGACACCGAGCCCTACCGCAAGCTGGGCCGCAACCAGCTCCGGATCGCCATGTTCCCAGCCGTCGACCCGGCCGACGTGGAGGCCCTGACCCGCTGCATCGACCATGTGGTAACCGCCGTGGGGAGTTGAGGGGCCCGCGGACATCGGGGAGCTTGCGGACGAGGACGCTCGGCCTGCTGGCGGCCACCCTGGCTGGTATGACGGCGACGGTGCCGGCGGCGACGGCCGAGACCGCTCCGGCCCCGCCGCCCACCTTCGCCGCGGCGGTACTGGTGGACGCCGACACGGGACACGTGCTCTACGCCAAGGCGGCCCACGTCCTGCTGCGCCCGGCCTCGCTCACCAAGACCCTCACTGCGATGATCGCAGCCGACTGGCTGCCGGCCGACGCCCAGGTCCCCGTCACCGCCGCGGCCTTCAACGCCTACCCGGACAAGGTCGGCATGAAGCCGGGCCAGATGTGGCCCCTCCAGATCGCCCTGCACGCGCTCATCACGGACTCGGCCAACGACGCCGCCTACGCGCTGGCCGTCGACGTGGCCGGATCGCTGCCCGCCTTCGGTTCGATCATGGATCTGGCCGCGGCTGAGCTGCAGTTGCCCGATCACCCGGTCCTGCACGACCCGGCCGGACTGGACCGATCCGAGGGGGTCGACGGCGGCAACTTCATGAGCGCGTGGGACCTGGCCATAACCGCCCGGGACATGATGGCCAACCCGGGACTGGCCGCCATCGCGCAAGAGCAGACCTACGATTTCGAGGGCCCCGACCACATCGCCTATCACATTGTGAGCCGCAACCTGCACTTCCTGCGCAGCTACCCGGGAGCCATCGGGGTCAAGACGGGCTTCACCGACATGGCCGGCTACTGCGACATCGAAGAAGCGGACAAAGGGGGCCGCCACATGCTGGCCGTCGTCCTCCAGAGCGACAACCCCGATGCCGAGTCGGCGACCCTTCTCGACGCCGGCTTCTCAATTCCGGTCAGCCGCGAGTCCGCTTACCCGACCCTGCCCCCGGTGCGCCAGCCCTACCCGCTCCCCCCGCCCACCACGACCACGATCAAACAAACGACGCGGCCTCGATCGCGGGTGGCCGCGGGGCCCGATCCGGCGGTGAGCAGAGGCGGTGGCCAGGGCTGGCTCTGGATCGCCGGCGCCGCCCTCTTGGTCACCGCGACCGGAGAGGCGACCCGCAGGTGGGTGAGACGCCGCAGCCCACGAGGTGCTCACAGCAGGAGACGCTCGTAGCCGCAGCGGCGCTCCGTTGTCCGAAGGACCGAGCGCCGCTGCGGGTGCGAGTGGCTACCCGCCGGAGACGTCCTGAGGCCGAGCAGATCCGGCGTTGATGAACGGCATCATGGCCCGCAGCTGCGCCCCCACCTGCTCGATGGGATGAGCACGACCGGCGGCCCGCAGCTCCTCGAAACGGGTGCGGCCGGTGCGGTTCTCGCCGACCCACTCCTCGGCGAACTTCCCGGACTGGATCTCGCCCAGGATCTTCTTCATCTCCTCGCGCACCGAGTCGTTGATCACTCGCGGCCCGCGGGTCAGGTCGCCGTACTCGGCGGTGTCGGAGATGGAGTACCGCATGCCGGCGATGCCGTGCTCGTACATCAAGTCGACGATGAGCTTCACCTCGTGCAGGCACTCGAAGTAGGCCGACTCCGGCTGGTAGCCGGCCTCGACCAACGTCTCGTAGCCGGCCTGGATCAGCGACGTGAGGCCACCGCAGAGCACCACCTGCTCGCCGAACAGATCGGTCTCGGTCTCCTCGGTGAAGGTGGTCTCGAGCACGCCGGCCCGGGTGGCGCCAATGGCGTAGGCGTAGGACAGGGCCAGGTCGCGGGCCTTGCCGGTGGCGTCCTGGTCGACGGCGATGAGAGCCGGTACACCGCCGCCGCCCTCGTAGGTCCGGCGCACCAGGTGGCCGGGACCCTTGGGCGCCACCATCCCCACGTCCACGCCCTCGGGCGCCTTGATGAGGCCGAAGCGCACGTTGAACCCGTGGGCGAAGAAGAGGGCGTCGCCGGCCTTCAGGCCCGGGGCGATCTCCGACTCGTAGATCGACTGCTGCTCGGTGTCGGGGGCCAGGAGCATGATCAGATCGGCCTCGCGCGCCGCGTCGGCGATGGAGGTCACCCGCAGCCCGGCCGCCTCCGCCTTGGCCCGCGACGATGAGCCGTCACGCAGGGCGACCCGCACGTCGACGCCCGAGTCGCGCAGGTTGAGGGCGTGGGCGTGGCCCTGGGAGCCGTAGCCGATGATGGCCACCTTGCGGCCCGAGATGATGCCCGGATCGGCGTCCTTCTCGTAGTAGACGGTTGCTGCCATTCGATTCTCCTAGCTTGCTTTGTGACTTTGGCCTAGCTGGCCTTGCGGGCCTTCGGTAGTGCGACGCGACCGGTGCGCTGGATCTCGATGATCCCATACGCGCGCATGAGGTCCTCGAAGTCGTCGAGGCGGTCCGGCTCACCGGCGACCATGACGGTCAACACCGACAGGCCGACGTCGACGATCTTGCCGTCGAAGACGTCGACCAGCTCTATGACGCCGCTGCGCTGGTGCGCCTCGGCCGAGACGGTCATCATCAGCAGCTCCCGCTCCACCGAATCGGCTGGGTGGAGCTCGGTGATCTTGACCACGTTGACCAGCTTGAAGAGCTGCTTGGTGATCTGCTCCACGGAGGTCTCCTCCACGTCGATGACCAGATTGACCCGGCTGAAGCGCTCGTCGTCAGACGGTGCCACCGCCAGGGAGATGATGTTGAAGCCGCGACGGGCGAACAGCCCGCTTATCCGGGCCAGCACCCCCGACTTGTTCTCGACCAGCACCGACAGGGTCTGGTGGGTGACGCCGGTGACCACTACTGCACCACCTTTTTGTCCGTGGGCTTCTGCGAGGGGTGGACCACCACCTCGTCGTTGGCCGCCCCCGCCGGCACCATGGGGAACACCTTCTCCCGGGAGTCGGTACGAAAGTCGATGACCACCGGCCGGTCGTCGATCGAGTTGGCCTTGTCGATCACGGCCTGGACTTCGGAAGGATCCTCGACCCGGAAGCCCACGCATCCCATGGCCTCCGCCCACTTCACATAATCAGGCAGGTCAGGTGACAGATACACCTCGCTGTAGCGCTCCTCGTAGAACATCTCCTGCCACTGGCGGACCATGCCCAGGTAGGCGTTGTTGAGGATGGCCACCTTTATCGGGATGCGCTCGCTCGACGCGGTCACCAGCTCCTGGGCGGTCATCTGGAAGCACCCATCGCCGTCGACCGCCCACACGGTCCGGTCCGGGCGCCCTACTTTGGCTCCGATGGCGGCCGGCACCGAGAAGCCCATCGTGCCGAGACCCCCGGAGTTGACCCACGTGTACGGCTCGTTGAAGCGCCAGTACTGGCTGGCCCACATCTGGTGCTGCCCCACGCCCGATGCCAGGATGGTGCCCTCCGGAGCGCTGTCGCGGAGTATCTCCATGACCTGTTGGGGCTTGAGGGCATCGCCCTCGACATGAGCGTCGTAGTGCAGCGGGAAGC
>JAKBAX010000215.1 GCA_021808785.1 Actinomycetes bacterium | reverse complement strand
GGACGAGCAGCCCGCGTCGCGTCACTGGCCGCCTGTTCGCGTCTGCTGCTCGGGCCACCGCGCCGCAACCGGTGGCCGGTTGAGCGGGGTTGGCAGATGGGACTGGGGTTCTGGTCCCTGGAGTCGTTGAGGTCGTGGGCGGAGGGACGGACCCCGGCGGCGCCGGCCCAGGAGGTGCTGCGTTGGTGGTCGTCGAACCTCGAGACGATCGAGTCGACCTCGCCGCCCTGGGAGCACACGGCGGTTCCGTCGGCCGGGCCGGCCGTGGCATGAACTGATCCAGCGAGGCTGTCAGACGGCGCAGTGTTGGGCAGCGGCGTGACAACGACAATGCCCCGACGGAACCATGACTGCGGAACCGTGACGGCGGAGGTGCGCCTCGTGGGTGATGGTTGACCGCGACGACTCCTGGTACCGACTGGCCGCTTGTACCGGCCTGCCGACGGCGCTGTTCTTCCCCGACCCCACCCGTCCGGACCCGGCATCTGTCGCCGAGGCCAAAACGGTCTGCGGGCGGTGCCCGGTCGTCGAGCAGTGCCGGGACGCCGGGGCGAGCGAGGCGCATGGCATCTGGGGTGGACTGACCGCCTCGGAGCGGCACGCTGTCGACCGGCCCGCACCGCAGGAGGCTGCGTGAGAGGGGCGGCGATGGCCGCCGCGGCGCTGCTGGCGGCTTTCTTGGTCGGCCTCGTCGTGCTCGCTGGCGGCGTGACCGGGGACGGCTCGGCCGGCTCCGTGATTCTGACTGCCGCCCAGATAGCGGCGACCACTTGCGCGGTGTCGGGGCCGGTCACCGGGTTGAGCGCAGCCCAGGCCGCGAACGCCGACCTGATCGTCTCCGCCGCCATGGCGGCCAGCGCCGAGAGCGCCCAGGCCGCGCAGATCGCGGTGATGACGGCGGTGACCGAGAGCGGGCTGCGCAATCTCGACCACGGCGACCGGGACTCGCTCGGCCTGTTCCAGCAGCGACCGTCGCAGGGGTGGGGGACCCCGGCGCAGGTGATGGATCCCACCTATGCGACCGACGCGTTCATCGGGCGTCTCCTGGCCGTGCCCGGCTGGCAGAGCGACCGGCCCTGGGTGGCGGCCCAGGCCGTGCAGCGCTCCAAGTACGCCGACGGGTCCAACTATCAGCCGAACTGGGTGGCTGCCGGGCGCATAGTGTCGGCGGTCCTGGTCGAAGGCGACAGTCCAGGGGCGTGCGGTCAGGGAACCGGCGGCCTGGCCGGCCCGGCCTCCGCCGGCGGTCTGCCCGCCGGCTACGAAATCCCCGCCGGCACCCCGCCCGAGCACGCCGCAGTAGTCATGTACGCGCTGAGCCAGTTGGCCAAACCGTACGTTTGGGGGGCGTCAGGGCCGTCGTCGTTCGACTGCTCCGGACTGACCATGGCCGCATGGGCGAGGGTGGGAGTCCACCTCGAGCACTACACCGGCGACCAGCAGGACGAAGGCCAGCCGGTCAGCCCGGCCGCTACCGAACCGGGGGACCTGGTCCTCACCCCCGGCTCGGACTCACCCGCGCCGGGCGTGGCCGGCCACGTCGGGATCTACCTCGGCGACAGCCTCGTCATCTCTGCCATCGACCCGGCCTACGGAGTAGCCGTGCAGTCGTGGTCCACGTTCGTCTCCGGCGGCCTGATAGCGGTCCGCGATCCGGCCCCAGGCGAGTAGCACCCAAACCTGCCCGAAAGGAGTACCAACCCAATGTCCCTGGTCACCGCTTCAACGTCCGGAGTAAACGTCAGCCCGAACACCACCGGACTGCCCGGAATCACCGAACTGCAGAACATCGTGGGCGCCCTTCTCACCCTCGGTCTCATCGCCGCGCTGGCCGGGCTGGCTCTCTCTTCGATCGTGTGGGCCATCGGCAACCACAGCTCCAACCCCGTCCTTGCCGGGCGGGGCAAGACCGGTGTCCTGGTCGCCTTCGTGGCCGCCGCGCTCATCGGCGGGGCGGTAGTGCTGATCAACTTCTTCGCCGGCGCCGGGGCGCAGCTGTGACGGCTCGGGAGGCCGGACCGGCCGCCGCGACGACCGGACAACGGCGGTGATCGCGCTGCCCGGAAATAGGCGCAGGCTCGTAGCCGCTGCGGCGGCACTGTTCGCGGCGACAGTGGTCGCCGCGGGGCTGGTGGTCATTGTGACATCGAGCCGAGGCGACGTGCAGCCGACCCGTCCCGGCCGGACCGGCGCCGCTGCAGCGTCGCACCCGCCGTCTGCACGGGCTGCGAGCGGGCCGGGCCCGGTGGCCGCCGTTTCACCGGAAACGACGATTCCCGAGGACACCCCTGTCCAGCAGTACTACGACCAGGGTTTCCAGCAGGGCTTCGCCAGTCCCGGCAACCAGGCGCTGCTCGCTCATCTCCAGGCGCTCGACCTGCCCCGGCCGGCGGTGGCGGGGGGCTGGCCGGCCCTGCCGGTGGCCGACACCCCCGGCGCCTGGGTCCGCGAGTTCGTTCCCGGCCTGCTCGACATCGACTTCGCCCACCAGAGCCGTGACGCTCTAGGCGCCTGGCTGACCGCCGAGGAGGCCCCCGATTTGATGCCGGGGATCCCGCCCGGAAACCGATACGGGGAGCTGTACGCCACGCTGCTCGAACCTGCAGTCACCGGCCAGGCGTCGCCTATACCGACAGCGACTCAGTGGCAGGCGGACGCCGCAGCAGGAGTGCGCTGGACGGTGACCAGTCTGCAGGTGCAGCTCGACCCGCAGTGGCAGTCGATGATCGACGCCGGCTGGCAGCCCCGCGATCTGCGCGCCGCGGTCGAGGACGTCTCGGGGATGTTGACCCAGACCGGTGGGATCGGCGGCGGTGACGTCCACCGGTTCTCACTGGTGTTGCAGGTCGGTTCGGCCCACTGGCACGAGGGTTACGGGTCGGTGCTGCTCTCCGGTTGGAAGGAGTCCTGAGATGTCCTGCTCGATCGTCAACCCGCTCAGCTACCAGAGCTGCGCAGGGGATATCGCGAAGTCCGTCGCCGGCGACGCCTTCGACAGCATCGCGAAGTCGTTCGGGAACGCCGCCCAGTCAGCAACCCAGTGGTTGTGGGCCCAGATCAACACGGCCACCGCCGTCTCTCTCAGCGGCCCGGGTTTCTCCACTGTGCTCGGGATCGTCGCGTCGATCGCCGGGACCGTCGCCATCGGACTGTTCGTCATCCAGATCATCCAGAGCGTGCTTCGCCGCGAGCCGGGCGGGCTGGGCCGGGCGGTCAAGGGACTGTTCATCGCATTCGTGGCGGGCGGGGCGTCGGTGGCGGTGGTCAACCTGCTGCTGGCGGCCAGCGACGCCCTCTGCAACGGAGCGGTCCAGGCGGCGGTCGGGACCGACCAGGCTGGCCTCGGCCAGCTTGTCCTCGGATCGTCGGCGACCGCGGCACTGGTCGGTACCGTCGCCGGTCCAGGCGGCGCCGCCGGGGTGCTGCTGCTGGCCATGGCGATCCTGGCCGCGGTGGTGATCGTCTACGCAGCCCTGGTGATCCGCAAGGTGCTCCTCGTGGTCACTGCGGTGTTCGCCCCCCTGGCCTTCGCGGGCAGTCTGGCCGACATCACGGTCGCGTGGACTCGTCGGTGGATCGAGTTCACCCTGGCATTGATCTTCTCCAAACTGATCCTGGTCCTCATCTTCGTGATCGGCTACTTCATGCTGATCAAAGGGGTCGGCCAGTCCGGCACAGGCATCACCCAGGAAGTCACCCAGGTGGTGTCCGGGGTCATCGTCCTGGCCCTTGCCGGGTTCGCCCCGTGGCTGGCACTGAAGGTCGTCCACTTCACCGGTGACCATGCCGGCCAGCTCCACGCCATGACCGCCACCGCCGCCGGAGGCGCTGCGGCTGCCGGCCGGGTGGGCCAGAAAGCGGCCCCCCTGGTCCGGGCCGCCATGACCAGACCGTCAGTCAGTGCCGGCGCCGGCGCCGGCAGCGGTAGCCCTGCCGGCCCGACCGCCTCGGAGGGTGCACCGAACCCGGCAAGCGACTCCAAGACCGGTCCTTCCCCCTCGACCGATGGCAGCCCGGGCGACACCGGCGGCTCCAACCCCGGCGGCAGGCCCACTCCTGGCGTGGGTTCACCAGATGGACGGCCTCCCGGAACTCCGGGGACGTCCGAGGCTCCGGGGTCTTCCAGAACTCCAGGGTCGTCGCCGTCGGGGTCCCCGAGCGGTCCGCTGCCGTCCCGACCGGCGGGGTCGTCGGTGCCCGCAGCCGACGCCAACGGCGCGGGGGTCGTCCTATGAATCCCGTCGATGAGGTCGGCACCGATGCCGCCACCGAAGCGCAGAGGGCCATGGCCCCTACCAGGAGGAGATCATGGTGAACACCAGCGGCGCGTCGAGCGTCCGTTTCGCTCGACGCTCGACCAGGGGTCTGCTGCTCGGCTTCTCCACGCCCAGGGTCATAGTGTTCGCCGCCGCCGCAGCGGTCGCGGTAGCGGCGCTGTTCATCGCCGGGGCGACCGCGTTCGTGGTCACGGGCCTCGTCTGGGGTCCACTGGTGGCGTCGGGGGTGATCCGGGTGGCCGGCCGGCCGGTGATCGAGTGGTCGGCGACTGCGCTCCACTATGGCGCCCGTCGGGCCGGCGGCCAACACCAGTTCCGGGCGCGGCCCACCAGGCCCCGCCCGGCCGGGACTTTGGCCCTGCCCGGCGACGCGGCGTCGCTGCGGCTGCACGTCGACGAACTGTCCGGAGCGGCGATGATCCACGACCCTCACCGCCAGACTCTGACGGCGGTGATCCCGGTGAGCCATCCGGCGTTCGCGCTCCTCGACGACGCCGACCGGGCCGGGAGAGTCGGCCGGTGGGGTCGGGTCCTCGCCGGGCTGGCCGCGTCGGGCACCTGCGCGGCGATCCAGGTGCTCGAAGCGACCGTCCCCGACCCCGCCCGCGGCCAGAGGGAGTGGTGGGCGAAGAATGGCCGTCACGACCTCGGATGGGCCGACAGCCAATATCAGGCACTACTCGACCAGGTGAGCCTGGACTCTTCCACCCATCGAACCACCATCAGCCTGTCGCTGGACATGCGCGCCGCGGCCCGGGCGGTCCGCGCCGGTGGCAGAGGGGTCAGGGGGGGTGCTGCGGTGCTGCGATCCGACATGGCCGCCCTCACTGACGGGCTGCGCTCAGCCGGTCTACGAACGGGAAGGTGGATGGGCGAGACCGACCTCGCGGCGGTGGTCCGTCACGCGTTCGACCCCGACTCGGGTCTTGACCCCCGCTCGGACCCGGCAGCCAACCTGGGCCGCGCTGGGCCGATGGCCGTCTCGGAATCGTGGGACCGGCTACGCCACGACACCGGCTGGTCGCAGGTGCTGTGGATCTCCGAATGGCCACGCATCGCCGTGCCGGCCGACTTCCTGCACCCGATCATCTTTGCTCCCGGTGTGCGCCGCAGCCTCTGCCTGCTGGCCCGTCCCCTCGCAACCGATGCCGCGCTGCGCCAGATCCGCCGGGAGAAGACCGAGGCGGTCGCCGACTCGGCACAGAAGGCCAAGGTCGGCCAACTCGCCGACCTTGCCGACGCCCAGGAGTACGAGGACCTGCTGGCCCGGGAACGATCCATCATCTCCGGGCACACCGACGTGGTCTTCACCGGGTTCGTGACCGTGACCGCCCCCAGCCCAGAAACCCTCGACGCTGCCTGCGCCGTCATCAGCCGGGCCGCCGGCCAGGCCGCCTGCGAGGTCAGGCCCCTCTACGGCCAACAAATGCAGGCCTTCGTCGCCGCCGCCCTACCGTTGGCCAGGACGGCGTTCTGATGTTCCGCCGCCCCAAGCGGACCCCGGCTGTCAAATGGGGCCAGCCGTCATTGTCACCCGGTCCCCGGCCGGCCAAGACCGGGGTGCTTCCCCACGGTCGCGGCTCTGGCGCCGCGCCGTCGTTATCTCAGCGCCTTCCTGCTCTGCCTGTCAGTCGGGATGAACGGGTCTACGGCGTGGCCGGATGGGCACCGGTCGGTGCCGCCCGCAAGCGGGCTGTCCAGGCCCGGCGGGTCGAGGCCGAACATCGGCGGCGCAGCATGGCCGCACGCAGGGCCGAGTTCGAAACGCAACGCCATGAGAACCGGCAACGCCCGTTTCTGCCCGCCGGCGGCGAGACCGGTCCGGCCGCGGGCCGCTCCTACCGGCGACTGCGGGTCCCCGCCCACCGGGCCACCTCCGAGGTCCTCTCCGGCGCCTACCCCTTCCTGGCCGAAGAAGGACTCGGCGCGGCCGGGATGCTCATCGGCCAGGACGCCTGGTCCGGAGCGGCGTTCTGCTTCGACCCGTGGGAGCTCTACCGCCAAGGCGTGCTCACCAACCCCAACATCTCCCTCGCCGGCCAGATCGGCCGCGGCAAATCCACACTCGCCAAATCGCTCGCAGCGCGCTGCGTGGCGTTCGGGAAACGGGTCTACGTCCCCGGCGACCCCAAAGGCGAATGGACCCTCGTCGCCCACGCCCTGGGCGGAGCCGCCATCCAACTCGGTGTCGGCACCACCAACCGCCTCAACCCCCTCGACGAAGGCCTCCGCCCCGCCGGGGCCGATAACACCGCCTGGCGGGCCCAAGTCGCCGCACGGCGCGCCGGGCTTCTCGCTGCGCTCGCCGAGTCCACCCTCGCAAGGCAACTCGGCCCCACCGAACGGTCCGCGCTCGATGCCGCCCTCGACGACGCCCAGACCCGCGCCGAAGTGCCCATCCTGCCTATGGTCGTCGACGCCCTCCTCGACCCCCGACACCCCACGGTCGGCTCCAACATCGAGCAGCTACGTGCCGACGGACGCGACGCCGGCCACGCCCTCACCCGCCTCGTACGCGGCGACCTCGGCGGGCTCTTCGACGGGCCATCCACAGTCACCTTCGACCCCGCCGCACCCATGCTCACCCTCGACCTGTCCGCCATCTCCGCCTCCGACACCCTCATCGGCTTGGTCATGACCTGCGCGTCGACCTGGATGGAAGCAGCCCTCGCCGACCCCGACGGCGGGCAACGTCTCGTAGTTTACGACGAGGCCTGGAGACTGCTCGCGCAGCCCGCCCTCCTCGCCCGGATGCAAGCACAATGGAAGCTCTCCAGAGCCTGGGGCCTCGCCAACCTCATGGTGGTGCACCGCCTCTCCGACCTCGACGCCGTCGGCGATGCCGGCTCCCAGTCCCGCGGCCTCGCCCAAGGACTGCTCGGGGACACCGCCACACGCATTCTTTACAACGAACCCTATGACGAAGCGCAAGCCGCCGGCCGACTCCTCGGCCTCACCACCGTCGAGATCGCCCAGCTACCAGAACTGGCCAAAGGCGAAGGGCTGTGGCGGGTCAACGAACGCGCCTTCGTCGTCCGCCACCTCTGCACCCCCGGCGAACTCGCCATCTTCGACACCGACGCCCGGATGACTGACTACTGCCGGTCTACAGAACCAACGGTCGCCTGAGCGGGGTTGTACCCGTGACTCGATCGTCGACTACCCTAGCAGCGAACCACTGGGGGACGGCCGGCGCTTAGACCGTCGGACCGGACCGCAAAACTG
>JAKBAX010000214.1 GCA_021808785.1 Actinomycetes bacterium | reverse complement strand
CCCGGGACCGTACCGTGAGTACCGTGGCGAGCGACGAGGAGTTCCGCAAGGTGGCCGAGGACATGCGGGCCCTGGCCCGGTCCCTCGCCCGCGATCTGTGGGACGCCACCCAATCCGGGCGAGCCACGGGGCGGCCTCCCTCCGAGGCGTTCCGCAGCGGCCTGCGCAACGCGGCCCACGGCGCTCGGCGCGAGTTCCATCGAGGCCTGCGCAACCACCGGTACGGGTGGGGGCCGCCTTGGCAACAGGGTTGGGGGCCACCCGGTCCCTACGGCCGCTACCGGCGGCCCCCACACCCCGGGAGCCCCGATGGCACCGGAGCTCCCGGAAGTCCCCCCGGTCCGGACGCGTCCGCCGGCTCGGCCCATACGGCGGCCGGCGGGCGCTACGGGCCTCGGCCCCAGGCCGCCTACGGCCCATGGGGTGGCCGCGCCCGGCCGGCGCGTCGCGCCGACCGTCGGGGCCGACCACTCCCGCCCGTGCGGCGGAAGTGGGATGCGACTGTGCTGTTGGCCCTCCTCGTGGTGGTGTTCGGTCTGGCCTGGCTGGTCGGCGGCACCGGTATCGCCCATCTGTCGATCGAGGGCGTCCTGGCGGCCGGGCTGATGCTGCTGGGGGCGGCCATGGTCGTAGCCGGCCGGACCGACTGGAGCCTGAGCCGCCACGCCTGGCCCATCGTCCTCGGCGCCGGTCTGGTCGTCGCCTTGTTCGCCACGTCGGCCACCTTCGGGGTCAGCGGGGCGCTTTCGCACATCTCGTTCGGGAACATGCACCGGACCGCTACTGGCGGATCGACCGTCTACGGCGGTTTCGGCCAGCTGACCGTCGACGCCAGGGGCCTCCGGCCCGAGCAGACCGCCCATGTGCAGAGCGTCGCCGGCCAGACCGTCGTCGAGATTCCAGCCAACCGGGACGTGCTCGTCCACGCCCAGGTGCTGGCGGGCCAGATCTGCATAGACGGCCACGATGTGAGCAACGGCCTGGGAGCTTCGTCGGGAACCTACCTGGCCGGCCCTCCGGGACCCCAGGTTCCGCCCGCCAACCTGTACATCCACCAGTCGGCCGGCCGGATCCAGGTGGGTCAGGGGTGCTGATCCCATGAGCACGGCCGTCGCCCCGCCGACGCCCGCCGGCGTTCGTCAGGTGTCTTATCGCTACCGAACCTCGCGAGTGGCCTTCGGCACCTTCTTCTTGCTGATGGGCACCGCGTTCATGCTCGACAGCCTGGGTGCCTTCCGGGTGACACCCGGCATCTTCTGGCCCCTCTTCGTCATCTCCCTCGGCACCGGCCTGCTGCTGCACCGGGCCCGGCGACTGATGGTCGAGGAGGACCGCAGCGCCCAGCTGGCCGTCGCCGAGGAACGGGTCCGCATCGCCCGCGAGCTGCACGACATCGTGGCCCACGGGGTGTCGCTCATGACGATCCAGATCGCCGCCGCCCGGCGGGTGGCGGCCAAGAACCCCGACTCCGCCTCCGAATCCCTCCAAGCCGCCGAAGAGACCGGGCGCCAGACCTTGAGTGAGCTCGAGGGCATGCTGGCGGCGCTCCGGGGCGCCGACGCCTCGATCGGTGCCGCCGCCCGCACCGGTCAATCACCCACCGGCGATCCGGGCGGCCGTTCCCCCCTGCCACGGATCGCCGACCTGGCTGCGCTCGTCGATACGGTCCGCCAGACCGGCCGCACCGTGCGCTTCGACGTCCTGGGTGAGGCCCCGTCGCTGCCCGCCAGCATCGAGACCACGGTCTACCGGCTGGTCCAGGAGGCACTGACCAACTCGGTCCGCTACGCCGGTGACACCCCTATCGACATCCAGGTCATCCTGTCCCCCGCCGCCATCACCGTCTTCGTCGACGACGAGGGCAACGCAACGGTACCCAAGCGCCACGGGCCGGGGACCGGCCACGGGCTGGCCGGCATGCGGGAGCGGCTGGCCGCCGTCGGTGGTTCGCTCGAGGCCGGTCCCAGGCACCCGGGCCCCGGCTGGCGGGTCTACGCCACCATCCCGCTCGTCCTGATCGACGCCGCCTGATCGACGCCGCCTGCCAGACTCGTGCGGTGATCCGCCTCCTGATCGCCGACGACGAAGCCATGGTCCGGCGGGGCCTGCGCATGGTGCTCGAGGCCGAGGACGACCTCCAGGTGGTCGGCGAAGCCGCGGACGGTCTGGAAGCCATCGAGGAAGCCCGGCGCCTCACTCCCGACGTGATCCTCATGGATGTCCGCATGCCCCGGCTCGACGGCGTGGAAGCGTGCCGCCGGCTGGTAGACCAGTCGGCCGCCAAGGTGGTGGTTCTCACCACCTTCGACCTCGATGAGCACCTCTTCGCCGCGGTGAGGGCCGGGGCCAGCGGCTTCCTCCTCAAAGCGTCGCGACCCGAGGACCTGGTGTCGGCCATTCGCGCCGCGTCTGCCGGTAACGCACTCGTCGAGCCACGGATGACCAAACGGCTCCTAGAGGAATTCGCCCGGCGTCCCGTTTCGCCCGACAGCGACCGGCTCTTCTCCGAGCTGACCGACCGCGAACACGATGTCCTACTGGAGGTGGCCCGGGGAGCCAGCAACGCCGAGATCGCGGCCCGGCTCTACATCAGCGAGACGACGGTCAAGACCCACGTCAATCACATTCTGGCCAAGCTCAACGTGCGCGACCGCATCCAAGCCGTGGTGCTGGCCTACGACCACGGGTTGGTGGAGCCAGGCGGTTCCCGGGCCGGCTGATCGGGCGGCCCCGACCCGTCCCGGGGCCGCCCGATCCGTCCCAGGGAGGACAGCCCAATCGACCTTGCGGACGATGTGCCTGGGCCCCGTCGCACTTACTGTTGGTGGTGAAGGAGGAGCGATGAGCCAGAATCCGTTCCAACACACCCAGCCGACCTACCAGGATGAGTACCCCTACGGTCCGCCCTCGTGGCCGCACCGCCACAGCATCGTGCGCACCGTCGTGACCTGGGCCGCGATCGCGCTAATCGCCATGACCGCCTTCGGACTGGCCGCCTGGGCCTTCGGCCTGATCTTCCATCTGGCCGTGCTGCTGATCAAGGTCGTCCTGGTCACCGCCGTCGTGGCCTTGGTATGGCGGCGAATCACGGGGCGTCGCCACCGGAATTACGAGGGATGACCCCTTGACACCAAACGATTGGTGACATTCAATTGGGGTACCGACTCGTTTGTCGAAGTCCCGGGAGGGACGGAAAGGAGGGCACCGTGGCAACATGGAGCTCACCCGAGGAGGACGGTCCACCTCGCCACTGAGGGGTCCCGACAGGTAAGCACTTGGAGGACCCGTTCAGATGGTCGTCGAGACGGCTGCACGCTCCGAGTTGGCCGGCCCTATGGTCGGACCACGTTGCGGCGTGATCCGGGACGAGGCGGTCCCAAAAGATAGAGCCAGGTCGTCTAGACGAAGGCAACCGGCACAGGAAAGGCTGGACGAGCCATCCTGTGCCGGTCTGCGCGTCCGGAATCGGCCCCGACGGCTGGGATCGCGCCCGACGTGGGACCATTGACGGGTGAGTGAGGCGCAGCGATGGGACGGCGACGGCGATCCCGTACCGGGCCCGCCCGACCGGCTCGCCCCATCTGACCGTTCACCCGCGCCCCCCGATGGCACGCCCCGGCTCCCGGTCGGTTCCCCCCGTCCGCCCGCCGGCCCCCGCAGCCACCGCCTCCCCGCCGTCGACCGTCATCGGGACCGAGGCCTCGACCTGACCCCTGCGGAGAGGGCCGCCCGGCGCTCCAACCGGCGATGGATGCTGATCCTGACCGTCACCTCCGTGATCATCTTGGTGCTGGCCCTGACCGCCACCGCGGTGTATGTGAACAACGAGCCCAGTGGACCGAAGATCGCGGTGCCGGCCGGTTACCAGGCCATCAACGACGGCTACTTCAGCTACGCGGTGCCGAAGGATTGGAAGAACAATCCGGCCAACACCGACCAGGCCGGCGACGTCGACACCTCGGGGTCGTCCGGCTTCGCCGGGGAGCACATCTCCTTCCAGCGCAACGCCCCTGTCCTCGGCGCCCAACCCCCGGTGCAGCTCCAGGCCCTCGGCAGCGCCCGTCCGGCCCCCTTCAACCTGGCCGGCGGCCAGCCCGTGGCCGTGCCGGGAACCAGCGCCGCCTTCCGCTACACCGCCTCGCGGCCGGGCGGCTTCCGAGCCACCGTCATCGACGCCTACGACTACCGGGCCGCGGTGGAGCTCTGGTTGGTGGTGGACGCCCCGTCGGATGTGACACAGACCGTCATCGAGTCGCTGCGGGCCTGATAGCCGGTGGAGGCGCGATATTCGGACCCCGCGGTATTCGTCGAGAAGGGCAGTGACGGCTACAGGTCGAGGACCTGACGGAGTCCCCGCCCCACCTCGTCCAAGAGGGACGGCGGAGCGGTCCCGGCGCGATCGGTGAGGTCGGTCTTGTCCAGGGTGACCAAAGCGGTCACGTTGACGACGGAGTCTCGGGGCAGGCGGGTCACCGCCGCCGGCATGAACACGTTGCCGGGCATGGTGGCGAGGGCCGTGTTGGACGTGATGACCGCGACGAGGACCGTGGCCAAGTGACTTGCGTTGTAGGTGTCGGCGGAGATGACCAGCACCGGGCGCCGCTTGGCCGGCCGTGAGCCGACTTGCGCTCCGAAGTCGGCCCAGCAGATCCCGCCTCGCTCTATCACCACTCGTCGGTCGTGGCGGACAGCATGCGATGCCGCACCTGATACAGCAAATCCTATTTGAGCGGGTCGGTCGCACCCAGGTACACCTCGTCACCCCAGGCCTCACCGAGGACCGTCGGGAACGGCTCGACTCGGACCGAGGCTCCGGCGTGGGGGGCGTCGACCATCACACCGCGCCCATCGACCACCAGGCCCACGTGGCCCGCCGGCCCTCCGGGAGGGCCGAAGAACACCAGATCCCCGGGCACGAGGTCCTGCCCCGGCGCCAGGGGGGTGCCGGCCGCCAACTGGTCCTCGGCCACGCGCGGCAGAGGCACTCCCGCGGCCGCCCACGCGGCCTGGGCCAGGCCGGAGCAGTCGAACCCAACCCCGGGAGCTTCGCCTCCCCACCGGTAGGGCGTACCGACCTGGGCCAGGGCGTAGTCGACCGCGACCAGCCCCGCACCCGAGCCGGGCGACCCCGTGCCGCCGGTCGGGGCTGACGGAACGCCGGCCGCCTCGGAGCCGGCCAGCCCGTAGGCCGACGCCCGGCTCAGAACCTGGGCCACGTAGGCGCCGGAGTGGTTGTAGGCGAACACCGCCTGCCCCAGCCGGTCCGGGTCCCCCGCACCATCGGCACACAGCATGCGCGCCGCGGCGTAGACAGCATCGGTCGGATCGTACGGGGAGGGCGGATCCACCCCGCCCGGAGGCACCGGCACGGCGTACGCGGCGAAGGTGGCCGGTTCGAACTGCATCGGCCCCTCCGCCCCGGCCGGATTTCGCCCCGAGTGCACCCCCGGCAGGTCCGACCGTCCGTGGTCGGACTCGACCGCTCCGATGGCCGCCACGACCGCCCACGACAGACCAGGGCAGGTGGCCGCCGCCGCTGAGTACAACCGGAGCATGCCGGCCGGAATCGCGCTCAGCGGCCCCGCCGTGGACGGGACCCGACCGCCGGCGGCGAGCGCTGCGATGCGCCCAGGACCTCGGCCACCGGGCCGGTCAGGGCGGCACCCAACCCGGCCATGAGCAGAAAGGGGCCGACCAGGAAACCGATGATCATATTTTTCATAGTTTTTCATTGTAATCCAATGTCAGGCAGTCGGCCACAGCGGGAACCGCCGGTGCCGGTACGCTCGGAGCCGTGCGGGCCGCGATCGCCGACTACCGAGTGCTGGAACCGTGGGCCCGTCCCGGCCGCTTCGTGTGCCGTCCACCGGACCGGCTGGGCCGGACCGGTCCGGTCATGCTGCGCGAGCTGGAGGTCGATGCCGAGGGCTGGCCGCAGCTGTGTGACCACCTGTTGCGACTGGCGTCGGTCCCCGAGGACAAGCTGCTCGAGGTCATAGAGGTGGGCCCGGATTTGGCGACCGGCCGGGTGTTCCTCGTGACTGCGCCAGCCGAGCCGGCCTGGCCGGACGCCCCCGGCGGGGCGGTCGGCGATCCGGGCCGGGTAGTCCAGGCGGTGGCCGCCGCGGCCCGGTGCGCCCACGACCTGCACGAGATGGGCCTGACCCACGGCGCTATCCGACCCGACGCCATCCTTCGGGGGCCGGCCGCCACGGTGCTCGATCTGCCCCGTCTGGACGGCCCCGCCGGCGAGGTGATCTCGACCGGCACCTGGAAGGAGTTGCTGACGATCAGCCCTGAGCTGCTCAGCGGCGAGCCACCGTCGCGCAGCTCCGACGTGTGGGCCCTGGGCGCCACACTGCACGCACTGGTCAGCCAGGACCCTCTGTTTCCCGGGATCGAGCGGGACGAGCCGGTGACCGCGGTGCAGCGGATCATGTTCACCCGGCCCGAGATCGACCCGACCATCCCCCCCGGCCTCGCCGAGGTCATCGCCGCCTGCCTGGCGACCGATGCCGCCGATCGACCCCGCAGCGCGGCCGACGTAGCCGATCGGCTGGCCGGGGCCGGATTGCGACCCGGGCCGGGGGGAGGCAAAGACGCCTGATGATCGAACGGCTGGAGATAACCCCGGGATCGGGCACGGTGATCCGCTACGGGTTCGTCATCGCCTGGGCTTCGGGCGCGGCGTCTCCCGCCCTGGTCAGCTTCTTGGCCGAGTCGGCCCGCAACCTGGCCGACTCGCCCATCGGCGGTGAGCAGTTGGCTGACCACCTGGCCGGGGTGCTGAGCCGGCGTGACCCGGAGCCCCAGGTGCCCTTCGTCACCGTGGGTCCGGGGGAACAGGGTTGGGCGGCCCTGCTGCACGGCCCGGTCCAGATCTGGGACGGTGCGGCCTGGACCACGGCCGAGCCGTATCCGGGCTGGATCCAGACCTCGCTCTCTCCCCGACCCGGGCTGTCGGTGTCGGTGGCCGGTTCGCCTGTGGCCAGCCTGTCGCCCGACTCGCTGCTCGACCTCGAAGCCGGCGTGGTGCCCGGCGGGGGCTTCGTGATGCTGGCGGCCAGGTCGGCGCCGGTCCTCGCCGTCGACCCGGCCCCGGCCGGCCCCCCCGCCCCGGTGGACCCTGTGCCGGCTGGCCCCCCCGCCCCGGTGGACCCGGCCCCGGCTGGCCCCCCCGCCCCGGTGGGCCCGGCCCCGGCTGGTGCGGAAACCGTGGTGCTGACGCCCGCTCCGGCGCCGCCCGCCGAGCTCGGGACCGACGACGAGGCGCAGTACCAGCCCGCCCGCGAAGCGGAGAGCGACCACCTGGTGACCCAGCTGATGCATCTGGATCTCCCCGGCCCGACGACCACCGGCGAGGATAGAGACCGCGGCGAGGATAGAGACCGCGGCGAGGATAGAGACGGCGGCGAGGAAGCGGCGGCCGGCTCCCCCGCCCCACCCGGGGTGATGGATCTGCACGACCCGGCCGCCCGGGCCCGGGTGGTGTCCCATCCTCCCCTGCCCCCGGGCG
>JAKBAX010000213.1 GCA_021808785.1 Actinomycetes bacterium | reverse complement strand
AGCCGACGCCGCGGCGTTCTCGGGGTGGCCGTCGACGCGAACCCCCCAGCCGAATGCATCCGGCGCCCCAGCCGCCGCCGCGGTGGCCACGGCCAGGGCGGCCGACGACCCGAGGCCCCGGCCCAGGGGTATGTCGGAGTGGACGGTGATGCGCAGGCGATCGGTCCCGGCCACCTGCGCGGCGATGACGGCCGCCGGGTGGCCGGCGTCGGCGGGCAGATCCGACCCCTCCCCGGTGGAGATCACATGCAGCTCAGGGGCCGGCTCCACCGAGACCTCGATGTACAGCTCCAGGGCCACCGCCAGCACATCGAAGCCGGGCCCCATGTTGGCCGCCGAGGCCGGGACCCGGGCTCGCACGGCCTAGCCTCCCGATTCCCGGAGGTTCTCGAGCTCCTCGACGGTCATGAGCACGGTGCGCGCCTTGGAGCCCTCCGACGGACCAACCACCGCTCGCTGCTCGAGCAGGTCCATCAGCCGGCCGGCCCGGGCGAAGCCCACCCGCAGCTTGCGCTGGAGCATCGAGGTGGAGCCCAGCTGGGAGCGCACCACCAGCTCCCGGGCCGCGTCCAGCAGGTCGTCGTCGTCGCCGTCGGCCGCGCCCGCCGCGCCTCCCCCGGGGCCGTCGTCGCTACCCTCGACCCCTTCCACGTAGCGAGGCTCGGACTGGCGCCGCCAGTGGCCCACCACCTTGCGCACCTCGTCCTCACCGACCCAGGCGCCCTGGATGCGGCGGGCCACGCTCGACGAGGCGGTCAACAGGAGCATGTCACCCTTGCCGATCAGGCGCTCGGCGCCGGGCTGGTCCAGTATGACCCGGCTGTCGGCCAGCGACGACACCGCGAAGGCCAGGCGGGACGGCACGTTGGCCTTGATCACGCCGGTTATGACATCCACTGAAGGACGCTGAGTAGCGATGACCAGGTGGATACCCACCGCCCGGGCCATCTGGGCGATGCGGCAGATCGACTCTTCCACGTCGCGGGCGGCCACCATCATCAAATCGTTGAGCTCGTCGACGACGACCAGGATGAACGGCAGCCGCTCGTACTGCCTCGGCTCCTCGCCGAGGGCGGGCGCGACGGTCAGCTCGCCGCGGTCGTGGGCCGCGTTGTAGCCCGTGATATCGCGCACCCCGACCTCGGCCAGCAGGTCGTAGCGGCGCTCCATCTCGTGCACCGCCCAGGACAGCGCGTTGGCCGCCTTCTTGGGGTTGGTCACCACCCCGGTGAGGAGGTGGGGCAGCCCATTGTACTGGCCCAGCTCGACCCGCTTGGGGTCGATCAGGATGAGCCGCACCTGTTCCGGGGTGGCCCGGACCAGTACCGAGGTGATCAGGGAGTTGATGCAGGACGACTTGCCGGCCCCGGTGGCCCCTGCGATGAGGATGTGGGGCATGGTGGCCAGGTTCTCGAGGACGGGCCGGCCGGCGATGTCGCGGCCCATGGCCACCTCGAGTGGATGGGTGGCGGCATGGGCCTCGGCCGAGACCAGGATGTCGCCCACCGCCACCAGCTGGCGCTGCTGGTTGGGGACCTCCACTCCGATGGCCGAACGGCCCGGGATGGGAGCCAGGATGCGCACGTCGGCGGCGGCCATGGCGTAGGCGATGTCGCGCTGCAGGTTGGTGACCTTGGCCACCTTCACCCCGGGACCCAGCTCCAGCTCGTACCGGGTCACCGTGGGGCCGACGGTCATCCCGACCAACCGGGTCTCGACCCCGTGGGCGGCCAGGGCGTCCTCGAGGGTGTGGCCCATGGCCTCTATCTGGCGCCGATCGACCTCGGCCGCCTTGCTGCGCTTCAGGAGGGCGACCGGTGGCAACCGCCACGTTCCCGGCTCGGCGGCGGGGCCGAGCGAGATGGACAGCTGTTCGGGGTCGGGGGCATCGGGCGGGAGGTGCATCGGCACCGGGACCCGCTCGGCCGCCTCGTCGGCGACCGGCTGGTCATCGCCGACGGACTGGAGCGCCCGCCGGCGGGCCGGCCGCTCCGGGGCGTCCCCGGTGCCGGCGCCGTCATCGCCGTCGGCCTGGTCGGCCTCCCCGTCGTAGACCTCCCCCGGGGAGGCCGGATGGCGACCGAGGGCCCGGCGCCGCTCCGCCCGCTCCGGGACGGCGGCCAGCCACTTCGCGGTAGCCGAGGCGCCACGGGCAGCCAGGGCGATGGCGGTGCCGGCCGCGGCCAGGGCCTGGCGGGCCGACGTCCCGGTGATCACCAGCGCGCCGATGGCCACGATCACCACCAGGACCAGGCCGCTGCCCCACGATCCGAGGCCGGCCCGCATTGGACCAGCCACCCCCATGCCGACCAGGCCACCGGCCGACCGGAGGCGGCCGACCGCCCCGGCCCAGTGGGCCGGTCGATGCAGCTGGTCACCCAGGCCGGCCAACCCGAGCAGGACCAGCACCGCCCCCACGCTCACCCGGACGGGTGGCCGCACCACCCGCTCGTCGGGCGGGCGGGCCGGCTTGCGGCGGGGATGGACCTGGCGGATCAGCACCCAGCCCACACCGGCTATCAGCAGGGGCAGCAGGAGCCGGGCCCAGCCCAGCCCGTCGGCCGCCCCCCGATCGACCGCCCGGCCGGCCGGGCCGGCCAGCCCGTGGCTGTAGACCCCCAGGGCGACCAGGACCGCTACGAGGAGCAGGAGCAGGCCCCACACATCATCGGCCTGGCGTCCGATCAGCCGCGACAGGCCTTCCCGCCGCTTGGGCGGGCGGCGGCCGCCGGCCGGCTTACGGGACGCGGCACCGGCCCGGCCCCGACTGGACCGGCTCGGGCGGCGGGTGGCGGTGGTCACGGCAGCTTCTCAGGAACGGGGAGTCTCAGAAATCACAGCAGTCACGACAGTAACATCAGCCACCGCGATGACCCGGGTTTTGCCGGTCCCGCGCGACCGCTTCTCAGACCTCCATGACGACGGGAACGATCATCGGCCGGCGCCGGGTGCGCTCGGACACGAACCGGCCCAGGGCCTGGCGGGCCCGGCGGCGCAGCGTGTCGAAGTCCACCGGGCTGGCCGCGGTGGCCTCCTGCAGGGCCTGCGCCACCACCTGGCGGGCCTCGCCCAGGAGGCCCTCCGCCTCCGGTGCATACACCCAACCGCGGGTGATGATCTCGGGGCCGGTCAGGACCTCCCCCGACTTGGCGTCCACGGTGACCACGACGATCACCACCCCCTCCTCGGCGAGCACCCGCCGATCCCGGAGCACGCCCTGGCCCACATCGCCGAGGATCCCGTCCACGTACATGTACCCGGCCGGTACCTCACCGGCGAAGTCCACGCCGTCGGAGGTGACGTCCACCACGTCGCCGTCCTCGGCCAGCAGGATGCGGGTCGGGTCGACACCCATCTCCTCGGCCAGCCGGGCGTGATGGCTCAGGTGGCGGAACTCCCCGTGCACCGGGATGAACGCGTGGGGCCGGGCCAGTGACAGCAACGTCTTCAGCTCGTCGCGCTTGGCGTGGCCGCTGACATGGACCTCGGCCAGACCCGAGTGCACCACCTCGGCGCCCAAGCGGCTCAGTCCGTCGATGACCTTGCCGACGTTGGTCTCGTTGCCCGGTATGGCGTGCGACGACAGCACCACCAGGTCGCCCGGACCGACCGATATCCATTTGTTGTCCCCGGCGGCCATGAGCGACAGCGCCGACATCGGTTCCCCCTGGGACCCGGTGGAGATCACGCACACCCGGCGGGGATCCATACCGGCGGTCTTCTCGATGTCCACCAGGCTGGCGTCGGGTATGGACAGCAACCCCATCTGACGGGCCAGGGCCACATTGCGGGCCATGGACCGCCCCAGGGTGGCGACGGTCCGGCCGTTGGCCAACGCGGCATCGACGATCTGCTGCACCCGGTGGATGTGGCTGGCGAAGCAGGCCATGACCACCCGCTTGTCGGGATGGGCCGCGAACAGGTCCGACAGCACCCGGCCGACGGTCCGCTCGCTGCGGGTGTGGCCCTCCTCCTCGGCGTTGGTGGAGTCCGATAAGAGCAACCGGATGCCGGGGCCGTCGGCCAACGCCCCGATGCGCGACAGATCGGTGGCCCGGCCGTCCACCGGGGTCAGGTCGATCTTGAAGTCCCCCGAGTGCAGGATGACCCCTTGCGGGGTGTGGAACGCGGTGGCGAAGCCGTGCGGCACCGAGTGGGTGACGGGGATGAACTCGACGTCGAACGGCCCGATGCGGCGCCGCTCCCGGTCCCGCACCACCCGCAGGTCGGTACGGCCCAGCAGGCCGGCCTCCTCGATGCGGCTACGGGCCAGCCCGAGGGTCAGGGCCGAACCGTAGATCGGGAACTCCAACTCCCGCAGCAGGAAGCTGAGGCCGCCGCAGTGGTCCTCGTGGCCGTGGGTGAGAATGCACCCCTCGACCC
This sequence comes from Actinomycetes bacterium, assembly GCA_021808785.1. Lineage (GTDB taxonomy): Bacteria > Actinomycetota > Acidimicrobiia > Acidimicrobiales > Palsa-688 > JAKCDU01. Next base: position 3,153 of record JAKBAX010000213.1, on the reverse strand, counting down.
GGTCGGCGTGGTCACGGAGGTAGGTGAAATCGGGTAGGACCAGGTCGACGCCCGGCATGTCGGAGTCGGGGAACATCAGCCCGACGTCGAGGAGCATGATGCGCCCGTCCACCTCGACGCAGGCGCAGTTGCGGCCGATCTCCCCCAGGCCGCCGAGGAACACGACCCGTACCGCGCCCGGCTCGGCCGGCGTGAGGGAGCCGGCGCCCTGGCGCTCAGCCATTCAGTTCGGCATGGACGCGCCGGGCCTCGGCCTCCAGCCCCTCCGGAGCGGGCCCGAGCGGTAGGCGGCAGTCCCCCACGCTGTGACCGAGCGCCCGCATCATGGCTTTGGTCGGTATCGGGTTGGGGCTCTGGTCGCTCGACTGGAACCGATGCGAGGGGATGAGCCGGTTGTTGACCTCCCGGGCGTGGTCGACGTCGCCCTTGGAGAACGCCGCGATCATCTCGCTCACCTGCTCGCCGGCCCAGTGCGACTCCACGGAGATCACTCCTACCGCGCCGACAGCCAGCAGGGCGAGGGTGTCGCCGTCGTTACCGCTGTAGAGCTCGAACCCGTCGGGCGCCTCCCGCAGCAGGGCGGCGCTGGCTGCCGGGTTGGCGGTGGCATCTTTGACCCCGACGATGATCTCGTCCCGGGCCAGCCGGACGACCGTCTCGTCGGCCAGCTTGCGCCCGGTGCGCACCGGGATGTCGTAGAGCAGCACAGGCAGGCCGGTAGCGGCCTCGTGGATAGCCCGGAAGTGGCCCTCGAGACCGGACTGGGGGGGGCGGCTGTAATAGGGCGTGACGGCCAGGATCCCAGCCGCCCCGCACTCCCTGGCCGCCCTGGTCAGCGCCACCGAGTGGGCCGTGTCGTAGGTGCTGGTCCCGGCCACGATGGGCACCGTCACCGACTCCACCACGGTCCGCCAGAGGTCGCGCTTCTCGGAATCGGTCAGGACGGGTGACTCGCCGGTCGTGCCGGCCAGCACCAGGAAGTCGTTTCCGTGGGAGCACAGCCAACGGGCCAGAGCGACGGCCGCGTCGAGGTCCAGGGTGCCATCCTCGTCGAAGGGGGTGACCATGGCACACCCGACGGCTCCGAACCTACCGATCGTGGGCATGCCCACCAGCCTAATGGTCACCACCTGGAGCCAGAGACCGATGTGGACCGGCGGGCGGGGCCGCAGGGCGGCAGCCTGGGTCATCAGGTCGGGCCGAGGAGGTGTTCTAGGCCGACGGTCAGCCCGGGGCGGCCCGGCGGGACGGCCACCGCCCGGACGGCCAGGAGCACGCCGGGCATGAACGATTCCCGGTCCATCGAGTCGTGGCGGATGCTGAGGGTCTGGCCGGTGGTGCCGAGCAGGACCTCCTGGTGGGCCACCAGACCTCGCAGCCGCACCGAGTGGATGTGCACCCGACCCCCGGCCGGGCCCTCGCCGCGCCCACCTGGCGCCACCCCGCCGCGCGCCCCGGGCGCCACCCCGCCGCGCGCCCCGGGCGCCATCTCCTTCTCGGTGGGGTCGGGCGCCCATTCGCCCGATGCCTCCTCCATCAGCGCCGCGGTGCGCAACGCCGTCCCGGACGGGGCATCGACCTTGGCGTCATGGTGCAGCTCGATGATCTCGGCCGTTTCGAACCATGGCGCGGCCATGGCCGCGAAGCGCATCATGAGCACCGCCCCGATGGCGAAATTCGGGGCGACCACGCATCCCAGACGACCGCCGACGGGGAAGGCGGCCTCCAGCCGGGCCAGCCCTTCGGCGCCGATCCCGGTGGTGCCGATCACGCAGTGGATGCCGTGCGCCGCGCACCACTCGGCGTTGTCCACCGCCGCGGTCGGGAGGGTGAAGTCCACCGCCACCTGAGCCCCACCGTCGACGAGGGCATCGAGAGAGGGAGAACCGCCTCTCGGGTCCACTGATGCCGCGAGAGCCATGTCGGGGGCCCCGGTCACCGCGCCGCAGACGGTCGTGCCCATCCGGCCGTCGGAGCCGACCACCCCGACGGCGATGATGCCCGTGGACGTCACGACGGACCCACGATGGCCACGGTACGCGCCCCCGACAGCCACTTGGCGGCCACCGAGTTGACCTGGTCCAGGCTCAATGCGCCCAGGCGGGCGTCGATCTCCTCCAGAGTGAGCACCCGGCCGTGGATCAGCTGGGCCAACCCGATGCGGCCCATCCTGGCTCCGGAGTCCTCCAGGCCGAGGGCGGTGGACCCGCGGGCGTGGCTCTTGGCCGCGTCCAGCTCGGCCCCGGTGATGCCGTCGGTCGACATGCGGTCGATCTCCTCCTCGATCAGCCCCAGCACCGTCGGCGCCTGCTCGGGGGACGTGCCGGCGTAGACCGCGAGGGCGCCGGCCCCCTCGAAACCCATCCGGTACGAGTACACCGAGTAGGCCAGGCCCCGCTCCTCCCGGATGGTCTGGAACAGGCGGCTGGACATACCGCCGCCCAGCACGTGCTCGACGATCGCCAGGGCGTGGCGGTCCTCGTCCTCGCGGTCCGGCCCGCAAAGCCCGATGGCCACGTGGGCCTGCTCGGTGTCGCGGCCGACATCGACTCTGACCGCGGGGGCCGCCCCGGGGCGGGTCCGGGGCGGGGCCGCCCCCCCCGACCGGGCCTCCGGCGCCGACAGGGCGGCCGACAGCATCTCGCAGATCCGCTCGTGGTCGACCGCCCCGGCCGCCGCCACCACCACGTTACCGGGCCGGTAGTGGTGGTCGTGGAACCCGGCCACATCCGCGCTCGACATGGCCCCGACGGTCGCGGCCGAGCCGAGCACCTCCCGCCCGAGCGGGTGGTCAGGGAACAACGCCGACGCCAGGACGTCGTGCACCAGGTCGGCCGGTTCGTCGGCGTGCATGAGGATCTCCTCGAGGATCACCTGGCGCTCCGACTCGAACTCGTCGGCGCGGAAGGCGGGCGACCACACGATGTCGGAGAGCAGTTGCACCCCCATGTCGGCGTCGTCGCCGAGGAGCCTCACGTAGAAGGTCGTGTACTCCTTGGTGGTGTAGGCGTTCATGTCGCCACCCACCGAATCCACCGCCATGGCGATGCTGCGGGCGCTGCGCTCGGCGGTGCCCTTGAACAGGAGGTGCTCCAGGAAGTGCGAGGCGCCGGCGTGGAGCACCGGCTCGTCCACCGAGCCGGCGCCCACCCA
>JAKBAX010000212.1 GCA_021808785.1 Actinomycetes bacterium | reverse complement strand
ACACCGAGCCGCTCACGGGAGGTGAACACTTACAAATCGACATTGGCCGGTGGGCAACGGGCCGCCCCGGCCACAGAGCCGTTGGCTGCAGAAGTGGCGGCTATCGAGTCAAAGGACTGATTCCGGAAAAACCTCACATTACCGAATGCCTCCTGGCACGTCAGAATCATCTCATCCGTATAGAAGCAATGCTTGTCCTCGCCATGGTCCTTATTTACACTACGATCAGAGAGTAGATAGATTGACCCTCGCATGCTCTCCAGTAGCTGTCTGTCAGCCTCCGGAAGGCTCGGAACCGTGGCCAATATTTCGGCGGCTAGGCCCATCAAATAGGTGCCTTCGCTGAAAGGCTCCTGGAAGACCAGGATGCCGCCGGGAACGAGAACGTTCTGGGCATCGCTTATGAACTTCTTCCAGTCCGCCACATGATGGAGGCAGGCTTGGGCGAATACGATGTCGAATTGGCACGGCGGCAGGGTGGAAATGTCTTCCCCCATCAATGTTGCGTAGCAGACCACTGCGTCTGGCGCCAGGTGCCCGGCGGCCAGCTTCTTCCGCGTGAGTTCGAGGAAGGTAACCGACGGGTCCGTCACCAGAGTCGCGAATCCCGCCGCAGCCTCGACAAAGCCCCTCGTAATAGCGCCTGACCCGGCACCCATCTCGAGCGCCACTCCACCGTTCCCTCCGCCGAACCACTTCCAGAGCTGGTATACGGCCGATCCGGACGAGACCTCGTTACGAGAGCCGATTGCCGCATCGTATTGCTCTTCCGCGTCTGCGAACGCCTTCGGATCCGAGATCAAGGCGATGTCACCCGCGTGGCGACATTCGCCCACCCACTTGTTCAGCGCCGCCTTGCGATCCATATGGTCAGGGGTGCGTCGCACCGCGGCCGGCAGGCGGGACAGCGCCTGGACATAAGTCCGCCTTCGTGGTGGTTCCCGTGACACGTCGGTGGCATTTTAGGCACTAAGCCCATCCAAGGCCCTGGATACCCCGGATACACAGATGAGGTCGGCGAAGTCGCTCACAGGACCGCGGCGTCTGGGACCCGCCGCTTCCAGCGGTCGGCCACACGTCTCCCGTAGAGGCGTGCCGGCTTCTCGATCGCCGAGTAGCTGGCGGCAGCCGCCACCAGGCTCAGCACCGCCACCGCGAGTACACGAATGGCCACGTAGCTCATATGTGCAGGTTGGGACTCTGGACCTCTCCCGAAGATGGCGAGGATGATCGGAAAGTGCCAGAGGTAGAGGCTGTAGCTCCGCTCTCCCAGCCACAGAGCGGAGTCCTGGACCACGGACGATTTCGAGGCCGCGCCACGACTGGCGTAGACCAGGGCTGGGATCATGAGAGCCACCAAGAGGGGCTCGTAGATGAAGAACAGCGCCCCCTGGCGGTAATTCGATCCCTGTTCCACCCATTCGAGCAGCAGAATGCTCGGGAGGAGCAGCGCGACCAGTACCGGGAGGGAGAAGCGGAAGCTCCGCCCGACACGACGACCGAACTGAAGGCGTCGGGTTATCATGCCGAGGGCGAACAGAGGCAGCGCCCCGGGGAACTGCCGGCTCAGGTAGAGATGGGCATTCGCCAAGTCGACCTTGCCGTACCCGAAGTACAGGTGTACCAGAGCACTCCCATGCCAGGTCACATAAGCGCGAAAGAGCATCCCGGTCCCAAAGATCACGGCGAAGGTCAGCCACTTGTGCTGCCGCATGGGCGGGGCCATCAATGGCAGGACCAGATAGAGGGTCATCTCGATGGTCAAGGTCCATAGCGCGCCGTTCACATTCAGAGACGACGCATAGTTGGGGAACATCCAGTCCGTGAAGGTTGCGGAGGCGAGGACCTGACGCAATCCGTAAGCCGACTCGACCAAGTTGTAGGACGCAAAGAACAAGAACAGCAAGCCCACGTTGACGTAGTACGCGGGAGCGATACGGAAGAGTCGACGAGTCCAGAACGTCAGCACGGACCTCTGCTGGCGCGGCCGCCAGAAGTAGTCGGACAGGATGTAGCCGGAGATGAGGAAGAACAGAGCCACGCCCCACTCGCCCAGTCCCTCCACGAGGTGGTATCCCCAGAACCGCGACATGGTGGTAAGGGCCCAGGTGTGCTCCACCACCACGGCGGAGGCGGCGACGCCACGCAATATCTCGACGCCGGGCATGAAACCGGAGGCCGACTGCTCCACCGGCTCAGGGACGTGTTGACGAGCATCGCCCGCTGCCCCACTCATCCAGTCGACTCTAACCGCCGCTCATATGAGCGTGTACGATCTGATCCAACCCGGTGGCGGCCGGTATTTCTCGCTGGCGCGCCTCGATGTTCGACCGGAGCTCACATCTGCTGACCCCTCATTTACGTCTCATCAAGCCAACAGGGTAGAAAAGCAGGACGACGAGGACGAGCACGGCCAGAAGGGCCAGCCACTCCCCCACCACGAACCGGCCCGGCCGGTAGGTGAGCACCAGTCGGTGGGTGCCAGCGGGGAGCGAGGCGGCCAGCATGGTCCCACCCCAGGGCCGCAGATCGAGCGGGTGGCCGTCGAGAGTGGCGTGCCAGCCCGGGAAGTCGGTCACGTGGATGTAGGCCGTCGAGGGCCCTGATGAGTGGACAGTGGTGCGGATCACCGACGGATCGGATTGGTCGACAGCCGGGATCTGGGCCCCTGGGCCATCGGCGGGCGCGCCCACCGGCGCGACCGCGACCAGGCCGCCACCGGGCACCCGGAACAGCCTCTCGCCCCCGACCACGGCGGCAAGGCGGGTCCCCGCCGGCTCGGGTTGGCCGGTGGCGGTGAGGATGTAGCCCACGCCGTAGTGACGGGCGATCTGGGCGTTCGCCATCGCCGGGCACCACTGGCCGTAACCGGTGTAGGCCGGGACCGCTTCGTGCAGGTAGGCGAAGTACGAGGTGAAGTACGACTTGGGCACCACCCCGTCGTAGGCGGCCGCTTCGCTCACCTGGTAGACGTCGTTGGCCTCGGGCAGGATCCCCTGGGCCGGCATGCTCAGGACGCTCGAGCACGACTCGAAGCCGACCCGCGCCTGTCCCACCTCGGACTCGAGGGCGGCCACCGCCGGCGTGACCGCGAAGAAGCGATCGCTGGAGGAGAGCAGCCGCGGCGTAGCCGTCAGCAGAAACAGGGCCGAGGCCGCGAACATGAGCCAGCCGGCCGCCGGTCCGACCAGCGGTGCGGACACCGGAGGTGCGGACACCGGAGGTGCGGACACCGGCGATGCGGACACCGGCGGTGCGGACACCCGCGGCCGGTGACGGTGGGCCGGCGCCCTCCGCCGGATGGGCTGCCGCCGGGCACCCACCCAGGACGCGATCTCCAGGGCCGCCGCGACCACGACCATCACCACCACGCCGATGAGCGGCCACACGAAGCTGCGGGCCTGGATGGATGCGTCGTGGGGCGACAGGTTGGGGCTGCGGTTGGCCCACATGGCACTGATCAGGCCGATCCCCGCCACCGCCCACCCGGCGAACACCCGTCGGACGACCGGTTCCCGCCAGCGGTCCACGAGCACCTGCAGCCCGAGGGCGGCCAGCGCGGCCAGGACGAAATCGAGGACCAGCAGCATCCTGGTCCACTGCACCTCCTTGACGAAGGGATAGCGGTCCAGCACCCGCGCCAGGTGCTGGGAGAAGGCCAGGAAGAAGGCGGCCACCCCGACCAGGGCCATCCCGATCACCGCCCCTCTACGCCAGTGGAACACCAGTGCCACCCCGGCCAGGGCGGCGGCTACGACACCGACGTAGCACGCGCCTTCGTAGTAGTTACCGCTGCCGAACACCCCGTAGCCAGTTGGGGGCATCCCGTGGTAGGTGGCGAAGAGCAGGTTGACCGCCACGCGGTAGGGCTTGGCGTAGCCGACCACCCCGGCCCGGTTGGCCCGGCCGATGATCTGCAGCCCCGGCAACAGCAAGGGGGCGCTCAACAGCAGCCCGGCCGCCGCCGCGGCGAGGAGTGATCCCAGGGCGATCAGGGCGTCGCGGGTACGCCGCACCAGGGGCCCGACCAGGGCCGCCGCCGCGATCACCGCGGTCGAGCCGAGGACCATCAAGATGGTCTCGGGGTGCCCGGCGTAGATCACGAACGCCACGACCACCGCCAGGCCGGCCACGTGCCGGCGCCGATGACCCCCCCGTACGATCAGCAGCGCCGCCCCCACCGCCCACCCCAGCCAGGCCGCGGTGCCGCTCATGGGCCACCCCAGCCATCCGGTGAACGACCCGCTCAGCATGAACGCGGTCGCCCCGAAGGTGGCCGCCAGGTGCCCCAGCCCGAGGCGTCGGGCCATCCACAGCACGCCGGTCCCGGCGATCAGCATCTTCACGTAGATCTGCACCGTGAACACGAAGCGCAGCGGCAGCAGGTAACTGATGAGGGAGGGGAGGGAGAGCGAGGCGGACTGGAAGTTGCCGAACAGCGGCAGGCCGAAGCCGCTGTAGGGGTTCCAGAGCGGGAAGTGACCGGCGTGGACCTGCCTCCAGGACATCACCGCCCACGGGATCATGTCCTGGATCTGGTCCCCGGACAACCCGTTGTGCACCGACGCCCCCGGCCGGGCGGTCAGCCCGAACACGTCGAGGATGTCGAGGCTTCCGAGGCTGGCCCCGTGGATCAGCGACGGCAGCAGATACAGAAACGCAGCCAGGAACACCCACCCCACCGCTAGAAAAGTGGGCCAGCGTGGCCGCCGCCCGACGGCCGAAGTCGCCCCGAGATCCGGCGCGCTCATACGCCCAGAGCTCACGGGAGGTGCACTGTAACCCGGGCCCAGGATGGCGAATGGCCACCCCGTTCACCCGGGGTGGCCATTCGAGCAGTCCTGGGACCGAGGGATGTCAGGACGCGGAGGCGTCCCCGCTCTCGGGGAACGACACCTCGTCGAAGTTCAACCCGCTCCCGGTGTCGAAACCGGTGAGTGCGGCGCTCTCGCTCTCCGCCTCGGGGGAGCCGATGGAGGCCAGCCAGGCGGCCAGATCCTCGGTCCCGGCCTCATCGTCACCGGAGCTCCAGAACGTCATCCGCTCCGCCTCGGGGGCTTCGAGGGTGATGTCGCGGTAGCGGCTCATCCCGGTACCGGCCGGGATGAGCTTGCCGATGATGATATTTTCCTTGAGGCCGAACAGGTGGTCCGACTTGCCCTCGATGGCGGCCTCGGTCAGCACCCGGGTGGTCTCCTGGAACGAGGCGGCCGACAGCCAGCTGTCGGTGGCCAGCGACGCCTTGGTGATCCCCATGAGCTCCGGACGGCCCTCGGCCGGCCGCTTGCTCTCGGTGACGAGCAGGCGGTTGACCTCGGCGTAGGTGCGCGAGTCGACGCGCTCGCCCGGCAGGAAGGGGCTCTCGCCCTGGTCGGCGACCAGGACCCGGCGCAGCATCTGGCGCACGATCAGCTCGATGTGCTTGTCGTGGATGGACACGCCCTGGTCGCGGTACACCTGCTGCACCTCGTTGACCAGGTACTGCTGCGTCTCCCGGATGCCCTTGATCTCGAGCAGTTGCTTGGGATCCTTGGGGCCGTCCACGATCGGATCGCCGGCCGCGAGCTCGGCTCCGTCGACGATCCCGTCGGCCAGCTTGGACCGGACGCTGACGTTGTAGACGTCCTCGGTGCCGTCGTCGGCGACGATCACGATCCGGCGGCCGGTGTCCTCCTCCTCGACGCGCACCACGCCGGAGATGCGGGCCAGGATGGCCGCCCCCTTCGGGGTGCGGGCCTCGAACAGCTCGACCACGCGGGGCAGCCCGTGGGTGATGTCCTCACCGGCGATACCGCCCTGGTGGAAGGTCCGCATGGTCAGCTGGGTACCGGGCTCGCCGATGGACTGGGCCGCGATGACCCCCACCGCCTCGCCCAGCTCGATGGGCCGATTGTGGGCCAGCGACCGCCCGTAGCAGAAGCCGCAGACCCCGTGCTCGGCCTCGCAGGTGAGCACCGAGCGGCAGTTGATACGGTCCACCGTCGGGTCGTCACGGAGGGTCTCCATGATGAGCGGGGTGATCATGGTGCCGGCCTCGATCACCGACCCGTCGGCGAGGGACACGTCCCGGGAGAGCACCCGGCCGTCGATGCGGGTCTCGAGGTAGGAGCGGACCCGCTCGTCGTCGCGCTGGATGGCCTCGATCCAGATGCCGCGGGTCGTGCCGCAGTCCTCCTGGCGGATGATCAGCTCCTGGGCCACGTCCACCAACCGGCGGGTGAGGTACCCGGAGTCGGCGGTGCGCAGGGCGGTGTCGGCCAGACCCTTGCGGGCGCCGTGGGTGGAGATGAAGTACTCCAGCACCGACAGGCCCTCACGGAACGACGACCGGATGGGCCGGGGGATCATCTCGCCCCGGGGGTTGGACACCAGGCCCTTCATGCCGGCGATCTGGCGCACCTGCTGCGGGTTACCGCGGGCGCCCGAGTCGACCATCATGTTGAGCGGGTTGAATGCGTCCTGGGCGAGGGTCGCCTCCATGGCCGCGCCGATCTTCGAGTTGGCCGTGGTCCAGATTTCGATTTCCTTCTGGCGCCGCTCGTCGTCGGTGATGATGCCCCGCTTGAACTGCGTCTCCGCCTTCTGCGCCTCGGCCTCGTAGCGGGCGATGATGTCGCCCTTGGTCGGCGGCGTCTTGACGTCGTCGATGGAGATGGTGAGACCCGAGCGGGCCGCGTAGCGGAAACACAGGTCCTTGATGGCGTCCAGGCTGGACGCCACCGTCACCCGCGGGTAGCGGTCGGCCAGCACCTCCACGATGGAGCCGATGGACCGGTTGCGCTTGCCCACCACGTCGTTGACGAACTCGAAGTCATCCGGCAGGGCGGTGTTGAAGATGATCCGCCCCGGGGTGGTCTCGATCTGCTCGTAGTTGGGCCGGTCCCCCTCGGGGTCGGCACTGCCGTCCCGTGCGGGCACGGAGCCGGCGATGGGCCGGCGGTAGGTGATCTTGGCGTGCAGGTCCACCTCTCCGGCGTCATAGGCCCGCTCCACCTCGAAGAGGTGGCGGAACACCCGGCCCTCGCCGACCGCGTCGTCCTTGACGAGGGTCAGGTAGTAGGCCCCGAAGACCATGTCCTGGGTCGGCGTCACGATCGGGCGGCCGGTGGCCGGCGAGAGGATGTTGTTGGCCGACAGCATCAAGATGCGGGCCTCGGCCTGGGCCTCGGCCGACAGCGGCAGGTGCACGGCCATCTGGTCGCCGTCGAAGTCGGCGTTGAAGGCGGTGCACACCAGGGGGTGGATCTGGATGGCCTTGCCCTCGACCAGCACCGGCTCGAAGGCCTGGATGCCGAGACGGTGGAGCGTGGGAGCGCGGTTCAAGAACACCGGGTGCTCTTTGATCACTTCTTCGAGCACGTCCCAGACCTGCGAGCGGCGCCGCTCGACCATCCTCTTGGCCGACTTGATGTTCTGGGCCAGCTCCAGGTCGACGAGGCGCTTCATGACGAACGGCTTGAACAGCTCCAGCGCCATCTGTTTGGGCAGGCCGCACTGGTGCAGCTTCAAGGTGGGCCCGACCACGATGACCGAACGGCCCGAGTAGTCGACCCGCTTGCCG
>JAKBAX010000211.1 GCA_021808785.1 Actinomycetes bacterium | reverse complement strand
CCGGTCGACCGGCCCCCTAACATCACCTGATGCGTATCCCCCAACGATGAGGTCCGACCTCCCCTGACCGCCGGGTCAAGGAGGCGTTGCCGCATCGGCGTCAAACTCGGATGATGTTGGCGCGTACCTTCCTGGCACGGAGCAGGGCTTTGATGTCTGGCTCGTCGCTGGTGAATACGTGATCGTCGGGGTGGACCAGGAGTGCGACGTGGGCGTCGACGAGGTCGTCCGAGCGGTTCTGGCGGAGGAGCTCTCCCACCCTGTGTGCCGTGACATCGTCTAGGGCGTCCACATCCACGCCGGAGAGGATCCGCGCCAAATTGGCCTGTCGGCTCCCGTCGCGCCATACCTGGGCGACGACACCACCGCTGGTGGTCACCGAGACACCACCCCGCTGAAGCACTCGCAGCATCGCTCCAACCCGGCGGTCTCCCTTATCGACGGCCACCAGTGCGCCCGCATCCAGAACGGCGCTCATGCCGCTCCTCGTCTACGGCCCCGACCGAGGGCGGCAGCCGCAGCGTCGAGCTCTTCGTCGCTGAAAGGTCCCTCCTCCGCTTCCCAACGATCGAGCGCTGCGCCTAACAGCTCATTACGCAGGCGCTGCGCCGCAGCCGAGGCCAACCAGGTCGACACGCTCGTACCTTGGCGAGCAGCGGCCTCCCGTACGGCGGCGCCGATTTCGGGCGGCATCGTCACCGACAACCGATCAACCTGTCCCATACATATGATCATATCACATACTGGCGTATGCGTAGCGCTGGGGATCCCTCGGTACGTCGCTCGAGTGAGAACGGACAGTTCTCACTCCATGTAGCCGGACAGCGAAGTCCACGCTGACGGACAGGAGATCTCCATGCCGGCGGACAGCAATGTCGGTGCCATCCACCAGTTGAGGATCCCGTTGACCAAGCAGAAGATCGAGGAGTTGGTGGAGCGTTCCCAGGGCGACATCCGCGCCGATGTTGTCCACCGGCTGTATATCGTGCCGATGGGCTTTGGCGGCGACGAGCGCACCACACGGCGGGCGGTGGCGCGGGCAAAGGACCGCTATCGGGCCGGACATCGGCGCACCTACCGGCCGTGGATTGCCGAGCCGGGGATGTGGGCCCAGTTCGACTGGGGTGCCGGCCCGAGTGTCGCCGGTCGGACGACGTGCCTGTTTTGCGCCTGGCTCGCCTGGAGCCGGTTCCGGGTGGTGATCCCCACCTGGGACAAGACCCTGCCGACCTTGTTGGCCTGCATCGACACGATGCTGCGCCGCTTCGGGGCGGCACCGACGTACCTGTCGACCGACAACGAACGCACCGTCACCGCCGATCGGGTGGCCGGCCGGGCGGTGCGCCATCCGCTGATGGTCGCCGCCGGGCGCCACTATGGCTGCGCGGTGCCACTATGGCTGCGCGGTCGAGACATGTGTTCCATACGATTCCAAGGGCGGCTCGGAGGCGACGGTGCGCGTGGCCAAAGCCGACCTGGTGCCCACCGCCGCCAACCTGGTGGACGACTACGGGGACTTCGCCGCTTTGGTGGCCGCTTGTGCGGCCTTCGAGAAGCACGTCAACGGCCGGCCCCATGCCGAGACCCGGACGGACCCAAGGCATGCGTTGGGCCGCACCGCAGCAGGGCCCAGGCACCGGGTTGGCGACCGTATTCCACCCAATAATCGTCCTCTGTCCCAGAAGAACAATACCTAGAAGAGCCGGGGGACGCCCTGATCGCGCCGCAAGTGGAACCATCGTGGCGCACTGGCTGAGGAGTGTAGGTCGGACTCGCTCATTCCGAGCCGGTTCATGTAGAGCCCTTCATGGTGGTTCGATCCGCTCGACCGTGGACACTCGATCTATGGACCGGTCGAAGGAGGCAACCCTTCCCACCCCGGTGCTCTCGGCGCACGCAACAAGGTAAGCCTCAGCGAAGTCAATCCGATCAGTCTCATATACCTCGATGGCCCGGAGGAGGGAGGGCGCGATCAACACAGACCACCGTGTGGAGTCCAAGGAGGGATCGCATCGCCAGGGCGACCTGGTCGCGAGGCGCTTCATAGAAGGACTCGAGGACATAGACCGTCTCGGCCACCACGATATCGGTTAGAAGCAAAGCGGTTTCCGATTGCAGATAGGCCGTTGCTAGAGCCACCATCTCGGGATGATCGCCAGTCAGATGCCGGACCAGAAGGTTCGTATCGACAAACGCCGTCATCGGCGCACTGCAGTCCGGTCCGTTCTTGTACGACGAATCACCTCGTCCCAGGCGGTGCTGCGCTTGGCCGCAGGAACGGCGATAGTGCCGGCCATCTCCAAGAATGACGGCGTCACGCGCGATCGGCGCGTTCGATCTTCGGCCCAGATTCCTCGCTCCAGAAGCCGGTCCCCGGCTTCTACGAAGACCGGATCGTCGAGGCCGAGCTTGCATCCGTGGGTGGTCTCGATCTCGGATACATGCACTTTGCGATCAGCCAGCGGGAGCTACTGCGATCAGCGAGGCGGAGAGTCGGATCTGATTGACGGGACTGGTCAGCGGGCCTCCGGTGTGCCTGCCGCCTGATTGGAGATCTGCAAGTCTCTTCAGAAGGTAAGAGTGTGGTCGGCCCAGAGTGTCCAGTCGGTCAGCTCTTCGAGGGTGGATCGCTGCGCGCCGTCGACGAGTGCTTCTTCGCTAATGCCGCGGGCGTCGAGGCAGGTGCCGCAGCATCCAATCGCTGCGCCGTGGCGGGCGGCGGCTTCGAGCATGCGATCCAGGTGGTAGTAGCCGTCGGGCACTTTCTGGCCGGACACGGCGCAGCCGACGGCGTCGCCCATGAGGAAGACCCGGACCTCGACTCCGTTGCGCCGGGCGAGCGAACCGGCGAGGCGCAGGCCATTCCAGGAGCGTTCGCTGCCGTAGGGCGGGTCGTTGCAGATGACCAGGGCGTGCATGGGGAACTCACCTTTCTCCGACGGCTACCGGCAGGTCCGCCAGGCGCCATTCGAGCATCCCCTCCGCCAGCCGGGTCGCCCGGCGGCGGCGCTTGCGCAGGAGGCGCACCGCGTCGTGGGCGAGGACGCAGTTGGCGCCCCGACAGTAGGCGACGATCTCGGTGCCGGCGGGCAGTTCCGACAGGCGGTCCTCGAGCTGGTCGAGGGGGATCGACACCGCTTGGGGTATGTGCCCGGAGTGGTACTCCTCCACCGGGCGGACGTCTATCACCGTGGCGGTGCCGGTCCTCACCCGTTCGATCAGCTCCTCCCGGCTCAGCTGGTCGGTGTCGTCAGGCCCGAGGTAGGCGATACGGGCCGGCCCGACGGCGGGCTGATGCGCCTCGGCCACCTGTAGCAGCTGTTTGTAGAGGGCGGCCACGTCGTCGCCGGCGAGGCGGTAGTGGATGCGGGTGCCGTCGCGGCGGGTGGCCACCAGCCCGGCGTGCTTGAGTGCCTGGAGATGGGCCGAGGCGGTCGTCACGCCCAGCCCGGCCGCTCTGGCCAGGGATTCGACGCTGCGCTCCCCCTGGGCCAGCAGGTCGAGCAGCTCTAGGCGCTTGCCGTTGGACAGTGCCTTGCCGGTGCCCGCGATCGCCTCGAAGAGGGCCAGCTTGCGTTCCGCTCCGCTCATCCCAATATCCTCCAAATATCTCTGGAATATTGTAGCATGGGTGGCTGCTGCCGGCAGGACAGGAGAATGTTGTGGGCTTTGGCGACGAGCATCTGATACCGCTGGTTGACGAGGGGTTGGGCAACTCGGCCTACGTGGTCGACCTGGGTGACGGTCGGGCGCTGGCGGTCGACGCCTCCCGGGACGTGCGGGCCTTGCGCGAAGCGGCAGCGAAACGGAGGTTGCGGGTGGCCTTCAGCGCGGATACTCACCTGCACGCCGATTTCCTCACCGGCGCCGTCCAGCTGGCCCATGACGACCGGGCCACCGTCTTGGCCTCAGCAGCAGGGCATCGCCGGTTTGCGCACCGGCCGCTCGAAGACGGCGACGATGTCGACCTCGGAGGGCTCACGCTGCGAGCCTTGGGGACCCCGGGCCATACCGACGAGCACCTCTCCTACCTGCTCCTCGACGGCGACCGGGAACTCGGGGTGTTCACCGGCGGTTCGCTGATCGTCGGCTCCGCGGCGCGCACCGACCTCCTTGGCGCCGATCGCGCTGAGGAGTTGGCCCGCGCCCAGTACCGGTCCCTGCGCCGCCTATCCGACCTGCCCGATGCCACCGCGGTGTGGCCGACGCACGGGGCGGGGTCGTTCTGCTCGGCCCCGCCCGGCCAGGAACGTACCAGCACGATCGGCGCCCAGAAGCGCTCCAACGACCTTCTCGCCGCCCCCGATGAGGACACCTTCGTCCGCCGCCTGCTGGCCAGCCTCGGCTCCTACCCGGCCTACTTCGACCGCTTGGGCGAGCTCAACCGTACCGGCCCCCCGCTGCTCCCCGCCCGGTTGGACCTGGACCGCCTGAACGTCGAGCCGGTGAGGGGTTTGCTGGGCGAGGGCGCATACCTCATCGATGTGCGCCCTGTCGGCGAGTTCGCCGCCGGTCACATCCCCGGCGCCATCTCCAACGCGCTGCGCGACGGGTTCGCCACCTGGCTGGGCTGGCTGGTACCGCCCGACGTGCCGGTGATCTTCGTGCTCGGCGCCGGTCAGGACCCGGCGGAGGTGGCCTGGCAGGCCGCCAAGATCGGCTACGACCGTCTCGCCGGCCTACTGCAGGGCGGGATGGACGCCTGGGCCGCCGCCGGAGAA
Source organism: Actinomycetes bacterium (assembly GCA_021808785.1). GTDB lineage: Bacteria > Actinomycetota > Acidimicrobiia > Acidimicrobiales > Palsa-688 > JAKCDU01. The sequence goes on along the minus strand of JAKBAX010000211.1, from coordinate 2,871 downwards.
CCGCTGAACCGCATCGGGCTGATCGACGCCACCGAGATCGGGGACCGGCCGGTGCTCGATGTCCGCCAGGCCGGCGAATACCGCTCCGGTCACATCCCCGGCGCCCGGAACGTCGAACTCGGCTCTCTACCCGGGCGCAGCGATGCCGCCCCCGAACGGGCGGTAGTGATGTGCGGGCACGGCGAGAGGGCCGCCACCGCCGCCAGCCTCCTCACCCGAGCCGGGATCACCGATCTGGCCGTGCTCCGGGGCGGACCCCAGGAGTGGGCCCAAGCATGTGGGCTGCCCCTCGACACCGGCCAGTGACCGCGATCACCTCGACCGCCAGCCCGACCATCGAGTATCGCCTCGGCCTGCGGGAGAACTGGTGGCAGTTCGCGCTGTTCACCGGGATCACGCTGCTGGTCGGCATGACCATCGGCGTGGAACGCGTCGCCCTACCACCGCTCGCCGAGCACACCTTCGGTGTGGTCTCCATCCTCTACACCGTGTCGTTCGTGGCCGCCTTCGGGGCGGTCAAGGCGGTGATGAACCTGGTCGCCGGGCGGCTCTCCGACCGCCTGGGCCGCAAGCTGCTCCTGCTCATCGGCTGGGGCTTCGCCCTGCCCTACGCCCTTTTGATCATCTTCGCCCAGGCCTGGTGGTGGGTGGTGGCAGCCAACCTGTTTCTCGGCGTCAACCAGGGACTGACCTGGAGCATGTCGGTCACCGCCAAGGTCGACCTGGTCGGCCCGGCCGGCCGGGGCCTCGCGGTCGGCCTCGACGAATCCGCCGGATATGTCGGCACCGGGCTCGGCGGTCTCGCCGCCGGCCTGCTCGTCGCCTCCTACGGGCTGCGCCCGGCGCCCTATCTGCTCGCGCTCGGCGTGGTAGCGGTCGGCGCTCTGGTCACCTTCGGCCCGGCCCGCGAGACCCTGCCGTGGGCCAGAGCCGAAGCGAATCGCCACACCCACACCGACCAGGACGCGACGCCCGGGGTCGGGCAGCTCGCCCGCTACATGAGCTGGCACGACCGCAGCATGCTGGCCGTCTGCCAGGCCGGGATGGTCAACAAGTTCGCCGACAGCCTGGTCATCGGCTTCTTCCCCCTCTACTTCCTCCACCACGGCCTGTCCGTCGCCAATGTCGGCGTGCTCGTCGGCGTCTACGCCTGGGTGTGGGGACTGGGCCAGGTCCCGACCGGCTGGCTGGCCGACCGCGTCGGCCGCAGATGGCCCATCACCGCCGGCACGTTCCTCATCGGGGCCGGGATCGCCGTCATCGCCTCCGGCCACGCCCTGACCGTCTGGTACCTCGGCGCCATCGTGATGGGCGCAGGCATGGCCCTCGCCTACCCCAACCTGATCACCGCCGTCGCCGACAGCGCCCACCCGGCCTGGCGGGGCGGGGCCCTCGGCGTCTACCGGCTCTGGCGCGACAGCGGCTACGCCCTCGGCCCGCTGGTGCTGGGAGCCATCGCCGCCCTCGCCGGTATCAGCGCCGCCCTCTGGGTCGGTGCCGCCCTGCTCGGGGCGTCCACCCTCGTCCTGGTGCTCTTCCTCCGCGAGACCCAACCGGACCGGCGGGCCACAGCCCCGCCCTGGCAGGACCACCCCGAATGGGTCAGCGGACAGGCGGCCGCCCCGCCACCGCCCCAGGCGACGCGCTGATCACCGGCCCGAGCGGGCAGCCTCCACCCGTCTGCCTCATGCCCCGGGTAGATCCGCCACCCGGACCCGCGGCCGCGGGTCACCGCCCGCCAGCGCGACCCGACCCGAGGGAATCGCCAGACCTGACCGCAGCGAGAGCCACGAGCCCGGCACTGTCAACCACGCCGACACTGACCGGCTCGGTGACGGGATAGTCGGACGGCGCCAACAGCAAGACAGAACGGCCACCAGGCGGAAACCAGCACTGCCGAGAAGTCGGAGGTGTTCGTCAAGCGTGTAGAAGCGGGCGTGACGGTAAAACCGATGCCCGGCCCGTCCCTCCGCCTCATAGGACCAACCCCAGGCGCTGTCCCGAGGAACGACTCCGATGACCAGACGCCCACCGGTGGCACCACCACCTTGGACCCCTCCCGGCTGAGCGACCAACTTCGACGGGAGGGGTCCCTCGCGAACAAAGGACCGCCCATCCTCGCCGGTCACCGGCCACATCACCACGCCAGGCCATCCTCAAACAGCACTGCCGTCCCCAGCTACAGACTGATCAAACAGTCATACCGCTAACACCCCGCACCCCGCACCCCGCACCCCGCACCCCGCACCGCCAACACCAGCGGCGCCGCCGCCACATCCACACCAACCTCCAGGCTCGCACCTGACGCGCCCGCCAGCAGCGGCCGCAGGGCGGCCAACTCCAGATCGAACCACACCCGCCCAGCGGGCGTCTCGTACCAGGCGTCGTAGCGATCCGCCAACTCCTCGAACGCCTGCGCGCCCCCGCTCACGCGGTTCCTCTCCCTCATGCACAACACCCGTCCACCCCGATCCAATCTGTGCCGGGGCGCCACGAAGTCAGGGCAACCGTCAAGCCGATCGTAACGGATCAGCCCCGTTAGCCATGCGAACGACCCCGTTCCAGAAGGGGCGCCCAGAATGCTCCTCCGGACCGCCCCCAAACGTCCCCGGTCCCCCTGACCCCGATCGCCGGGACCGGGCGCCAACGCAATGTGGGGACGGTGGCCACGGTCTGTCGCCAACGAAAAGGTGGTTCCCTCCCGGTGCCGGAAAGAAGCCGTCTCCGAGAACAGCACTGCGGTGGATTTCACCGCTGCCCTGGCCAAGGTGGGCAAGGTTCTCGGCTACCGGGTGACCGTCTGCGATGCCCGGCCGGTCTTCGCCACCCGGGCCCGGTTCCCGATGGCCGACGAGGTGGTGGTCGCCTGGC
>JAKBAX010000007.1 GCA_021808785.1 Actinomycetes bacterium | reverse complement strand
ATCCGCCACCTGGCCGATGCCGCCCACGCCGCCGGAGCCCTGATCCTGGTGGACGGGGCCCAGCACGCCCCCCACATGCCGCTCGACGTGAGCGCCCTCGACTGCGACTTCTTCGGCATCACCGGGCACAAGATGCTGGGCCCGACCGGCATCGGCGCCCTGTGGGCCCGCCTGGAGCTGCTCGAGGCCATGCCCCCGTTCATCTGCGGCGGTGAGATGATCCGCGACGTCCGCCTGGACGGCTTCTCGACCAACGACGTGCCCTGGAAGTTCGAGGCCGGTACGCCGCCCATCGCCGAGGCGGTCGGCCTGTCGGCCGCCATCGACTACCTGGACGGGCTCGGCATGGAGGCGGTGCGCGACCACGAGCGGGCCCTCACCGCTTACGCCCTCGACTCCTTGAGGTCCACCCATCCCGAGCTGGTGATCCACGGCCCGTCCACCGCCGAGGACCGCGGCGGGGTGATCTCCTTCCAATACCGCGACGTCCATCCCCACGACCTGTCGCAGGTGCTCGACCAGGCGGGTGTGTGCGTGCGGGCCGGACACCACTGCGCCAAGCCGCTCATGCGCCGGCTGGGCGTGGGGGCCACGGCGCGGGCATCGTTTTCGGTGTACAACGACGAGTCGGATGTGGACGTCCTCGTCTCCGCCCTGTCCGACGCCGACGCCCTCTTCGCCCTCTAACAGACGCCCAAGGAGCCACCCGAGAATGCCCGGCCTCGAAGACCTCTACCGTGAGATCATCCTCGACCACTACCGAAACCCCCGGAACCGGGGCGAGCTGCCCGCCCCGCCGGCCCACGCGGAGACCGGCTTCAACCCGCTCTGCGGCGACGAGATCACGATCTACGTGCAGGTGGAGGACGGCCGGCTGGCCGACGTCCGGCTGACCGGCCAGGGCTGCTCCATCAGCCAGTCGTCGGCCTCGATGATGTCCACCGCGGTCAAGGGCCTGTCCCTGGACCAAGCCCGGGCGGTGATCCGCAAATTCAAGTCGATGATGTCGATCCACGAGTCGCGCCTCGACGGCGGCGACGGTGACGGGGCCGACGGTCCGGCCGGCTCGGGCGACGACGGTGTCAAGCTGGGTGACCTCGAGGCCCTGCAGGGAGTGGTCAAATTTCCGGTGCGCATCAAATGCGCCACCCTGGCCTGGAACACCCTCACCCAGGCGCTCGACTCGGTCGGGGCCTCCGCCGACTGAGGCCCGGTCGTCCGAGCAGCTCGCTCACGATCGGCGGCGGCTCTTCGGCCCCTTCTGGCGCACCGCCTCGACCGACTGGAAGGCCGCCCGCAGCTCCGCCAGCCACTCCTGCTCGTGCTCGCCGACCAGTCGCACGCACCAGGCCAATGCCTCCGAGCGGGTCCGGGCCAGGCCGCCGTCGATCAGCGTGTCGAGGACCCGCCGCTCCGTCAGCCGCAGCCGGGTCATGACCGGGACCGTGGCGGTGGTGAACAGCACGACCTCCTGGCCCTGCCGGACCCCCCAGGAGACCCGGATCCCGAACCGGGACTCGGCTCCCGACGCCAGGGCCATCCGCTCCTCGCGGGTGGTGTCGCGGAAGCGGGCCACCGCCGCCTCCGTACCCGCCGGCCCCGACGGGCGCCCGGGTAGCTCGACGATCACGAGCGTCTCGTCGGAGTCGGCCAGCACCTCGATGGCCCGCGCCCCCCAGCGCTCGGGGATGTTATCGGCGAACCACTCGTCCACCCGCACCGGCTTCATGATGGACGCCATGGTGGCACAGGGCGGCCCCCGGCCCGCCGACGGGCGCGGCCCTGCGAGCGGCCGCCGGGCGCCCTCGAGCCGGTCGGCCAGAAGCGTCTAACGTCACCCCGGTGCCGCAACGAACAGTCATCGTCGGTGCCTCTCTCGCCGGGTTGCGGGCGGCCGAGACCCTCCGCCAGCACGGTTACGACGGCACCATCACCATGGTCGGCAACGAGCGCCACCTCCCCTACGACCGCCCGCCCCTCTCCAAGCGGGTGCTGACCGGCCAGGCGGAGCCGGAATCGACCACCTTCCCCGTCCCGGACACGCTAGGGATCGACTGGGTGCTGGGACGGGCCGCGACCGGCTTGGACCTCGACCTCGGTCGGATCCGCCTCGACGGCGGCGACGAGCTGGCCTACGACCGGCTGCTGATCGCCACCGGCGCCTCGCCTCGCATCATGAACGGGGCTCCTCCGGGGCCGGGCGTGCACTACCTGCGTACCCTCGACGACGCCATCGCCCTCCGGGCCGACCTGCAAAAGAGCCGTTCCCTGGTCGTCATCGGGGCCGGGTTCATCGGCCTCGAGGTGGCATGCAGCGCCCAGCAGCTCGGGGTCCCGACCGTCGTGCTGGAGGCGCTGCCGGTGCCGCTGGAGCGGGCCCTCGGAGCCGGCGTCGGCGCCGCGGTGGCCGCCTGGCACCGGGCCAAGGGCACCGACCTGCGGGTCGGAGTCGGAGTGGACGGCCTGGCCACGGGACCCGACGGGCGGCCCGAGGCGGTCCGCCTGGGCGACGGGACCACGGTCCCGGCTGACACCGTGGTGGTGGGCATCGGCGTGACCCCGGCTGTCGGGTGGCTGGCCGGTGCGGGGGTCGACCTGGACGACGGGGTGCGCTGCGACTCCCGCCTGCGGGTCCTGGCCGGGGGACGACCCGTACCCGACGTGCTGGCCGCCGGCGACGTGGCCCGCTGGACCCACCCGGCCTACCGCGAGCCGGTGCGGGTGGAGCATTGGACCAACGCCACCGAATCGGGCGAAGCGGCGGCCATGACCATGATCCTCGGTGACTCGGCCGACCCGTACGACCCCACCCCCTATTTCTGGTCGGACCAGCACGGGGTCAAGCTCCAGATGGTCGGTCGGGCCGAGCCCGGCTCCGATACGACCGTCCTCGAAGGCAGCTTCGAGGAGGACCGGGTGCTCATCGCCTACGGGGCGGCAGGACGGCTGGTGGCCGCCATCGGCATCCGCCGGCCGGCCCGGGTGATGGCCCTGGCCGGCCAGATCGCCGCGGGGGCCGCCTACCCGCCGCAGGGGTGACCGCTCCACCCTTCGAAAGGGTGACCGGCCCACCTTCGAAGGGGTGACCGGCCCCCCGGTGCGACGGTGGCGGCTCGGCCGGCAGAGGTCTCAGCCGGCGGGGATCTTCCATCCCATGGACTCGGCTATCCCCTTGCAGGTAGGGCACACCGGGTACCTCTTCGGGTCGCGCGATGGCACCCAGATCTTCCCGCACAGGGCCTTTACCGCGGTGCCGTTGACCAGCCCCTCGACCACCGTGGGCCCGGCCGAGACGTAATCGCCCTCCTCCGGCTTCCACCCCTCCAGCACGATGTGGGCCATGCGCTCGTGGTCCCCATCGAGGGTCGGGTCGCTCGTGACCGGGCGGACGGAGAGATCGGTCATCCCCCGAGGCTAGCGACACAATCGGGTTCCGATCACCCCGGCGCGACCGGATGGCGCAAATGGGCGTCGCCGGCCCGCTTCCGGTAGAACTGGTACTACCAGCCGGTAACCCGTACCCGAGGAGAATCCCGAATGCCCGAGGCCGTAATCGTCGCCACAGCCCGCAGCCCCATCGGGAGGGCCTTCAAGGGATCGCTCACCGGTCTGCGCCCCGACGACATGGCCGCCCAGGTCGTGAAGGCGGTGCTGGCCAAGGTGCCCCAGCTGGACCCGAGCGGCGTCGAGGACCTGATCCTCGGCTGCGCCCAGCCGGCCGGGGAGGCCGGGTACAACATGGCCCGTGTCGTCGCTTTGCTGTCGGACCTGCCGGGCTCGCCCGGCACGACGGTCAACCGGTACTGCTCGTCGTCACTTCAGACCATCCGGATGGCGGCCCACGCCATACGCTCGGGTGAAGGCGACGTGTTCGTCTCGGCCGGAGTCGAAGCGGTCAGCCGCTTCAGCCACGGGATGTCCGACGGTCTGCCCGATACCCACAACGAGCGCTTCGCCGGGGCCGAGGAGCGCACCGCGGCCCGCTCGCTCGGTGGGGGCGAGCCGTGGAGCCCGCCGGCCGGGCTGCCCGATATCTACATCGCCATGGGCCAGACGGCGGAGAACGTGCGGGAGAAGGAAGGGGTGTCGCGCCGGGACATGGACGAGTTCGCCGCCCTGTCACAACAGCGGGCGGTGGCCTCCCAGCAGAACGGCTTCTTCGAGCGGGAGATCACCCCGCTGACCCTGGCCGACGGCTCCACCGTGGCGACCGACGACGGTCCCCGCCCGGGCACCACCGTCGATAAGCTGGCGGAGTTGAAGCCGGCCTTCCGACCCGACGGCGAGGTCACCGCCGGCAACGCCTGCCCCCTCAACGACGGGGCCGCGGCGGTGATCGTCATGAGCGACACCCGGGCGCACCAGCTGGGCATCACTCCGCTGGCCCGGGTGGTGTCTTCGGGGGTCACCGCCCTTGACCCGGAGATCATGGGCCTCGGCCCGGTGGACGCATGCCGCCAGGCCCTGAAGCGGGCCGGCATGACCATCGACGACATCGACCTGGTGGAGATCAACGAGGCGTTCGCGGCGCAGGTGGTCCCCTCCGCCCGCCATCTCGGCATCGCCTACGACAAGCTCAACGTCCACGGAGGGGCCATCGCCCTCGGGCACCCCTTCGGAATGACCGGCGCCCGCATCATGACCACGTTGATCAACGGTCTGCAGAGCGAGGACCTGACCTTCGGCCTGGAGTCGATGTGCGTGGGCGGTGGCCAGGGTATGGCCATGGTCATCGAGCGCTCGAGCTGACTTCTGCCACCGACGGCCACCCGCCGCCATCACGGAAATTTCACCGGTCGGCCACCTGGCCGTCCCGATAGCCTTGATCGGCCCGCGCCGGTCACCTAGGGTATGGGCCCGTTGTGACAACGTGCACGTGGAATTTCCGTCGGCACGCGGGTCGGGTCACGTCGGCGGCGCTGGCCGCGGCGCTGACGTCCGGCCTGCTGGTACCTAGCGCCTCAGCCGACCAAATGTCGAATCTCCAGGCGCAGGCGGCTGCCCTGGCGGCCAAGCTCAACAGCCTGGGGAACCAGGAGGAGGCGCTGGCCGAGCGGTACGACCAGGCCCAGTACCAGCTCGGCAACCTAGAGGGGCAGGTGAGCGCGGCCCAGAAGTCCCTCGCCGCGGCCCAGGCGCGGACCGACCAGGCCCGCCAGGCGCTGAAGGCGGACGCCATCAATGCCTACGTGAACGGTGGCAACACGCAGCCGACCGGGGGCGGCGACGCCATGCAGAGTGCCACCGAGAGCCTGCTTCGAGCCGAGTACGTCAACACGTTGGCCACCAGCCAGAGCGAGGCCATCGACCGGTTCCACCTGGCCACGTTGCAGGAGCAGACGGCGGCGGACAACCTGAAGCGCCAGGAGTCGGCAGCTCAGGCCCAGGTCGCCAGCCTGGCCTCGGCCCGTCAGGCCGTATCCCACTCCCAGGCCCAGCTCACCGCGACCCAGGGCCAGATCAGCCAGGAGATCGCCCAGCTGCAGGCCGAGGAGGCAGCGGCGCGCCAGGCGGCCGCTCAGGCCGCGGCAGCCCGCCAAGCGGCGGCTCAGGCCGCCGCCGAGGCCCAGGCCCGAGCACTGGCCGCCGAGGCGGCCCAGCTCCAGGCAGCTGACCCGGCCGCCGGATCACAGGGTGGAGGCGGCTCCCAGCCGGCCAACACGGTCTCGACGGTGATCAACAACCCGCCCCCGCCGGCGGGCTCGGGGGAAGCGGGCGCCCTGGCCGCGGCCGAGACCCGGATCGGCGACTGGTACCAATGGGGGGCTTCGGGGCCTTCCACCTTCGACTGCTCGGGTCTGGTTATGTGGGCTTACGCCCAGGTCGGTATATCGCTGCCCCACTACTCGGGAGCCCAGTACGCCGACACGACCCACATACCGATGTCCGACCTCCAGCCCGGCGACCTGGTGTTCTTCTCCGACCCCGGCGAGCACGTGGCCATCTACGTGGGTAACGGCGAGATCATCGAGGCGCCCCACACCGGCGCCCAGGTGCACATCGTGGCGATGTACTCGGGCTTCACCCTGGCCAGCCGGGTGGCCTGACCGGGTCGACCGGGGGTCGATCCAGCACGGGGTGGGGACCTGGACCCGCTAGCCTGGACCCCGAGGAGAGGTCCACATGCGGGTAGAGCGCTGCTTCGCGTTCATCGACTTGAGCGGCTTCACGGCGTTCACCGAGCACTTCGGCGACGATCAGACGGTGGCCGTGCTCAGCACCTTCCGGGGCCGGGTCCGAGAGATCGCGGCCCGGCGCGGGGTGCGGGTCACCAAATGGCTGGGCGACGGGGCCATGCTCTCCTCGGCCGACACCGGGGCGGTGATCGCCATGGTGGTGGAGTTGGCCGACCGTATCCCCAACACCATCCCGTTGGCCATCCGGGCCGGGATGGCCAACGGCCCGGTCATCATGTTCGAGGGCGACGACTACATCGGCCGGCCGGCCAACGTAGCCGCCCGGCTGTGCGACCTGGCCGACGCCAACCAGACCCTGGCCACCCGGGAGGTGGCCAGCCAGGCCCCTCGCTGGGTGGACGTGGGTGCCTTCACCGCCCGGTCGGTCAATGGGCTCGACCGGCCCGTGGAAGCGGCCCCCCTGCGCCTCGCCAGCGCGACCGAGTCCACCATCGATCCGTGCTGCGGGTTGACCCTGCCGGTCATCCGGGGCCTCGAGACCCGCTTCGGCACCGACGGCTCGGTCAAGCGATTCTGCTCGCCCTCGTGCGCCATCGCCTGGGACGAGCGCCGGCCCCGGCCCCCGCTAGAGGTGGCCTTCCCGACCGGGTGACGGCGGCCATCCGGGTGACCCCTTCGACCTCGGTGGCCGAACCGGCCCGGGTCCTGCTGCCGGCCCGTTCGGTGATCCTCTCGGTGCTGCTGGGCAGCCACCCGCCCACCCTGCCGGTAAGGGTCCTCGTCCGCACCGCAGAGCTGTTCGGGATCAGCGAGGGCACGGCCCGCGTCGCCCTGTCGCGGCTCAGCGCCGATGGCGAGGTGGTGGCCGACGCCGGCACCTACGGTTTGTCGCCCCGGCACCTGGAGCGCCAGCACGACCAGGACCGCGCCCTGCGCCCGGCCACCCGGGTCTGGCGCGGCGGGTGGGTCTGGGCGATGGTCCTGCCCGGCCCCGGCGGGCCCGCCGAGGGCGCCGCCCCGGGGGGCGGCTTCGGCGGCCCTGGCGAGCTGAGGCGGCGCTTCGAACGGCGCCGGATGGCCGAGGTCCGCCCGGGGGTCTGGGGTCGGCCGGACAACCTGCGGGCGCCCGAGTCACCACGGCCCGGATCAGCCCGGCCCGGATCAGCCCGGCCCGGATCAGCCCGATCCGGATCAGCCCGGCCCGGAGATGATCCGCCGATCGCCTGGTGGAGCGGGCGGCTAGGCCCGGACGGCCTGACCCCGGCCCGACTGGTCGCTCGGATGTGGGACCTGGAGGGGTGGGCGGTCCGGGCCGAGGAGCTCATGGAGGGGTTGAAGGCGGTCAGATCCCCGGCCGACCGGCTGAGCGTGGCCGCGGCCATGGTCCGCCACCTGCGGGCCGATCCGGTCCTACCCCCCGCCCTGCTCCCCCCGGCCTGGCCGGGTGACCGGTTGCGGCGGGCCTACGACGGGTACCGGGCCGAACTGGGGGCGCTCATCTCCGGGCTGCGCCAGGAGTAACGACCGCCACCCCCGCCCCGGCCGGCCGGGAGCACAGCGCCGTCCACAGCGCGGTATAGCTCCGGTACTCGAGCATGGGAGTGACCCAACCCGATGCGACCAACTCGCGGTGCAGGTCGGGCAGTCGGCGCCACGGGATGCCCATGTCCACGTGGTGGGCCAGGTGCCAACCGGTGTGGTAGGGCACGATCCAGAATCGGGCCAGCAGCCGCTGGCGGACCACGTGGGTCGTGCGCCGCCGATCGGCCGACCGCTCCATGCCGGCATGCTCGGCAACGGCCCTCAGGCGGTTGAGCACCCGCCACACCGTCATCCACGGGGCCAGCCAGAGCAGCGGGTACACCCACCACCGCCCCGACAGGGCCCACATGGCGGCCCAGATGGCCGCCTGCACCAACATGATGCGCCCGGCCACACCGCGGGAACGCCGCTTGCGCAGGGCAGCCAGCAGGGGTACCAGGTTCTTGTAGCCGGAGACCCCGAAGGCGTCCCGGACCAGCTTGCGCCGCATCGAGGCGCGGGTGACGGGATAACCGGAGTAGAGGCCGAGATCAGGCTCCGCCGGGCCCAGCTCGTCCTTGTGATGGGCCATGTGGGAACGGCGGTAGACGTCGAAGGGTGTCCAACCCGGGTAGGCCAGCAGCCAGCGGCCGACCACGTCGTTGACCGCCTTTCGCTCGAACAGGAGCCGGTGAGCCGCCTCGTGACCCAGAATGTTGAGCAGGGCGAAGGCCCGGCCCATCAAGAAGAAGGCGATCAGGTAGGCCCACCACCGGTCGACAGCCACCGCCGCGGCCACCACGCCGAAGGACTGCAGCCAGGCGCCGATCACCGTCACCACGTTGCGCGCCCCCGGGATTCGACGCAGCGACGCCCGCAGCCCGGGCGCCGGGCGCCCGGCTTCGGACAACCGGTCCGTCGGCAGCACGTCCGGCAGGACCGAGGCCGGCGGGGTCATGGTCGCGACCATGACCTCGATATTACAGATTTCGTCCCGGAAAGGCTAGCGCCTGTAATGTAGTCAGCCCAGTTCGACAGCCGCCTCCGGGCCGAGGGTGGAGGCCCGGCCCAGCCGCCACGGCTGGCCGGGCCGGCGGGCGTGGATGGCCAGGGCGGTGGCGACCGCCACCATGGACACCGCGGCTCCCACCAGGTACGCGGCGTGGTACGAGCCGACCGTGCCCGCGACGTGCAGCCGGGAGACCTGGATGGTCTCCATCACCTGGATACCGGTGACCACCCCGACCTGGCTGGCGACCTGCATGGTGGCGCTGGCCGAACCCAGCCGGCCCGGTTCCACCGCCCCCGCGATGAGGGCCGAGATGGACGGCTGGGCCAGGCCCTGTGCCAGCCCGGACACGCCGAGGGCGGCCACGATCAGCACCGCCGAGCTGCCCGGGGCGGTTACGACGAAGGCCAGCATGGACAGGACCAGGCAGGCCGCCCCGGAGGCCGCGGAGACCCGCTCCCCGACCCGGCCGGCCAGGTAGCCGGCCATCGGAGCGGCCACCGCGAACACCAGAGGACGGGCGATCTGGAAGAAACCGGTGGCTCCGATGCTGTAGCGCAGCCCCTGCTCCAGGAACAGAGGGGTGATGAAGAAGCCCCCCATGTAGCCGAAGCTCATGGCGAACGAGGCCAGGCACGGCATGGTGATCTGGCGGCGGGTCAGCCACTCCAGCGGGAGCACGGGAGCGGCGGCCCGCCGCTCCACGGCAACAAAGGCCGGGAACGCCACCACGGCGATGCCGAGCGCGGCCAGCACCAGGGGGGACAGCCAGCCCTGGCTGCTCCGGTTGATGGCGAGCAGCGAAGCGCCCACCCCCGCCGCCAGCAGGGCCGCGCCGCGTACATCGATCGGCTCGCCGACCGCCCTCGGCGTCTCTGGAAGGGTGCGCCGGCACCAGAGCAGGGCCAGCACGATCAGAGGCGCCTGGGCCACGAAGATCCAGCGCCAGCCGAGGGCCTGCACCACCGGGCCACCGATGGCCACCCCGATCACCGGGCCGCCCGCTCCGACCAGCGACCACCAGCCCATCACCTTGGTCCGCTCCCCCGGCTGGTCGTAGACCCGGAACAGCAACGCCCACGATGAGGCGGTCAGCGAGGCACTGCCGAGGCCGGAGAGCAGCCGGGCCGCGATCAGCGACCCGGCGTTCCATGCCACCGCGGTGACGGCCGCGCACACGAGCGAACCGACCAGCCCCGTCAGGTACAGCCGCCGGTGGCCCCGCACGTCCCCGAGCCGGCCCAGCATGGGCGCCGAGACCCCGACCACGAGGAGCGGTCCGGTGATGGCCCACGTCAGCGTGGTGGCCGTGGTGTGGAGGCCGCCGGCGATGTCTACCAGCGCCACGTTGAAGATGGTGAAGGTGATGTTGGTCGACAAGAGACCGATGAGGACGCTGACCAGCAACGCGGTGCGCGAGCGCGGGCCGGGAACACCCCTCCTTGATGGTGGCACCAGCGACGGCTTCTCAGGCCAAGGGATCGGCAAACGGATCGGCAAGGTGACCGGCGAACGGATCGACCACTGGTTGGGCCGAACCGGCCCGCCCTCCCTCGTCGACCACGTCCGCCCACTCCGCATAACCGGTGCGCTCCAACTCCTCGGCCAATTCCGGCCCGCCGCTTCGCACGATCCGGCCCTTGGATAGGACGTGCACGTGGTCGGGGCGTAGTTCCCGCAGCAGCCGGGTGTAGTGGGTGATGGCCAACACGCCGAGGTCGAACTCGGTGGTCGCCGCTTCCACCCGGCGCGACACGGCCCGCAGGGCGTCCACGTCGAGCCCGGAGTCGATCTCGTCGAGCACCGCGAACCGGGGGCGCAGGACCGCCAGCTGGACGGTCTCATTGCGCTTGCGTTCGCCGCCGGACAAGTCGACGTTGAGGGCTCGGTCGAGGAGTCGGCTGTCCAGGCCGACCCGGGCCGCCTCGCCGGCGACAGCCGCCCCGACCGCAGCCGGATCCCGACCCCCGGCCCGGAATGACTCCGTCAATGTGTCACCCAGACTGACACCCGATACCTCGATCGGGTACTGCATACCGAGGAACAGGCCGGCCTGGGCCCGTCGCCAGGTGGGCAGCGCCAGCATGTCCTCGCCGTCGAGGGTGACCCGACCGCCGGTCACCTCGTAGCCGGGCCGGCCGAGCAGGACGTGCGAGAGGGTGCTCTTGCCCGACCCGTTGGGGCCCATGACGGCATGCACCTCCCCCGAGGCGATGGTCAGATCGATGCCCCGCAGGATGTCGCGGCCCGCGATACGGGCCTGCAATCCCTCGATGACCAAGGTGCTCACGACGACACCACCACCTGATCGCCGTCGACTGTCACCTGGTAGACCGCCACCGGGTTGGTCGCAGGCAGAGATTGCGGCGCGCCGTCGATCAAGGAGAAGGCGCTGCCGTGCTTCCAGCACTCGACCGAGCACTCCTCGGGGTCGACCTCGCCCTCGGAGAGGCGGACATCGGCGTGACTGCAGCGGTCGGCCAGGGCGTGAAAGGAATCCCCCACCCGGACCAGGCAGATACCGTCGGGGCCGCCTTCGATGCGGAGCGGCTCGGCGTCGGGGACCGACGAGACAGGAACCCGGGCCAGTTCGCTCATCGGCCGTTCTCCAGGCGCTCTCCCTGCAGGCGCTCGGCAACTCCCAACTTGGCGGCCAGGGCGTCGGACAGGACCGGGCCGAGCGACGGCAACGGCAGCTGCTCGATCACCTCACCCAGGAACCCCAGGGTGATCAGCCGGTCGGTGACCTCGGGCGGCACGCCGCGGCTCTCCAGGTAGAAACGCTCGTCCTCGGAGACCGGGCCGACGGCGGAGGCATGGGAGCAGCGGACGTCATTGTCCTCGATCTCCAGGTTGGGGACCGAGTCGGCGTGGGCCCCGTCGTGCAGGACCAGGTTGCGATTGGTCTGGAAGGCGTTGGTGCCCCGGGCCCCCTTCTCCACCCTGATCAGGCCGCTGTAGACGGACCGGGCGGTGTTGGCCACCGCACCCTTGTAGAGCAGATCGGAGCTGGTCTTGGCCGCCCTATGGTCCTGGACGGTACGGAAGTCGTGCATCTGGGTGCCGGTCCCGAAGTAGAGGGCGAGCAGGCGGGAGGAGGCGCCTGGGCCGACCAACGCGGAGTCGGTACGCAGGCGGGCGTAGTCGCCCCCGAGGGCGACTGCGGCCGACGTCAGCGAGGCATCGGCGTCCACCCGGCTGGCCTGGCGGCCGATCTGCCAGGCGTGGTCACCGAGCGTCTGCACGTGCAGGTACGACAGTCGGGCGGCCCGACCCACCTCGATCTCGGTCACCGGCACCACCAGCGACCGGCCCGGGCCGGCGACCACCTCGATTACCGTGACCTCCGAGTCGTCACCCGCTTCGATCCGGATCCGGGGAAAAACGGCCGCCCCGTCGGCCGCCACCCAGTGGGCCACCACCACCGGCGCGCTGGGGGTGGTCCCGGCCCGGATGGTCACGACCACCGGATCGGGGGCGTAGGCCCGGTTGGCCAGGACGAAGGCGTCCGGGGGTCCGATCAGGTCGGCGGGGGCCTGGTCCAGGTCTGTGGCGGGCCGCACGACCACACCGTCGCAGCCATCAGGGGAGCCGACCAGAAAGCCGTCGCAGGTCTCCACGTAGGCCGAGGTGGCACCCACCGCGGCGGTGATCCGGGCCAGCTCCGGGTGCTCGGCGGGCTTGGTCGAGGGCTGGTCGAGGCGCTGATACCGATCGGGATCCAGGCTGTCGATGCGGCTGTAGCGCCATTCCTCCAAAGAGGAGGTGGGCAGTGCGGCGGCCGCGTACTCGGCCGCGGCCTGGTCCCGGGCCGCCTCCAGCCAGGCGGCGGTCGTGGTATTCAGATCGGGCTCCTATCCCTGCGGCAGATCGATGACCACCCGGCGGGGATCGGCCGGGTCGTAGCGGACCGGCACGGTGCCGCCCACTTTGACCGAGGCGCGCGAGTCGGGGGTCGGGAAGGCATGGCGGACGGTCACTTCCATCGGGTCGGCGCCGGCCGGCTCGACACGCAGCACCAACCGGCTGCGGGTAACGGGGCCGATGGTCCGCTCGTCGACGACCGAGACCACCTTGGCCTGGGCCGGGGTCCCGGTACGGCGCAGGTCGGGCCCCTTGACCTCCGGCTCTGGCACAGGAGGTGGGGGCGGGAGCGGGGCGTCGGCCGAGGTGGGATCGACCGGCTTGACCCGCTCGCGTCGGCGCAGCGGGCGGCGGGGCGGTTCCCGGTCCGCGGGGCGGGGCGGGCGAACCGGTCTGCTGGGGCGGCTGCCTGGCGGCTGGCCGGTCTTCTGGCTCTCGAGGGCCATCGATGCACCGGCCACCGCGATCACCAGAACCACGGCCAGGGCGATAGCGGCGGTCATTCGAGCATGCCTATCCGATGGACCCTTCCATCTGCAGCTCGATCAGCCGGCTCCACTCGACCGCGTACTCCATCGGCAGGGTACGTGTCACCGGCTCGATGAACCCGTTGACGATCATGCTCATGGCCTGCTGCTCGGAGAGGCCCCGGCTCATGAGGTAGAAGAGCTGGTCGTCGCCCACCTTGGAGACGGTGGCCTCATGGCCGACCTGGGCGTCCTGCTCGCCGAACTCGATGTAGGGGTAGGTGTCGCTGCGGGACAGGTCATCGAGCAGCAGCGCATCGCAGCGCACGAAGCTCTTGGACTTGCGGGCCCCTTCGTCGAATCGGACCAGGCCCCGGTAGGAGGTGCGGCCGGCGTCTTTGGAGATCGACTTGGAGATGATGGTCGAGGAGGTCTCGGGGGCGTGGTGGACCATCTTGGCCCCGGCGTCTTGATGCTGGCCGGCTCCGGCATAGGCCACCGACAGGACCTCGCCCGACGCCTTCGGGCCCATCAGGTAGACGGCCGGGTACTTCATGGTCAGCCGGGAGCCGATGTTCCCGTCGATCCACTCCATGTGGGCCTCGGCCTCGCACCAGGCCCGCTTGGTGACCAGGTTGTAGACATTGTTGGACCAGTTCTGGATGGTGGTGTAGGTCACCCGGCTCGATGGCTTGCAGATGATCTCCACCACCGCCGAGTGCAGCGAGTCGGTGCTGTAGACCGGGGCCGAGCAGCCCTCGATGTAATGCACCTGGGCCCCCTCATCGGCGATGATGAGGGTCCGCTCGAACTGCCCCATGTTCTCCGAGTTGATCCGGAAGTAGGCCTGCAGCGGCATGTCCACCTTCACCCCGGGGGGGACGTAGATGAAGCTGCCGCCCGACCAGACGGCGGTGTTGAGGGCGGAGAACTTGTTGTCATTGGCCGGGATCACCTTGCCGAAGTACTGCTTCACCAGGTCCGGGTACTCCCGTAGGGCGGTGTCCATGTCGCAGAACAGCACCCCGAGGGCCTCCAGGTCCTCCCGGTTGCGGTGGTAGACGACCTCGCTCTCGTACTGGGCGGTGACCCCGGCCAGGTACTTGCGCTCGGCCTCGGGGATGCCCAGCTTGTCGTAGGTCGCCTTGACCGACTCGGGCAGTTCGTCCCAGGCGTTGACCTGCTGGTCGATGGGCTTGATGTAATAGAAGATGTTGTCGAAGTCGATCCCCGACATGTCGCCCCCCCAAGCCGGCATGGGTCGCCTCTCGAAGTGGCGCAGGGCCTTGATCCGGCGCTGGGTCATCCACTCCGGCTCGCCCTTCATCCACGACATCTCGCGGACGATGGACTCCGACAGGCCCCGCTTGGGCTTGAAGACGTAGTAGTCCTCGACGTCGCTCCAGCCCAGCTTGTAGCGGCCCAGATCCAGGTTGGTGGTGGTTGCTGCCATTAGGCGTCACCCTCTCGTCGAGTGAGGCTCAGTCACTGAGGCTCGTCGGACATACCCCGGTAGGGGAATTTCTCCTACGTCGATAGTAACAACCCGGTGCGACGTTGCCGACGCGATGTGGAGCTCGCCGGGGATTTCTCGCTCCGGCGCTGGCCAGACGACCACCCGGGCCGGTCAGGCGGTGCCCCGGCGGGCCGGCGCCGGCCGCTCGGCGCGAGGCGAGCGGGCCGCCTCGGCCTTCAGCAGGCGGGTCAGCTGGCGCCCCTGGACACCTTCGGCCAGCCAGCGCCGCACCCCGGCCCGGGTGGCGCGCGAGACGGCCCCCCGTCGGGCCGCGTCCATCGGGTTGAAGCCCATGGCCGAGGTGACGCGGCGGCCGGGCTGGATGGCCACCACCGCGACCCCCGCCCGCTCCAGCGCGGCCACTTCGGCGCCGAGCCGGGCCCGTAACGGCCGGCGCATGACCAGCGCCGGCGAGGGGACCCCCCAGGCAGCGGCCTGGGACAGGGGCGACACCGCGATCACCAGGTCCAGCCCGAGACCGGCGACCAGGTCCAGGTTGACCATGGAGTGCACCCCGCCGTCGACATAGCGCCGGCCGTCGATCGACACCGGCCGGAAGTAGCCCGGGACGGCGCACGAGGCGGCCACCGCCCCGCCGACGAGCGCCGGGGGGGATCCGGCCTGGCCGAACACCACCCGCCGGCCGGCCCGCAGGTCGTAGCTGCACAGCCAGAGGGCCTTTTCGGGCCACGCTCCCTCGTACAGCGCGTCGATACCGTCCGATATGGCGGTCGTCGGGATCCCCCCGGCCGGCATGGCGGCCAGGGCCAGGGCCCGCGGGGGCACTGTCCAGGGCCGCCGCAGGGCCTGCAACACGACGGCCAGGTCCGACACCGGGCGGAAGGCCAGGACGTCGAGCAGGCCGGGCCGGGGGCGGCGGGGCCGGCCCCGCGTGGCCAGGCGGGCCCCCTCCTCGGAAAGGGGTGCGCCCTCGCTTATACGAGCCAGGTCCCCGGCCGGGACGCCGGCGCGGAGCATGGCCGCGGTGAGCGAACCGGCCGACGTGCCGACCACCACCTCGGCCTGGCGCGGATCCCAGCCGGTCGCCTGCTCCAGTGCAGCCATCACCGCCCCGTGGTAGGCGACCCCGACCGAGCCGCCGGCGGCCAGGACCAGTCCGATGCGCACCCCGCGCAAGCTATCGCGCCGACCGGGCGCGACGATGGTTTGTCCGGCAACGACGGTCCCGGGGCCCCGATTCCGGTGCCATGATGGGGTGCCCGGTCATCGGGAAAGGAGTGGCGGTGCCATTCGAGAGGTTGAGCCCCCTGGACGCCGGATTCCTCCATATCGAGGACGGCGTGACCCACATGCACATCGGGTCGGTGTCGATCATGGAAGGCCCGCCTCCGGCCTACGAAGCCTTCCGGGACCGGGTATCGGCCAAGCTGCCGATGGTCCGACGCTACCGGCAGGTGGTCCGCAGCGTCCCCCTCGACCTGGGTCGACCGGTGTGGGCCGACGACCCTTACTTCAACGTCGAGTACCACATCCGCCACACCGCCCTGCCCGCGCCGGGCAACGACGGGCAGCTGCAGAACCTGGTCGGCCGGGTCATGGCCCAACAGCTGGACCGCGCCCGGCCGCTTTGGGAGATGTGGGTGGTCGAGGGCCTGAGCGAGGATCGCTGGGCCATCATCTCGAAGGTCCATCACTGCATGGTCGACGGGGTGGCGGGCAGCGAGCTGTTGGGGCTGATCCTCGACCCCGAACCCGACCCGCCGGAGGTGCAGTCCACGCCTTGGATCCCGGAGCTGCCCCCGGCCGCATGGGAGCTGGCCGTCGACGCGGTGACGAGCACCCTCACCAGCCCGTTCGAGATGGGCTGGCTGGTCCGGGCCCAGACCCGCCTGCCCCGGCGCCTGCTGGGCGTGGCCAGCGAGACCATGAGCGCGGTGCTGGCCACCGCCTCGGCCATGAGGTCCCCGACCACGTCGAGCCTGAACGGCCCCATCGGGCCCCACCGCCGGTGGGTACCGGCGGCCGTTACCGTCGCCGACATCAAGGCGGTCCGGAACCACTTCGGGGGCACCTTCAACGACGTGGTGCTGGCTCTGATCAGTGGCGGCTTCCGGGATCTCCTGCTGAAGCGGGGCGAGAGCGCCGAGCTCCCCCTCCGCAGCCTGGTGCCGGTATCGGTGCGGGGCCGTGACGACTCGGGCCGGGCAGTGGGCGACGGCCAGTTGGCCAACCGGGTGTCCGCCGTGTTCGCCGACCTCCCGGTCCATCTCGAGGACCCGGTCGAGCGGCTGAGGACCATCAGCGCCCAGATGTCGGACCTCAAGGACTCCAAGCAGGCGTTGGCCGGCGAGGTGCTGAGCTCGTTGTCCGGATTCGCCCCGCCCATGCTCCTGTCTCTCGCCGGTCGGCTGGGAACGAAGGCGCGCCAGAGCACGATCAACACAGTGACGACCAATGTCCCCGGACCCCAGATCCCCCTCTATGCGGCGGGCCGCAGGATGCTCGAGGTCTACCCCTATGTCCCGCTCGGGATTCAGATGCGCATCGCGGTGGCCATCTTCTCCTACGACGGGAAGGTGACCTTCGGCGTGACCGGCGACTTCGACGGAGCGCCCGATGTCGACGTCTTGGCCGAGGGTGTCCAACGGGCCATGAGCGACTTGCTGTCCATCGATCCCGACGGGGTGATAGTCGATCTACGGCCGGGGAGCCGGGCCGCCGGACGCCAGCGGGTGTGACCACCCGCCGTCGCGGCGACTAGGAGGTGTGGTTCTTGACCGGGCGCAGGGCGATCAGGAGCACGGCTACGGTCATGACCACTCCGACTCCGACCACGATCCACTTGGTCGTCTCCGGGGTGACCCACACCGAGCCGATGATGGGCGACACGGCCATCAACAAGGCGAAGAGGATCTCGCCCGGTGCCTCTTGGATGGTCAACCTCATGATCGCAGCATAACCAGGCCCCGCCCGCAGGACCCAACCCGGGGCGCCCTACCATGAACGCCATGTCCATCATCAAGATCAACGCCATCGACGTCGGGCCCGACCAGGGCGACGAGCTGGCCCGCCGGTTCGCGGCCCGGGCCGGCGCGGTGGACGACGCGGCCGGCTTCGAGGGATTCGAGCTCCTGCGCCCGACCGACGGTCGCACGACGTGGCTGGTGATGACCCGGTGGAAGGACGAGCAGTCCTTCGACGACTGGGTCGCCTCGCCGGCGTTCGCCCATGGCCACCGTGGGGCCAACGCCCCCTCGGGGGACCGTCCGGTGTCGGTCCACAGTGAGCTGTGGAGCTACCAGGTGGAGGACCTGGGGCGGGGCTGATCACCCTCGCCGGGCTGGCCGGAACGCATACTTGGCGCATTGGGTGTCAAATGGGAAATACGCCCTTGACCGTCTCGATTTGCTCCCCCATCCTCTTGGCATGGACCCCCACGCCGACGCGGCCGACAAGCGCCGCCTGTCCACCGCGGCGGCGCTGATCGGTAAGGCGGAGAGCAGCGCTTTCGCCGCCGAGCAGCACGCTCTCGTGTTGCGGGCCTACACCGAGCTGGCCGCGTTCCTGAACGCGCTGGATGCCCGCGACCCCGCCAAGCGCCGGCGCGAGCGACGCCTCTACGACCGCCGGGGCGCCTCGGGGAGCGGAACGGCCGGGAGGGGACGGACCTCCCGGGGGCCGGATCCGGAACCGACCGGGGGGTCTCCGGTTATCGACCTCCAGGTACGTCAGGCCCGGACCGCCTACCGGGAGATCACGCCCCGCCCCACCCCGACCGGGGTGCGGGTCAACGTGGGCCTCTAGTTCCCGGCCCCTACGACGCCATCTCCTTGAGCCGGCCGATCAGGCCGGCCGCGGTCTGGCCAGCGGTCGGCACGGGGGTCACCTGCAGCTGCGTGACCCCTGCCTCGCGAAAGGCGGCCACCCGCTCGGCGACAAAGCCGGCCGGGCCGCACAACGAGGTGAGCCGCAGCATCTCCTCGGGGACGGCGGCCGCCGCCTCGTCTTTCTTGCCGCTCAGGTAGAGATCCTGGATCTCCTCGGCCTCCTTCTCGTAGCCGTAGCGCCGGGTCAGGTCGTTGTAGAAGTTACGGCCCCGCGCCCCCATGCCTCCGATGTAGAGGGCCAGGGTGGGGCGGGCCCGGTCCCGGACCGCCAGCACGTCGTCTCCGTCGCCGATGGCCAGCAGCCCGCCGGCGGAGATCATCAGCGGCCCGAGTTCGGGGTCCCGCTTGGCCGCGCCTTTTGCCAGCGCCTCGCCCCACACCTCCCCGGCCTTTTCCGGGATGTACATCATCGGCAGCCACCCGTCCGCCACCTCGGCCGTCATGGCCACGTTCTGCTCGCCGAGCGAAGCGACCCAGATCGGGATCCGGGGCCGGACCGGGTGGGCGATGATCTTGAGGGGCTTGCCGAGCCCGGTGCCCTCTTCCTCGGCCAGGGGCATCCGGTAGTAACGGCCCTCGTGCTCGAGCGGGGCCTGACGGGCCCACACCTGCCGGCACACCGACACGATCTCGCGGGTGCGCCCGATCGGGGCGTCGTAGCGGACCCCGTGGAAGCCCTCGATGACCTGCGGTCCCGAGGCCCCCAGGCCCAGGTGGAAACGGCCGTCGGAGAGGGCGTCGATGCCGGCCGCCGTCATGGCGAGGAGAGTGGGGGTGCGGGTGTAGATCGCCAGGATGCCGGAGCCGATCTCGACCCGGTCGGTCAGCGCGGCCAGATAGCCCATGAGGCTCGGTCCATCGAACCCGTAGGCCTCGGCCACCCACACCAGGTCGAGGCCGGCTTTCTCCATCTCCGAAACCCGAAGGGCCGACTCCTTGAAGCCTCCGGCGTAGCTGAGCGTGGTGGCGATCTTCATGGCGCCCGACCCTACCAACGGGGGTGGGCCCGCCCCGTCGGTGCCCAGGGCGGGTGGCCCGCCGAGCTTGTGGGTAGATCACGACGGGTGAACGGCATCCTCGAGTGGATAGACGCCCGGCAACGCAAGTGGCGGATCACTTCGTTCGGGTGGGCGGTGCAGAAGAAATACAGCGACGATCGGGGGGGCAACCTGGCCGCCTTGGTCACCTATTACGGGTTCTTGTCGATCTTCCCGCTGTTGCTGGCCGCCTTCACCGTGGTCGCGTACGTGCTGCACGGGGATAAGTCGGCGGCCGCGTCCATCAGGGCCCACATCGGCAGCTACCCGATCATCGACCAGGTGGCCCCCGGGCTCAGCAAAGGCACGCTGCACGGATCGCCGTGGGCGCTCGTCGTGGGCCTCCTCGGGCTGATCTGGGGCTCCCAGGGCCTGGCCCAGACCGCCCAGTTCACCATGGACGAGGCGTGGAACGTCCCCAACCGGTCCCGGCCCGGCTTCTTGGCCCGCACGCGGCGGAGCTTCGGGTGGTACGCGCTGTTCGGCGCCGGCGTGCTGGTCTCCACCTTCGTCACTTCCTTGGGCCAGGCCCTCCACTGGGCCGGCGGGGATGTCCTGTCCACCCTGGCCTCGCTCGTAGTGGACATCGCGATATTCGTGCTCTCGTTCTGGATCCTCAGCCCACCCGGGGTGGCGGTGCGCAAGCTGCTACCGGGAGCGGTCGGGGCCGGCGTGGTCTGGGCCATCCTCACCGGCGTGGGCGTCAACCTGACCACCCATCTGGCCCACTCCAACCCCATGTACGGCAGCTTCGCCACGGTGCTCGGACTGCTCGCCCTGATCTACCTCAACGCCCGGATCACCATCTACTGCGTCGAGCTCAACGTGGTGCTGGCGCAGCGTCTGTGGCCCCGATCGCTCACCGAGCACGACCTCACCCCGGCCGACGTCAAGCAGTTGGAGGCGCTGGCCGTCAAGGAGGAGCGGATCGAGCCGGAGCGGGTGGACGTCGAGATCTGAGCTCCCATCGGGTCAGAGCCGGACCGGGTGCAGCTCGGCGTCCATGGCTGCGGCCCCCTCCCAGGTGGTCGGGTCATCGGGGTCGGCGACGAAGAGGGCCACCTCGCGGGGCAGGAATCCGACCGGATGGCCGGGGGCCACGACGAGGACCACCGGCACGGCCCGTCCGAGCGCGTCGATCGCTGCGACAGGATCTGATGTGACCATCGGGTGACCGACCATAGCGAGAAGGCCGGCTGCCCACCGGCCAGCCTTCTGACAGTCTGTTCGGGCATGGCCGATCCCGAACCGCCCGAAGCCCCCCGCCACCCGCATGTAATGGAAGCCCACGGCACCACCCGCCAGGACGACTGGTACTGGCTGCGCGATCGCGACGACCCGGACGTCATCGCCCACCTGGAGGCGGAGAACGCCTACACCGACGCGGTGATGGCACCCACGGCCGATCTGCAGAAGGCACTGTTCGAGGGCATCCGAAGTCGGGTGCGCGAGACCGACGCCGGGGCGCCGGCCCGCTCCGGCGGTTGGTGGTACTACTCCCGCACGGTCCAGGGCATGCAGTACCCGATCATGTGCCGGCGCCCGGATCCGGCCGGGCGGCTGGGTGGCGCCCAGGTCACCGCCGACGCCCGGGCCGGCACGCCGGGCGACGAGGTGACCATGCTCGACGAGAACAGCCTGGCCGGTGGGGACTACCTCGCCGTCGGCGTGTTCGACGTCAGCCCCGACCACAGCCTGCTCGCCTACTCCACCGACTTCGACGGGTCGGAGATGTACACGCTGCATTTTCGGGACCTGGCCACCCTCACCGACCTGCAGGACACCATCGAGGGGGTCTACTACGGATCGGCGTGGGCCACCGACCGACGGAGCTTCTTCTATGTCCGTCCCGACGACGCCATGCGGCCCTGGCAGGTCTGGTGCCACCGGTTGGGCACCCCGAGCGCCGAGGACCGCCTCGTCTACCAGGAGGACGACGAGAGGTTCTTCGTCGACGTCCAGCTGTCACGGTCGCACCAGCGGATCGTCATCGCGTCGGCCAGCAAGACCACCTCCGAGGTCCACTGGCTCGACGCGGCCCACCCGTCGGGACCCCCCCGGATCGTCATGGCCCGCCAATCCGGTGTGGAGTACGACGCCGAGCACGATGGCGACGGGTGGTTGATCCTCACCAACGGGCCGGGCCCCGACGGCGGCCCGGTAACCAATTTCGAGCTGCGTCGGATCGACGAGGACGGGGCGACACGGACCATCGTCGCCCACCGGCCCGACGTCAAGCTGGAGCACGTCGACGCCTTCGCCGGGTTCATCGCGGTGGGAGAGCGCTCGGGCCGTGACGGGCTCGAGCGGCTCCGGATCATCGGGCGGGACGCGACCCAGCACGTGGTCGAGCAACCGGAGACGGCCTACAGCCTGCTCGGGGGTCAAAACCCCGATTGGGACCAGCCCGCCTACCGCTTCGGGTACACGTCGCTCGTCACCCCCCGCACCTCGGTCGACTACTACGTGGCGGAGCGGCGGCGCGAGGAGATCTGGTCGCAGGTAGTGCCCGGATACGACCCGGCCCGGTTCCGGACCGAGCGGGTCTGGGCCACCGCCCCCGACGGGGTGCGGGTGCCCATCTCGGTGGTGGCCCGTCGGGACCTCGAGCTCGACGGCTCGTCCCCGGGCCTGCTCTACGGCTACGGCGCCTACGAGGCCTGCATGGACCCGTACTTCTCGATCGCCGCCATCAATCTCGTGGAGCGGGGGCTGGTCTATGCCATCGCCCACATCCGGGGCGGGGGCGAGCTCGGGCGGCCCTGGTACGAGCAGGGGCGTATGGAGCACAAGACCAACACCTTCACCGACTTCGTGGCCGCAGCCGAGGCGCTGATCGCCGGGAAGTGGGTGGACGGCGCCCGGCTGGCCGCTCGCGGTGGCAGCGCCGGCGGCCTCTTGATGGGCGCGGTGGTCAACCTTCGCCCCGACCTGTGGCGCGCCGTGGTGGCCGAGGTCCCCTTCGTGGACGTGGTGACCACCATGTCCGACACGAGCCTCCCCCTGACGGTCACCGAGTGGGAGGAGTGGGGCGACCCCCTGCACGACCCGGCGGCCTTCGCCCGGATGGTCGCCTACTCCCCTTATGACAACGTGGTGGCCCACGACCGGTACCCGGCCATCTACGCCACCGCCGGCCTCAACGACCCGAGGGTGGGCTTCTGGGAACCGGCCAAGTGGGTCGCCCGGATGCGATCGGTGGGCGCCGGTGGGCCGGAGCGGCCCGTGCTCTTGCGCACCGAGCTCGGCGCCGGGCACGGGGGCCCCTCAGGACGTTATGACACCTGGCGCGACGAGGCCCGCGTTCAGGCCTTCATTCTCGCCCAGACGGGGCTGGCCTGAGCCCGTCGGTGACCGGCCGCCATCCCCCGGCTGCCCCTCCCGCCCCCCCGACCGACGACCCGTCGTCGAGCGACGACCCGTCGTCGAGCGACGGCCCGTCGCGCAGATCGAGGACCGAGCCGGCGCGGGTCGACTCGGCGTGGGCCAGCACGTCGGTTATCGCCACGCCGATCAGTTCCTCTCTTTCGAGCAGGGCGTCGCGGAGGGCCTCGACCAGATAGGTGTGAGCCGCCATCAGGTCCCGCACGTCCTGGCGGGCCCGGTCCAGCACGGCGTCGAGTCGACCCCTGCTGGTCTCGTCGGCCAGCACCTTCGACACCACGTTGACTGCCGCGCCGTGGCGCGCCGCGTCCAACGAGATGAGCGACCCGCCCATACCGAAGCTGCCGATCATCTGGGCCGCCGCCTCGGTGGCCGCCTGCAGGTCTGCGCCCACACCGGTACTGGTGTCGCCGAAGAACAGCTCCTCGGCCACCAGCCCCCCCATGGCGATGCGGATCATGTTCTCCATTTCCGCCTTGGTGCGGGTATAGCGCTCCTCGGGTTCGGAGTGGGCCAGGAGACCGAGGGCCACGCTGCGCTTGATTATGGACAACACCTCGAGCTTGCGCTCCGGCGCCACCAGCCAGGCGGTCACCGCGTGACCCGCCTCGTGGGTGGCGATGGTGAGGCGCTCCCGCTCGGCGTAGGTGGTGGGCTGGGCCAGGCCCAGCTCGGTCGTCATCTTGGCCCGCTGGAGGTCCTCCCAGCTCAGCCGCTCCGAAGAGCGGCGCAACGCCCAGACCAGGGCCTCGTCCAACAGGTGCTCGATCATCACCGGCGAGTAGCCCATGGTCGTGGCGGCCAGAGTGTCACGGCACTCGTCGGTGTCGAGCTCCGCGCTGTGGGCCTTGCGGGCCAGGTAGAAGTCGATGATCTCCCGCCGCCCGGCCCGGCTGGGCAGATCCACGGTGATGGTGCGATCGAAGCGGCCCGGTCGCATCAGCGCCGGATCGAGGTCGCCGGCCCGGTTGGTGGCGCCGATGACCAAGATGTTGGGCGCCGGGCACACCGGCTTCTTTATCAACCGGCCGGCCGGCAGCCAGCGGTTGACCAGATCGATGACGGCCCCCCTCATGCGCACCGAGGCGGGCGGCTCGTCGAAGGACTGCAGCTGGATGAGCAGTTCGTTGACCACGCCCGACAGCCCTTCGCCGTTACCGTTGCCGAGGCCCGATCGGGCCGCGCCGATGGCGTCGAACTCCTCGATGAATCCGATCGCCCCGCCCTCGCGCCGGGCGTACTTGCGCAGCGCCTTGAAGTAGGAACGGATCTTGCGGCCGGTCATCCCGTAGAAGTGGGACTGGAAGGCGGTCGACGACACGAACAGGAAAGGCACGTTGGCCTCGGCCGCCATTGCTTTGGCGATGTAGGTCTTGCCCGTCCCGGGCGGCCCCTCGAACAACACCGCCCGACGGGCGTTGCCGCCCATGCGCTCGTGGAACGTACGGTAAGCCAGAAAGAGGTTGAGCGTCTTCACCACCTCGTCGACGACCACGTCGGCCCCCTTGACGTCGCTCAGCGTCACCCCGGTCTCCTCGGGGCGGAACAGCACGTGCGGCGACCGCCCCGACGACAGGAGGGGCAGCAGCACGCCGACCATCAGCACGACCAGCAGCCCGATAGCCGGTAGATAGGTGCCGAGCCAGCTCGGAGCGTGGAGCTGGGGCCAGGCCATCAGGCCGAAGTCGTGGAGTAGGAGCAGCGCCAGGATCAGGACCAGCAGCGCCGACAGGCGCCGGAAGCGGCGCTGGCGATGGCCCTCCCGGGCCTCCGAGACGTCCGCCGAGCGCAGCACCTCCGATTGAGCCAGTGTGAGCGTGTCCATCGGGCTTCCGTCCCCTCGCGTGTCCCGCGTAGCGTTTACCCAAAAGGTAGATCCGGTCTTGCGCCATACGGAGGGGATGCACAGCATTTTCCGGGTTTTCCCGGTTGGCCGGTCGAGCCGGCTGAACCCTCGGCCGGATCGACCCGGCAACGCCAGGGCCGCTCAGAACGTCAGCCGCAGCCCCTCGTAGGCAGCCAGGATCTCGGGCCCGCCCGGACCCACGGTACCTTGCGCCTCGGCCAGCATCCGGTCCAGATCCTCGTCGGCGTGGGACGGATCGTGATGGAAAAGGGCCAGGCGGCGGGCTCCCGCCTCGGCCGCCACCCGCAGGGCGTAGCCGACGGTGCAGTGGCCCCAGTGGGACTTCTCGGCGAACTCGGCGGGCGTGTACTGGGCGTCGTGGATGAGCAGGTCGGCGGAGTCGGCCAGTTCCAGCACCGATTCGGCGACGCTCTCCAGGTCGAGAGGAGCCTGGTGGTCGCTGATATAGGTCACGACGCGGTCGTGCCAGGTGACCCGGTAACCGAGGGTGACACCCACGTGGGGCACGGGCCGGGCCTTTACCTGCGCCTGGCCCACCTGGAAGTCGTCTTTCAGCACCTCGTGGAAGCTGTACTCCCCCCGCAGATCGCCCACCTTGACCGGGAAGTACGGCGGTCTCATGAAGTCGTCGATCTGCTCCTTCAAGGTGCCCTCGTCGGGCTGCGGTCCGTAGATCCGCAACCGGGCGCCGGGCCGGTCCGCAGGTGGGAAAAAGGGCAGCCCCTGCACGTGGTCCCAGTGGATGTGGGTGACAAGGGCGGTCCCGGCGAACGAACCGTCCAGCGGCTGCGTGTCGCCGAACGACCGCAGAC
Source organism: Actinomycetes bacterium (assembly GCA_021808785.1). Lineage (GTDB taxonomy): Bacteria > Actinomycetota > Acidimicrobiia > Acidimicrobiales > Palsa-688 > JAKCDU01. The sequence continues at coordinate 8,978 of JAKBAX010000007.1, read as the reverse complement.
CGGTGCCCAGGTCGAAGACGATGGGCTCCTCCCCGTCGGCCGTGAGGGCCACGCACGCGGTATTGCCGCCGTAGCGCAGATTCTCCTGTGACGGGCAGGGACACGATCCCCGGACTCCGTAGAACGTCAACTCCAAGTGCTCGGCACCCCCGGTACAGGTGCCCACGACGTTAGTGAGATGAGTACCCACTTAGGCGGAGATGTGACCTAAACCACACCATGGGCCCTAGTCCCACGCGTCGTCGCCGTAAGGACGACGCCGGGCCGGGGCCGCCTCCGCCTTCCACACCATGAGCCGGCGCCGGAAGTAGCAGACCTCCTCGCCCCTCTGGTTGAAGCCCTTGGTCTCGACCGTGACCAACCCCCGATCCGGCTTGGAACGGGATTCCTGCTTGTCGATCACCCGGGTCTCGGCATAGATCGTGTCCCCGTGGAAGGTGGGCCGCTTGTGGCTCAGCTGCTCGACCTCGAGGTTGGCGATGCACGAGCCGCTCACGTCGGGGACGCTCATGCCCAAAACGATGCTGTAGACCAGGTTGCCCACGACCACATTGCGGCCCTGCACCGACTCGTGCTCGGCGAACCAGGAGTTCGTGTGCAGCGGGTGGTGGTTCATGGTGATCATGCAGAACAGGTGGTCGTCGTACTCGGTGATGGTCTTGCCCGGCCAGTGACGGTATATATCGCCGGGCTCGAAGTCCTCGTAGTAGCGGCCGAAAGGGCGGTCATAGCTGGTCATCGCGGGCCACGCTAGGCGTAACGTCTCTCGTCGTGATCGAACTGGACCTGCGCAACGACGTCTACCGCCGGCCCCTGGCCACCGCACTCGACCGCCTGGGCCTGCGCGAAGGCTGGCGGTGCGCCGATGTCGGTGCCGGAGGTGGGGACGTGACCGTGGCCCTGGCCCGCATCGTCGGGCGGGACGGGCGGGTGTACGCGGTGGACTCGGACCCGGCCCGGCGCGACGAGGTCGCCCGGGCCGCGGCCGCGGCGGCGCAGGCCCAAGTGGTAGCGGTGACCCAGACGGGAGAGGAGCTCAACCTTCCCGAGCCCCTCGACCTGGTGTTCTGCCGCTTCCTACTGCTCCACGTGCACGAACCGGCTGTGGTCCTGCGCCGCATGGGCCAGTCGGTGAGGCCGGGGGGCTGGGTGGTGGCCCAGGAGGCGATCACCTCCGCCGGACGCCTCGACGGGCACCCGCTGTCGATGCCCCATGCCCGTCACCCCGACGTCGGTGCTCTCCTGCCCGCCCTGGCGCGCGACGCCGGGCTGGAGCTGGTCGACGCATGGGCCGAAGCCCCGGCCTGGGCCGGGCCCTCGCCGGTGGCCGAGTACCTCGAAGCGATGACCGACGTGGATCCAGGTGACGCCCCGGTGATCCTCCCCCCGCTCGTCACCGTCGTGGCCCGACGGCGGGCCGCCCCGAGGCAGGAGGAGCCCGGGACGGGGTCGTGAGAGGTCACGACCAGGCTCCATCCCCGCAACAGCCTCTTAGTAACCTCGGCCCCATGCTCCCCCCCGACATCTCCGTGGCCGCCGACGCCGTCGGCGTGGCCCGCGCCGCCGTGGAGCGGGCCACGCGCCATCTGGCCGCCCAGGGACCACGCGTGGCCGACACGCACCAGGCGGTGCTCTACGACCTGGCCCACGGCGCGGCTGCGGTGGAGACCGCCCGGGCCGCCCTCGACTACGGCGCCCACGGGCCGACAGAGGCCGCTCTGGCCTGCGCGTTCGCCGCCGAGGCGGTATGGGACCTGGCCGGTCGGATCCTCGGCCGGGAACCGGCGTGGGGGCTCGACCCGGGGTCCCTCGACACCGCTCTGCCCATGGTCCGCGCCTTTCGCGAACCGGAGTTCCTGGCCGCCCTGGCCACCACGCCCGGCTCCCGCCACCTCGACGGGGACTTCGAGCTCGTGGCCGACACCTTCCGGCGCTTCGCCGACGAGCGCGTCGCTCCGGTCGCCGAGCACATCCACCGGCGCAACGACGACATCCCCGAGGACATCATCCGCGGGCTCGGCGAGCTCGGCGCCTTCGGCCTTTCCATACCGGAGGAGTACGGCGGCTTCGCGAGCGGGGGCGAGCACGACTACATGGGCATGGTGATCGCGACAGAAGAGCTGTCACGCGGCTCCCTCGGTGCCGGCGGCTCCCTGATCACCCGGCCCGAGATCCTGGCCCGGGCCCTGCTCAAGGGAGGGACCGAGGAGCAGAAGCAGGCATGGCTGCCGCGGCTGGCCACCGGCGAGATCATGGCCGGGGTGGCGGTGACCGAGCCCGACTACGGCTCCGACGTGGCCGGCATAACCCTGGCCGCGGCGCGGACCGATGGGGGCTGGTCGCTGTCGGGCACCAAGACCTGGTCGACCTTCGCGGCGCGCGCCGACGTGCTCATGGTCCTGGCCCGCACCGACGCGGACCGGTCCCGGGCCCACCGCGGCCTGTCGCTGTTCGTCGTGCCCAAGGAGCGAGCCGACGGTCACGGTTTCACCCTGACCCAGCCGGGGGGCGGACGCCTCGAGGGTCGCCCCATCGACACCATCGGCTACCGGGGCATGCACTCCTACGAGCTGTCCTTCGCCGGCTGGTCCGTCGCCGATGAATGTCTCGTCGGCGGGGAGGGCGGCATCGGCCGGGGCTTCTACCTCCAGATGGAGGGCTTCGAGAACGGTCGGCTCCAGACCGCAGCCCGGGCGGTGGGTGTGATGCAGGCCGCGTACGAGGCCGCCCGCGCCTACGCCGAGGGCCGGGTCGTCTTCGGGCGCCCCATCGCCGACTACCAACTGACCCGGGTCAAGCTGGGTCGCATGGCGGCCATCATCCAGGCCGCCCGCCAGTACATGTACGAGGTGGCCCGCCTCATGGCCAAAGGGGAAGGGGCCCTGGAAGCATCGATGATCAAGGCCTACGTGTGCCGGGCCGCCGAGTGGGTCTCCCGGGAGGCCATGCAGATCCACGGCGGCATGGGCTACGCCGAGGAGTACCCGGTGAGCCGCCTGTTCGTCGACGCCCGGGTGCTGTCGATCTTCGAGGGGGCCGACGAGACGTTGGCCCTCAAGGTGGTGGGCCGCAAGCTCATCGAGACGGCTCGGGCCTAGCCCACCTGGCTGCGGGCCCGGCCGGCCCGCTCGCCCTTGCGAACCAACATCTCGGCCACCTTGCGCGACGCCTCGTCGATCATCTCCTCGCCGAACATGACGGCCCCCTTGCGGTCCCCCTCGGTGGCCTGCCGGTAGGAATCGAGCACGTCCCACGCCTTGTCGAACTGCTCCTGAGTGGGCGAGAACACCTCGTTGACGATGCCGACCTGATCGGGATGCAGGCTCCACTTGCCGTCGAAACCCAGGATCTGGCTACGACGGGCGTAGTCGCGCAGTCCCTCCGGATCCCGCACCTTCACGTAGGGCCCGTCGATCACCTGCAGGCCGTTGGCCCGGCCCGCCATGAGGATCTTCATGAACACATAGTGGAAGTAATCGCCCGGGTACTCCGGGATCTGCAGGCCCCCGGAGAGCGAAGGCATGCCCATGGATGCCGACATGTCCACCGGGCCGAGGATGACAGTCTCGACCCGGGGGGAGGCGGCGCAGATCTCCTCCACGTTGATCAGGCCCTGGGCCGTCTCGATCTGCGCCTCGATGCCAATGTGGCCGGGAGCCAGCCCGTGGTTGATCTCCACCTGGGTGAGCAGCAGATCCATGGCGACGATCTGCGCGCCGCTCTGCACCTTGGGCAACATGATCTCGTCGAGCCGCTCCCCCGCCTGGCCCACCACTTCGATCACATCCCCGTAGGTCCACCGGGTGTCCCAGGCATTGACCCGCACGCACAGCACCGAGTCGCCCCACTCCTGCTCGCGAATGGCCTTGACGACGCGTCCCCGGCTCTCCTCTTTTTCCAGGGGAGCCACCGCGTCCTCGAGATCGAGGAAGTACATGTCGGCACCGAGCCCCGGCGCCTTGGCCATGAACTTCTCGCTGGAGCCGGGCACGGCATGGCACGATCGGCGGGGCAGGCTGCGGGAGCGGGCGGACATGGGCCGGATGCTACGGGTTGACTCAGGCGGAAACCAGTTGATCAGGAATCAACTGCTCGCTGATGAGCCGCTCGAATCGGGCCGGCTCACCCCCCACGAATCGCCGGCACAGGCGGAACCCGTCGATGTAGCAGAACTGGTAGGCCCGCCACGTCGGGTCGGTCAGGAACTGCACCGATTTGGCCGCCCGCGCCTCCGGCCGCAGGGCCCACCGCTTCAGGTACTCGACCGCCTGGTCCGGGCTCCAGCCCCGGTCGTGGACGCCGATGGCGGCGTTGCCGATGACCGCTCCGAGCTTCTCGCCGGCCTCGGCCACCGGTCCCGCCACACCTGCGTCATATGGGATGCCGAGGGGCGCCAGGTGGGACTCGATCACCGCTTCGGGGCGGGCCCCGGCGATCACCTCGAGGCCGAGGTCGGCCAGTCCCTCGGCGATCAGGCACTGAGGAGTGCCGACCAGGAAGATGGTCTCCTCCATCTGGTGCCGGCGCCGCACCAGACCGGCCTCCTTGCGGCTGTGCTCGGTGTGGTGCCCGGGATAGGACTCGTGGGCCACGACGTGGGCCAGGGTGAGCGACAGGATGGGCAGGTCGGTGTTCATGGCGACCCGGCTGCGCAGGTCCCCGAGGTAGTAGTTGAAGCCGCTCCACGGCTTGCCCCCCTCGAGCACGAACTCGACCCGCTCCCCCTCCGGCAACCCGAAGGCCCGACGGGTCCGATCCCGGAAGTCCTCGGCCAGGGACTCGATGGCATCGTGCAGCTTCTCGGGCGGGACGACCTGGACCTCCCGCCAGGAGTTGTACCGCTCGGCCAGGGGCTCGCCGGTCCTCGGCAGGACGCGGTCCAAACGGCGGTGGGCCTCGGCGAAGTCGTCCTCCTCGGTCCAGGTGGGACGAACTCCGTAGCAGGCCTCGATCTCGTCCAGATAGGCGATCTCCTCGCCGGCCAGCTTGCGGGCGCTGGTGTGAAGCCCCCGCACCTGCGCCGCCAGCCAGGTGCGCCGATGGGCCTCGAGGCTGCCGTCGGTCTGCAGGTCGGCCAGGAGCCGGCGGCCCTCCTCGGCCAGCGCGGCGGGCCCGGTGGGCGCCCCGACGGCCGCCTCCGCACTCAGTGCCGGGGGTCCGTAGTAGGCGTCCACGAAACCGTCCACATGGCGCCCGAGAGCCAGCCCGAGGCGGATGTAGCGCGTGACGGGGTCATCGGCGGGCCGGCGGCGCGTCGGGGTAGCGACGCTCATCCGGCCACTCGGAACAGCTCGGGAGCAGCCGGGCAGGTGGCGTTCAGGAGGCCCTCGCCCGTCTCCTGCACGCCGTCGGGGCCGACGACCTGGCTGATCAGGTCGGCAGGCACCACCTCGACCGACCGCTCCCAGGGCTCCTCCCCCGAGGCGTCGAGCCGGGCCAGCATGGCGTCCCACAACGGGCCCGGCAGCACCCGCCCGACCCCTGTCACGGCCCACACCGGGACCTGCTGGTGGGCCGCCACCGCGGCGGCCGCCAGCGACCCCGGGACGGCCAGCACCCCGGCCGGACCGGCGGCCAACGCCTCGATCAGCACCACGTCGGCCACCACTGCGGCCGGGCCCACCCCCGACTCCAGCACCAGCTGGGCCTCGTGGTCGCGGTCGCGCAGCCGGTGCACCAGTTGGGCCCCCTCGCTACGCCACTCGACGACCAGTACCTCGACGTCCCCGCGCCGGCGCAGCGCGTCGGTCACCACGTCGGGCCAGCCGATGACGACCGCGGTGGGCGAGTCGGGCAGGGCATCGGCCAGGTGACGACCGGTGGGGTCACCCTCCAGGGCCTGTGCCGCCTGGCGCCCGGCCACCACCGGGTCCTCCTCGCGCAGCATCTTGGCCGACAGCCACCACACCGGGCCGGCCACGAGGTGCCGGTCTATCAGCCGGCGGCAGGCCGGGACCAGGCCGGCGGGCTGCATGCGGGCCATCTGGACCAGGGCGTCAGCCGCTTCCGCGGCCACCGCGGCCGGATCGGCGCCGGTCGCCCGGGCCACGTAGCGCAGGTGTTCGATCGGGTGCATCGCCCCCCGTTGTACCGCGTCCTGAGCGACCGCGCCCGGCCGATGGCCCTACCGTCACGGTTGGAACACCATGAGGTAGACGGCGCCGATGACCAGCACGTTGAACGCGGCCCAACCGAAGCCGATCCGCTTCTCCTGGGTCTGCAGCCGCATGGCGTCGGGGGCCCTGGTCTCGGCCGACTCGCCGGGCCCGAGCGGGGCCTCCAGCTTGCGCACCAGATCGGTGTAGCGGCGCTGGTTGGGCCGAATCCACCCGTGCAGGATGCCGATGTCCACCACCGCCACGGCAAGGGCAGCCGAGACCCACGCGTCGCCGAAGCCGAATCGCTTGTGGCTGGCGCCGACGGCCGCGATCCCGAACAGGATGGCCGCATAGACGAGGGCCTCGGCCAGGCCGGAGACCATCTTGTTGACCTCGAGGACAGCACCGGTCCCTCCCTGCGGGCGGCGCTGGGCCAGGCTCAGGTAGAGGCCGTTGTAAGCGAGCGCACCGAAGCCGGCGACGACACAGACGACGTGCACCATGACCAGGATCTTGAAGCCGGTTCCCATTACCGGCCGAACGTAGCCGCCCCTATCGGCGGGCGCCCAGCCCGACGGCCCACCAGCCGACCACCTGACTACTTGACTACTTGACTACTTGACTACTTGACGATGCCGCCCCTCGTCATGGCCTCGACGTCGAGCGCCTTGTCCACCTCGGCCTCGCTCAACAGCCCCCGCTCCAGAACCAGGCTGCGCAAGTCCTTGTTCTCCGCGATGGAGGCCTTGATGATCTTGGCCGCCTCCTCGTAACCGATGTACGGATTGAGAGCCGTGCCGATCGAAGGCGAGGACAACGCATAGGTACGGCACCGTTCCACGTCCGCCTCGATGCCCGATATGCATTTGTCGGCGAACGCCACGCTCACCGCGGCCAGCAGCCGGATCGACTCCAACAGGTTCCGGGCGATGACGGGCAGCATCACGTTGAGCTCCAGGTTCCCGGCCGCCCCGCCGAAGGCCACCGCCGCATCGTTGCCGATGACCTGCGCCACGACCTGCGAGACGGCTTCGGGCAGCACCGGATTGACCTTGCCGGGCATGATCGACGAACCCGGTTGGAGGTCGGGGATGCGGATCTCGGCCAGACCGGTTCGGGGCCCGCTGCCCATCCAGCGCAGGTCGGTGGCGCACTTGTACAGAGACACCGCGATCGTGCGCAGGACTCCTGATGCCTCGACCAGGGCGTCCCGTGCCCCTTGGGCCTCGAAGTGGTCACGGGCCTCGGTGAAGGGGAGGTTGCGCTCCTCGGCCAACCGCTTGATGACCCGCGGCGCGAACGTCTTCGGGGCATTGATCCCGGTGCCGACCGCGGTACCGCCGAGCGGAAGCTCCGCCACCCGGGGCAGGCACCCCTGCAGGCGCTCGATGCCATGCTCCACGGCCGCCGCGTAACCCCCGAATTCCTGGCCCAGGGTGACCGGGGTGGCGTCCATCAGGTGGGTTCGACCCGACTTGACCACGGACTTGAACTCGCGGGCCTTCTTGCGCAGCGCCTTGGCCAGATGATCCAGGGCCGGTATCAGCCTGTACTGGATCTCCGTGGAAGCAGCCACGTGGATGGCCGAGGGGAACACATCGTTGGACGACTGCGATGCGTTGACGTGGTCGTTCGGGTGCACCTTGGAGCCGAGCCGCTCCGAAGCGAGGGTGGCCAACACCTCGTTCATGTTCATGTTGGTCGACGTGCCCGACCCGGTCTGATAGACGTCGATCGGGAAATTATCGGCCCACTCGCCGCCGGCCACCTCCTGGGCTACCGCGTGAATGGCATCGGCGACCTTCTTGTCGACGATCTTCAGGCGGGCATTCTCCACCGCCGCCGCCCCCTTGATGGCGGCCAGGGCCGAGATCAGGGATCGTTCGACAGTGGTGCCCGAGATGGGGAAGTTCTCCACGGCGCGCTGGGTCTGGGCCTGCCACTTGGCGCGGGCCGGGACCCGCACATCGCCCATGGAGTCGTGCTCGACGCGGAACGCCCCCTGCTGGTCGCTGGTCATACCGGGACCGTATGCAGCCCCGGCGGTGGGGGTCAAGACGGGGAAGTCAAGGCCGCGGAGGCACCCTCCGATGTTATTGCTGTGACTGATGTGACTAGAGTGGCTGGCGCGACCGGCGTCCCCGCTCTCGGGCCGGCCTCCGCACCCCGCCGTTGACTGTCAGCCCCGCAGGATCGTCGCACCGGAGCCTCCGGACCATCGCCAGGCCGGCGAGCGCCTGGGTGGTCGCGCTCGGCCTGACGTTCGGCCCGTGGACCATCGCATCGGCCGGCGCCGACCCGGCGAACGCCACCGCTACAGCCGGCAACGGGTCCGCCGGCAGCAACGGCTCCGCCGGCAGCAGCGTCACCACGCTGCAGATCCAGGCCCAGGAGTTGGCCGGCCAGATCAACGCCGATGGTCGCACCTTGGATCAGCTCGACGCCTCCTATCAGGCGGCCCAGATCGCCTACCAGGGCCTGACCTCACGCCAGGCGGCCATGCGCCGGACGGTAGCAATCGCCGCCACCCAGGTAGCTGCGGCCCGCCAGGCCCTGAAGGAACAGGCCCTGCTCGCCTACATCGCCGGCGGTGCCCCCATGGTCACACAGATTCCCGACGTCCCGGGGGTCGACCGGAGTCTCACCATCGCCTACGCCGAAATCGTTTCCGGGGGCCAGCAGATGGCGGTGCAGAACTACCGGGCCACCCTCGACGCCGAGACCACTGAGCAGGCCGCCCTCGAGGCCAACGGGCGCCAGATGGCCGTCACGATGAGGACCATCAAGTCTGACGCCGACCAGGCCGCCAGCACTCTCACCGCCGAGCGCCAGGTCTTGGTCCAGGTCAAAGGGCAGCTCGCGGCGGCTGTCGCTCAGGTC
>JAKBAX010000210.1 GCA_021808785.1 Actinomycetes bacterium | reverse complement strand
TGTCCGGGCTGATGGGGGAACCCCCCAGAGCCGAACTGACCCGGCCCGTGTTCTCGGAGCGTCCGTCAGGCGCTGCGGGCCCGGTCAGCCAGGATGTCGAGAAGTACCGGACCGTAGCGGGCCGCCTTGACCGGGCCGAAGCCGGGAACGGCGAGCAGATCATCCATGCTGCCAGGGCGCAGGGCGGCCAGCGCCTCGACCGTGGCATCGTGCAGGAGCACTCTGGGAGGTACCCCGCTGCCGCGGGCCGTCTCGATGCGCCAGGCCTGTACCGCCTGGCGGATCCGATCGTCGGGCTCCGGCCAGTCGGCCGGGGTGGGCCGGCCCACCGGCCGCCCGGCCCGGGTGGCCGACCGCCGCAGGGCGTCGCGCTGTCGGTCGAGAACGGCCCGCCAGGCGTCGCCGTTTCCGTCGCTCGGGCCGGGACGGTCTTCTTCGATCATGGCCTCGCAGGCGGTGGCCACCGCGTCCAGCCATCGTGACGGGCGTCGAGGGACGGGCCGGGTCCCGAAGCAACGTGTCAGTGACCATGACAGGTGCAGGTCGTCGACGGCGCGCGTCATCGCCACGTACAGGAGGCGGCGCTCCTCGCGCTCGGCCTGATGCGAGCGGGCCTGGCCCATGGGGACGAGGCCCTCCTCCACGCCGGCCACCCAGACCAGATCCCACTCCAGGCCCTTGGCCCGGTGGAAGCTGCTGAGGGTCACCGCATCGGCCGGCCCGGTGCGGTCGGAGCGGTCCTTGACCGTAGTGGGCAGCCACGCCAGCCAGTCGCCCACCGTGGCGTCGGGTCGGGTCGTCGAAAGGGCCGAGGTCGTCTCGACCAGGGCGCCCAGTGCCACTATCGCCGCTTCGTCACCGGCACCGCCGCGCTCGGGCTCGTCCCGAGCCTCCACCAGGTCGGCCACCGCCATCCGGAGCGGCATCTCAGGGGTGGCCCGCAGCCGGCTCAGGACGTCACGCACCACCGGCTCGTCGAGGAGGGCGGACGAGGAGGCCGACCACCAGGGGACCCCGGTGGCGGTGAGCGCCTCCTGCACCCGGGTCAGCTGGCCGTTGGTCCGGGTCAGGACGGCCATGGCCGACCACCGGCGGCCGGAGCCGTGGGCGGCGAGGAGGGCGGCGGCCACTCCCCGGGCCTCGGCCCGCTCGGACTCGAAGCTGTGAATGACCGGGACCGACCCGGGCCGCCCGACACCCCGCAGGCGGGTGCCTTCGGGGCCCAGCACGGCCGCCGCGGCCCGCACGATGGGCTCGGAGCAACGGTGGTTGGCATCGAGGTGGATCACCTCGGCGGTCGGCCAGCGGTCGGCGAAGGAGTCCAGCAGGTCCGGGTCGGCCCCGTTCCAGCCGTAGATGGCCTGATTGGGGTCGCCGACCACGCACAGATCGACGGAAGGTCCGAGCCAGGCGAGGAGCAGGCGGTGCTGGAGCGGGTTGAGATCCTGGAACTCGTCGACATAGACGTGACGCCACCGCCACCTCTGGGCCCCGGCGAACTCCTGGTCGCGCTCGAGGGCGTCGGCGCAGCGGCTCAGGAGGTCGTCGAAGTCCATCAGGCCGCGACGCCGCTTCTCATCCTCGTAGCGCTGGTACAGGGCCGCCATGGCGGCGGGCGCGACCCCGGCGGGGAGGGCCCGCCCCCCCGGGCCGGCTCCGCCGGCGGCCAGTGCGGCCTCCAGCCGGTCCGGCTCGACGGTGCGGGCCTTGGCCCACTCGATGACCGCGGCCAGCTCCGAGAGGGCGACGCCGGCCAGCGAGGGACGGGCAGCTACGAGCGGTCCCAGGACCCGTGACTTGCGCTCGAGCAGGGTCGGCGGAGTCCGGCCTTGGTCGGCCCACCACCGCTGCAGCTGGGCCGAGGCGTGGGAATGGAAGGTGCCGGCCGCCACCTGCTGGCGCAGGCCCAGCCCGGACAACCGCTGCCGCAGCTCCCCGGCCGCCTTCCTCGTGAAGGTCAGGGCCAACGTGTGGGCCGGGTCGGCCCGGCCGGTGCGGCACCGGTGGGCGATGCGCCGGGTCAGCACCCTGGTCTTGCCCGCCCCGGCCGCGGCCACGATGCACAGGGGGGCCGCTTCGGAGACGACGGCACCCCGCTGGGCGCCGGTGAGCCCCTCCAGCAGGTCGTTCGCATCGGACCGGTCGAACACATGTCCGACGATACGAAGCGGGTGTGACCGCATGGTGGATGCTGGCCGGCGAGCGGGGACCCGGGCCGGGGCGCCCGAGGCTCGACGACCCGGTTGCGCGCCTGGCGGTCGATCCCCCCGAACCAACCAGCCGGCGCGGCAACCGGGTTTAGCCGTCGATGGACAGGAGTGTGCCCGAAGGCACTCTCCCAAGTCAAGAGACCCCCCTCGGAGGTGGACCGCAGTTAGCGTTGTCATCATGAAGAGGCTGGTGGAGGGGGAAAACGTCGTCGTCGACGTCCGGCCCCACTGGTGGTACCTGGCCGGGCCGGTCGCGATCTTGGCCCTCGTCATCGCCGGCGCCGTCACGGCCCTCGTCGAGGGGGCCCCCACCTGGGTCGACTGGGTCGTCGTCGGCGTGCTGGCCCTGGCCGCGCTGTGGCTGGTGGTCCGCTACCTGCACTGGGTGACCACCCGGCTCATCGTCACCTCCACCCGGATCATCGAGCGGCGGGGGATCCTGGGGCGCGCCGGACGCGAGATTCCCCTGAGCGCCCTCACCGACATCGGTTACCACCAGTCCATCTTCGAGCGCATCATCGGCGCCGGCGACGTGGTCATCGAGTCCGCCGGGCGCGATGGCCAGGAGCTGTTCCCGGACCTGCCCCACCCGGCGGCCATCCACAACGAGATCTACGCCCAGATGCAGTCGCGCCGGATGGGCGCAGGGGTGGCGCCGCCGGCAACCATTCCCGAACAGATCGACCAGCTCGACCAACTACGCCGCCGCGGGGTGATCACCGAGCAGGAGTTCGCGGCGAAGAAGGCGGAGCTGCTGAATCGCCTGTGAAACGGGTCGTCAGCCTGGTCCCGTCGATCACCGAGACGCTCATGGCCTGGGGCGCTCCGCCGGTGGCGGTGACCCGCTTCTGCGAGGCGCCGGGGCTGCCCACGGTGGGGGGGACCAAGAATCCCGACATCGGGGCCATCGTGGCGCTGACGCCCGACGTGGTACTCATGGACAAAGAGGAGAACCGGGCGCCCGATGCCGCCGCCCTGACCGAGGCCGGCGTGGCTGTAGTGGCCACTGCCGTGCGGTCGGTGACCGATGTAGCGCCGGCTCTCGGCGCGCTGGCCGAGGCGGCCGGCCGGCCCGCACCGGACGGGGTGCCGGGGCTCCCGCCCGGGCGGGCCCAGCTGGAGCTACCGGGCTCCCGCCGCACCGTATTCGTGCCCATATGGCGAAGGCCCTGGATGACGGTGGGCGGGGCCACGTACGGGTCCTCGATTTTGTCCGTGGCCGGCTTCGACAACGTGTTCGCCGGCCACCGCGACGCCTATCCCACCATCGATCTGGCCGATGCCGCCGACCGGCGACCCGACCTGGTGCTGGCCCCCTCGGAGCCGTACCCGTTCACCGAACGGCACCGGGCCGAGCTCGAGCAGGTGGCGCCGGTGCTGTTCGTCGACGGGCGGGACCTGTTCTGGTGGGGGGCCCGGACCCCGGCGGCCCTCGGCCGGTTGGTGGAAATGGCGGCCGGCCACCTCGGCGCATAAGTATGCCCCCCATGTCAGGTCCGTTGAGCGGGTACCGGGTGATCGAGCTGGCCGGGATCGGGCCGGGACCGTTCGCCGGGATGATGTTGTCCGACATGGGCGCCGAGGTGGTCCGGGTGGACCGGGCCCAGGCGGTGCGCGAACCGGTCGCCGGCGCGGGGGAGCGCCCGTCGGCCGACCTGCTGGGCCGGGGCCGCCGGTCGGTCGGGGTCGACCTCAAGCAGCCGGACGGCCGGGAGACGGTGCTGCGCCTGGTCGAGCGGGCGGACGTCCTGATCGAGGGATTCCGGCCCGGCGTGACCGAGCGTCTCGGCCTCGGTCCCGACGACTGCCTGGCCCGCAACCCCAAGCTGGTCTACGGGCGGATGACCGGATGGGGCCAGAGCGGCTCCTACGCGCCGACGGCCGGCCACGACATCAACTACATCGCCCTCTCGGGCACCCTGGCCATGATCGGACGCCAGGGTCAGGCCCCGGTGCCACCGCTGAATCTGGTCGGCGATTTCGGCGGCGGCGGACTGCTGCTCGCGTTCGGGGTGGTCTGCGCCCTCCTGGAGGCGACCCGATCCGGCCGGGGTCAGGTCATCGACGCGGCCATGGTCGACGGCGCGGCCCTGCTCGCGACCATGATCCACGGTCTCAGGGGCACCGGGCTGTGGGGGGAGCGGGGCACCAACCTGCTCGACACCGGTGCCTGGTTCTACGACGTGTACGAGACCTCCGACGGGCGCTACATCTCGATCGGTTCCATCGAGCCTCAGTTCCTGGCCGAGATGGTGCGCCTGACCGGCTTGGAGGGCGACCTGCCCGACCAGAACGACCAGGCGACCTGGCCGGAGATGAAGCAGCGCCTGGCGGCTTTGATCCGGACCCGAACCCGGGACGAGTGGGTGGCGGTGCTGGAGGGCAGCGACGCCTGCTTCGCCCCGGTGCTGGACCCCGACGAGGCGGCCACCCACCCGCACAACGTGGCCCGCGCCACCTTCGTGGAGGAGCACGGGATCGTCCAGCCGGCCCCCGCGCCCCGCTTCAGCCGCACCGCCGCGGGCATCGCCGGGCCGCCGGCGCGTCCCGGTCAGCACACCGATTCCACCCTGGCCGACTGGGGTTTCTCCGCCGAGGAGGTGGCCCGGCTGAAGGAGGCGGGCGCGGTCAGGTAGACCGGCGGCCGCCTACTGGCGGCCACCTACCGGAGGTTGACCACCGGGCAGGTGAGGGTGCGGGTGATGCCCTCGATCATCTGCAGACGGCTGACGATCATGCGGCCCAGCTCGTCGACCGACTCGGCCTCGGCCCGCACCACCACGTCGTAGGGCCCGGTCACGTCGTCGGCCGCGACGACGCCCGGAATCTCCCGGACCTGGTCGGCCACCGCCGCGGCCTTGCCCACCTCGGTCTGGATCAGGACATATGCGCTGACTGCCACGGTTGCACCCCCCGGTTCGAATCCTGGCGCGGGCGCCGTTACCCGCTCAGCTCCATGGTCGCGACGGCCTCTCAGCCCAGGCGCTTCTCGAGCTGTCCCAGCTGGTCCAACAGCTCGGCCGGCATACGCTCACCCAGGCTGTCGTAGTAGTTGCGGATCGACGTCAGGTCGGCGCGCCATCCCTCCACGTCCACCTCCAGAAGCTGGGCCAGGTCGGACCGATCGAGGGCGAGCCCGTCGACAGGCAGGGCGTCGGGGGTCGGCACCAGCCCGATCGGTGTGGCCACCGCCCGGCCCGACCCGCCGCAGCGGTTGAACACCCACTCGAGGACCCGACTGTTCTCCCCGAATCCGGGCCAGAGGAATTTGCCGTCATCCCCCTTGCGGAACCAGTTGACGTAGAACAGCTTCGGCAGCTTCTCGGCGTCGCCGCGGGTGCCGATGGCCAACCAGTGAGCGAAGTAGTCGGCCATGTTGTAGCCGCAGAACGGGAGCATGGCGAACGGATCGTGGCGCAGGTTGCCGACGGCCCCGGCCTGGGCGGCGGTCGTCTCCGACGCCATGATCGACCCGAGGAACACGCCGTGGTTCCAGTCGAACGCCTCGGTCACGAGTGGCACCACCGTCGAACGGCGGCCGCCGAAGAGGATGGCCGAGATGGGCACCCCCTTGGGGTCCTCCCACTCCGGGGCGATGGCCGGGTCCTGGGCCGCCGGGGCGGTGAAGCGGGCGTTCGGGTGGGCCGCCGGGGTCGCCGATTCGGCGGTCCAGTCCTGGCGCTTCCAGTCGGTCAGGTGGGCCGGCCGGTCCTCGGTCATGCCCTCCCACCACACGTCACCGTCGTCGGACTTGGCCGTGTTGGTGAAGATGCAGTTGCCCGAGAGGGTCAGCATGGCGTTGAGGTTGGTCTTGTTGTTGGTGCCCGGGGCCACGCCGAAGAACCCGTACTCGGGGTTGATGGCCCACAGCCGGCCGTCCGAGCCGAACTTCATCCAACAGATGTCGTCGCCGATGGTCTCGACCTTCCATCCCGGGAGGGTCGGGATCAGCATGGCCAGGTTGGTCTTGCCGCAAGCGCTCGGGAAGGCGCCCGTGACATAGCGCACCTCACCTGAGGGCGATGTCAGCTTGAGGATGAGCATGTGCTCGGCCAGCCAGCCGTCGTCGCGGGCCATGACCGAGGCGATGCGAAGGGCGAAGCACTTCTTGCCGAGCAGGGCGTTGCCCCCGTAGCCCGACCCGTACGACCAGATCTCGCGGGTCTCGGGAAAGTGGACGATGTACTTGTTGTCGCCGTTGCACGGCCACGGGACGTCGGGCTGCCCCGCCTCCAGCGGAGCACCCAGGGAGTGGACGCAGGGCACGAACTCCCCGTCGTCGCCCAGGACTTCGAGAGCCCCCTTGCCCATCCGGGTCATGATGCGCATGCTCACCGCCACATAGGCGCTGTCGGTCAGTTCCACCCCGATGTGGGCTATGGGGGAGCCGAGGGGGCCCATGGAGAACGGCACTACATACATCGTGCGGCCTCGCATGGCGCCCCGATAGAGCCCGGCCAACAGCTCCTTCATCTCCGCCGGGGCCCGCCAGTTGTTGTTGGTGCCGGCGTCCTCCTCCCGCTCGGAGCAGATGAACGTGCGGTCCTCCACCCGGGCCACGTCGGCCGGGTCGGAGGTGGCCCAGTAGCTGTTCGGTCGCTTGGCGTCCGACAGCCGCTCGAAGGTCCCAGCGGCCACCAGCTCGGCACAGAGCTGGTCGTACTCCTCGGCGGTCCCGTCACACCAGACCACCTCATCGGGCTCGGTGAGGGCCGCCCATTCGCCGACCCAGTCGAGCAGGCGCCGGTTGCGGGTGAGAGGCTCTTTGGAGGTCACGACTGAACAGTTCTCCTTAAAACATCGGCCTACGATCCCCCTTGTGGAGGAGCGTACTGGACGGCTTCTGTGAGAGGCGAGTTCGCTTCTATTTCGGCGATCCACGCCCTTCTCCCTGTACCCGGTGAAGCGGTCGGTATATGGATCGGCGACGACGCGGCGGCCGTTTCGATGCGGGTCCACCCGGCGGCCGACTGGCTCCTGCTGGCCGCCGACACCGTCGTGGCCGGGGTGCACGCCGACCTGGCCCTTACGGGGCTGGACGACCTCGGGTGGAAGGCGGTGGCGGCATCGGTCAGCGACATCGCGGCCATGGGTGGCGAGGTCGGCCATGCGCTGGTGACGGTGGCCGGGCCCTCCGCTACGGATCTCGACCTGCTGTACCGGGGGGTGGCGGCCGCGTCGGCGGAGTTCGGTTGTCCGGTGGTGGGAGGGGACCTGACCAATGCCGACTCGCTCGTGGTCACTGTGGCCGTGACCGGCTACTCGACCGGGCCACCGGTCCGGCGCGACGGCGCCCGCCCCGGCGACGGGGTCTGGGTCACGGGTCCGCTCGGCGCCGCGGCGGCCGGGTTGCGGCTCCTTCGCCGTCGAGCCGCCCGCGGCGGGACCGGTGCGGCCGGGACCGGTGCGGCCGGGACCGCTACGGGCGGGACCGC
>JAKBAX010000209.1 GCA_021808785.1 Actinomycetes bacterium | reverse complement strand
TGGCAGTGGAAGTGGCAGTGGCGGTGGCAGTCGATCACAGGCGCATCCCGGGCGAGTAGTCACCGGCCGCCACGGCGACTGTCAGGGCGGCCATGGCCGCCGAAGCCAGAGCCATCACCGAAGCGGCGGCCCACCGCAGCGCGCCACCGCCGATGATCCGGCGCGATGACCCTCGACGGGGAGCGAGCCGGAACCCGGCCAGGAGCAGCAGGGGCACCTGGGCCCCGAGAACCGCATCACGGGCCGCTCCACGGACGATGAAATCGGTCCCGAGCAGGAACACATGGGCCACCGCGAACCCGTACATCACTGCGGTCAGCCGGTGCAGCCACACCCAGAACTGGCGGCGGTGGCCGATCAGGTACACGGTGGGACCCGTCACGATCATCAGGTAGAACGACAGGATGCCCAAGCTCTCCCACGAAGCAGCCCGGATGCCCCAGGACACCGGCTGGCGGAACGGCACGAATCCGGTCTGCCAGCCCCCGTACGGCGGGTCGACCGAGAGATAGGGAACGATGGCATGGGCCGCCACCAGGCCCAGGGCCACCAGACCCAGACCTCGGTGCACGAACGTCGGGATCCCGGCCCCCCGGCGCGACCCGGCCGATACAGACAGGCCGAGCACCGCCGCCGCGTACAGGAAGACCATAGCGGTGATTCCACAGGCCCGGGCCAGTGTGTAGGAGTCGGTGACGCCGACGTAGGTGAGAATGGCGGCCAGCCGGACGCCATGGTCGGAGCCGTCGGCCACGCGGTGCAGCAGGGCCGCGTCGATCCACCACGTGAGCGCCACCGCCGTCCCGACGATGGAGACGAGTACCAGGGCCCGGCGGGTCAGCGCATGATCCCGGTGTGGCCCAGGGAGTAGCGCCCAGGCTGGGGCCAGACGGCCACTCCATGAGGTTCGTTGGGCACTGGGATCTCGGCGATCAGGTGGCCATCGACCAGCGAGATGGCATACACGCAGGCGTTGTAGCGACCGGAAACCCACAGAACCGTCCCGTCGGGAGACACGTTGCCCATGTCGGGGCTACCGCCACCAGGTATGGGCCAGGTCACCTTCAGCGTTCGCGTGGCCAGGTCGATGACCGAGATGGAGCCCGACCCCCGGTTGGTGACATACATGTCCTTGCCGTCCCGCGACACGTACAGGCCGTGGGCGTCGTGCCCGGTCGGTATGAAACCCACCACTGAGAAGGTGGCGGCCGATATCTCGTACACGCCGCCCCGGTGCATGTCGGCCGTGTAGAAGATCTGCCCGGCCGAGTCCAACTTCACGTCTTGTGGAGCCGAACCCGGAATGTCGAGGTACGAGTCCACCGACATGGTGCTCAGGTCGATCTTCACCATACGGGCGGAGAACTCGCAGCTGAAGATTGCGAAGGACCCGTCGGCCGAGAAGTCACCGTGGTCTACGCCGGGGCACGTGACGGGAAGGGCCTTGATCAGGGCGAAAGTGTGAGGGTCGCGGAAGGCGAGAGTCTGCTTGGCCTCCTCCACCACGATGGCGAAGCGGCCGTCGGGCGTGAAGTACATGTTGTAGGGGTCGGCGACCGGGATGTTGGGTCCCTCCCGCAAGCCGGTCCGGGGATCGATCGGCGTGAGGGAATTGCCGAGGTCGTTGGCCGCGTACAGGGTCTTCAGGTCCCACGCCGGCACCACGTGCTGGGGTCCGAGCCCGGTCTCGTAGCGGTCGACGACCTGCATCGTCTTGGGGCTGATGATGTCGACCGATTGCCCGGCGCTCTCGGGGACGTAGATGAGGTAGGGGTCGTCCCGGTCGACCGGTGAGAGTTGGTTGGGCCCGTCGGCGGCGTAGATGTCTCCCGCAGTACCAGGGACGGTTTCGTGGCTCCCCGGCAGAGTCGTCGTCGGTCCCCTCCGGCCGGCTCCGGTAGATGTGGAGTGGGCCGACGACCGGTTGCCCCCGTGCCCGGAGCCCCCGCACGAGGCGGCCACGAGTCCGAGAAACAGGGCCGCCGAGCCCAGCACGCTGTGCCTGCGCCGGGGCCGGCCTCGTCCCCGGTCGGTGTTCGCTCCGCTTATCAAGGGGCCAGAGCCTACAGGCGCTGGCCCGCACGGCCGACCCCTGGGCCGCCAGCAGCCCGGTGGCTCAGGGCTCCGATCTGACGCTGTCGACGATCAGGCGGCCGGCGTCCTCTGCGCTGAACTTGTCAGTGTTGACGACGAGATCGTAATGGACCGGCTGCTCCTCTCCGACTCCGTAGAACCGCTTGAGGTAATCCGCCCGACCGGCATCCGACCGCTTTAGCATGCGTCCGGCTTCGGCATCGTCGACACCCCGCTCCGCAGCTATACGGTCCCTTCGCGTCTTCTCCGACGCTATGACGAGGACCCGCAGGACATCGCTACGGTCGGCCAGAGCATATGAGGCGGCGTGGGAAACCAGCACCGCGTTCCCGCTCGTCGCCGACTCATCGATGGCGGATCGGATGGCCTTGCGCAACTCATCGCTGGCCGGTGGCCCCATACCACCACCCGGTGGAACGGGGGCGGAAGCGACGGCACCGGCGGCCATCTTCTCCATCAGGCGTCCGATCGCCGACTTGCGCCGCTCGACGTCTGCGACCGTGTCCTTGTCGACGCCGGCCTCGACCGCGGCATCTGCGATGATGTCCTCATCTATCAGCCGGAAGCCCAGTGCCTCGGCGACCCGACGCGACACCTCGCGCGCGTGCGCACCGTCCTGACTGGAGATGCATACCACTTTGTACCCCACGTCAGGGACAATAGATGTCGCGTTTCTCCTAGTCAATAAGGCGGTTGACCGATGTCGCTGGGAATGGGCGTAACGGATGGCGAGGAATTGGCCCTATTCAGGGGATATGGCCGGCCGTACGGGCAGACTAGGCGTCCGCGGTGCGCACGGCGACGAGTCCTGTCCGGGTCAGAGCCTCCACCGCAGCCAGTCCGGCCCGCCGTCCGGCCTCTCGCGCCACATCGATCTGATGGAATTCGAAAAGCCCCACTCCGGTGGTGTCGGGGGTAACGGTCAGTGAGGCGGACAGCCCGTCGGAGTCCTGCCGGTGCCGGTTCCCGATGTCGACCACCCGCAGCAGCGTCTCGCCGATCGAGGGTATCCCCGAATCCGGGGACACCGTAGGGGCTATCCGCACGGCGAGGACGGGTCCCTCGCCGGTCTCCGAGAACGCCCGCACGGGGCATTCGTCGCTCAGTGATCCGTCGACGAGCAGCCTCCCCCCGATCTCCTGGGGCGGGAACAGCACGGGGAGAGCCATCGAGGCGGCGACCGCCTCCGCCACCGGACCGCGCCTGTGGTAGACGGCTTGCGCGGCGTAGAGGTCGGTGCTGGCGACCACCACTTCGCGAGCCATGCTCTCGAAGCGCAGATCCCCGAAACACCGGCGGAGCATGGCCGCTTTCCGCTCGCCGCTCGCCAGGCTGCGGGTCGAGATCCTGAAGCCGCCGAAGGGCTGGCCGACCACCAGCTCGTCGAACACCATCTGGTCCACCTCGGCGGCGGACGCTCCAGTGCCGTACGCCGCCGCGATCAGAGCGCCGATGCTGCTGCCGGCGACCCTGTCGACCTCCACGCCGGCCCCTTCGAGTGCGTGGAGGACCCCGAGGTGCGCCAGAGCCCTGGCTCCCCCGCCAGACAGCACCAGCGCGAGAGAGCGGCCCGCGAGGCGGGCCGACAGTGGTCGGAGGGACGCGGCCCACCTGGAGGGATCCCGGCCGGCGTGGTACACCCGCGTGCAGCTCGTGACTTCGTGCCAACCACAGATCTGGTGCTCCGTGACGGCTGCTCCGGTCAGGACCACATCGATCGCCACGTCGATCCGTAGCGGCGCCCCCAGCGGCGGCTCGGGATCGGTGGCGACCAGTATCGCTCTGTCCGCTTGGCGGAGAGCGCGATCGCTCTCTCCTCCGGGTCCACTTGTCAGCAACACCCAGCGGTTGTCCCGCTCCGCCCGCTCGAGCGCTTCCGGAGTGGCATCGTGCAAGTGGGCGACACGGCCATGGGTCTGGAGCGTGCTGAGCAGCGTGGCGACCAGCTCCGCACTCGGCCCACCCGGGCCGAGCACGGCGATCGCTATCACCTTGGCCGGTGGCGGCTGGGCCGCCGGCGGTGGGCGGCTGTGCTGTAGCTGCCGAGCGATGCCTCGGGCGAGTGCCCCGACCACGGTCGGCTGGCTCTCCGTGAGCGGACCGAAGGCGTCGCGCCGCAGCTCGCGAAGGGTGCTGTCGCGCTTGGCGACCACAGTGGCCGAGCGCGGGGCGTCGGTGATCAGGGCCAGCTCACCGATCGAGGCGCCGGGATAGAGGTCCCGCGCCGATCCGTCGTGGAAGCGCACCTGCATTCGACCGGCCTCGAGGAAATACAGCGCGTCTCCGGGTTGACCGGCCTCGAAGAGGGTCTCCCCGGCCTTCAGGGTGCGCGGCGACGTCGCCTGCAGCACCTGATCCCGCACTGCTGGCGCGAGCTCGTGGAGGAGGTGGCCGGTAAAGGACGGTAGAGCTTCGGCGACAGTCGGCTCGGCCGCCGTGACCGCGGGAACCTCCACCGGCCCGACAACGGATTCGACCCCGGGCCGGGTGCGATCCAAGAAGATTGCGGCCACTGCGGCCGCCACGAAACTCCACCCCGCGAGGGCCCAACCGTGGCGAAGGTCCCCGGGAAGGGTGGCCGCGGAGGGGTGGGCGATGAACACGCTCAAGATGGCGATGCCGACGACGCCGCCAACCTGGCGCACGCTCGAGTTGACCGCAGACCCGGTGGCGTAGCGCCCGGCCGGGACGGTGGCCAATCCCGCGCTGGTGGCCACCGGCAGTGTGGCCGCCACTCCCACACCACTCATGATCTGTCCGGGAAGCCACTGGCCGAGGAAGTCGGGGTGCAGGCCGACTTCTTTGAAGTACCAGAGGTAGGCACCGGCCCACAGCAACGCTCCCGGCACCGCGACGGCCCGGGCCCCGACCCGGTCGGCCAGGTGGCCGAGAGGAGTGGCGACTACTGCGGTGACGGCTGCGCCGGGAGCGACCGATAGTCCGGCGAGCAGCAGCGAATATCCCCACACGTAGTGCAGCCACAGGATGTGGGTCAGCAGGTATGTGTACAGTCCGAGGCCGGCGGCCAGGGTGACCAGGTTGCTCACCGCGAACCCGCGGATCCGCAGCAGCTGCATGTCGAGGACCGGAGACGGGTGGCGACGCGAGCTCTGCACCGTGAAGGTGAGGGCCGCTATCGCGATGGCAAAGGCGGCGACTGTCGCGCCTGCGGTCCACCCCCAGCTGCTTCCCTGCACGATGCCGAGCGTCGCCGCGCCAAGGCCCACGGAGAGGCCGAATGCGCCCCGCAGATCCGGGAGGGTCCGTACCCCGGGGGCCCTGCTCTCGAGTACGGTGCGGCGGGTCAGCCACCAGGCCACGAGCCCGAGCGGGATGTTGACGAGGAATACCAGCCGCCAGTCGTAGAGGTCCACCAGAGCGCCCCCGATGGGAGGCCCGAGGCCGGCGGCGAGCGCGGCCGCGGCGGCCCACAGACTGACGGCGTGGGCCTGGTGATCTTTCGAGGCCGCGTGCACGACGATCCCGAGCGACGCCGGCACCAGCATCGCCGCGCCGGCCCCCTGAAGGATCCTGAAGGCAATGAGCAGCGGTACGGAGGTGGCGGCCGCGCACAGCGCGGACATCGCCACGAACACGACCAGCCCGGCGAGGAAGGTACGTCGGCGGCCGAGCAGATCCGCCAACCGGCCGCAGAGCACGAGCAAGCCGGCGAACACAACGTTGTACGCGTTGAGGATCCAGGAGAGCATCCCGACCCCAGCGTGGGGGAACGCGGCCTGAATATTCGGGAAGGCCACGTTGACGACGGTCGAGTCGAGGAACGCCAGGAATGCACCGAAGGACGCGACCGCTAGCGCCGCCGTCGGCACGTACCGCCGTCTTCCCTCGACGCGGCCGGCGAGGCTTCCGCCAAATGGCCCGGCGGTCATTTGCCCCGCATCTGCGGAAGCAACCGTCATGTTACTTGCCGAGCACAGTCGTCCCGGTGGCCAGAGCGACCAGCCGTCCCCTGTGGCTGACCTCGGCCGAGGCCACGGTGAGCCGCCCCCGATGGGTGATCTTCCCCTTAGCAACGATGTCGGTGCCGTCCGGTCGCACACCTCGGAGAAAGTTCACCTTGACATCGAGGGCCCGATAAGCCAGTCCCGCCCGGGCCCCGGCCTGCCCTGCCGCGGCCGTCGCCGACTTGGCCAGGAGGGCGATCATCCCCCCGCTCACCGCCCCGAATTCGTTGGTCAACCAGGGAGAGGCCTTCATACTGAAGGTCGCCTCGCCTTTGGCCGTGTCCAGCAGACTGATGCCGGCCAGGCGATCGATCGGAGGCCGGGCCCGCACCCCCGCGGCCGTCTCCGCCAGGGCGGCCGGCCCATCCGGACCGCCGATGGCGGCCACGACGGGTTCGTCCAGGGGTCGCGCCCAAGGGTCAGGCGTCAGCCAAGCGGGCTCGTCGGGCGGCGGGCTGATCGGACCGAGCCCGCTCACGTCCATGGGGCGTTCGAGAAACACGCGGGAGGTCCCGAAGCCGAGCAGCTGGTCCTCCGGCCCGCGGATCTCACACGTGGCCAGGCCGTGCCGCCCGTCGACGTGCACCACATGGCCGGTAGCGACCAGCTCGCCCCCGGCGCTGGGCATGTCCGCGACGAAGGTCATGGAGAGCTCGGCGGTCACGAACAGCACGCCTGGCGGCAGTGCGGTGATCACCGCTCCGGTCAACGCCGAGTCGCCCAGCAGCGTCAGGACACCGGGGTGCATCGTGCCCTTGGGCCCGAGCAACCACGGGCTGATGGGCATCGTGAACACGACCGACGTGTCGGTCGTTTCGACCAGGCGTCGGCCGGTGAGACGGGCGTTGGGGGGAAGGGCCAAGATGCCGTCGCGCATCGCCCGGACCTGTTCGATACCCGGCAACGCCAACACGTTGATGTCCGCCATCGTGCCGCGAACGGGCTCGTTGGGGATGTCGACTTCCTGCTGAGGGGACACTCGGTCGGAGATCATGAGTCGGGTTCTCCTTCTTCAGCTCTTCTTGGCTGCCGCGTTCGTTACCACTTCAGGTCATCTCCGGGTCCACTGCTTCGGCGACGCCCGACGCGCCCGTCCGGCCAGCTGGGTCGATGCCGCTGAGGGCGCGGCTCGATGGGTGCGTGACCGACAGGCGGACGCGGGCACCTTCGAGCAGCGACGGAGAGGCACTCAGGTTGCTCAGCGCGTCGACGAAGTCCTCGCCTGAGACCCGGAGCAGCGTGCTCGGGGTAGCGGCCGCCACAGAGGCGGTCCGAGGGACGTTGCCGATGAGCCCGATCTCACCGAAGTAGCTTCCCGCCTCGAGGCTACGCAGCCATCGCGGACGGCCACCTCGCTCGCCGACCGCAGACACATCGAGTCTCCCTTCGAGCACCACGTAGAAGGAGTCGGCCAAGTCGCCCTCCACCACGATAGGCGTGCCGGCGGGCACCTCCGTCTCGGTCGCCGCGCCGGCGAGGCGCTCCAGGCTCGTTCGGGACGCGGTCGAGAAGAGGTCCAGCCGTTCCAGGATGGCAATGCGGGGAGCGAGCATCGCAGCCCGACTCGCCGCGACGCGATCGAGCGATACCAGCCCCGGAAGACAAAGGAGGCACAGTGCCGGGACGCCGAA
>JAKBAX010000208.1 GCA_021808785.1 Actinomycetes bacterium | reverse complement strand
AACGCCTCCCCCATTCGGCCGCCGCCGATCAGCAGCAGCCCACGCTCGACAGAACCGGTCACGGGCTCACCCTACGTGGGCGGTGGGACCCTCCGCCTGACCGGCGGGGGCCCGGGAGGTGCCGGGCGGGCCGAGGTACCGGGCGGGCCGAGGCACCGGGCGGGCCGACGCACCGGGCGGGCCGAGGCACCGGGGCGGGCCGACAGGCCGGCGCCGGATTGAAGCGTCGCCGCCCGGGGTGACCGGTGGGTCCGTTCGCACTTCCCCGAGCGAACTCGCCCTCCGGCCAGAGCCGCGGGCAGCGACTCCGGGCGAGGGTACCGGCGAGCCTGGGACCGGGCAAGGGGCAGCGGGGCCGGTCGCCTCAGCCGCAGGCGACCAGTTCCGAGCGGGTCAACTCCACCACCCGGGCCCACAGGTCCAGTCCGGCCCGGCGCCAGGTGTAGGCGCGCGACGAGCGGGCGGCCTGGCGGCCCAGGCGGGCGGCCAGGGTCTCGTCATCGAGGACGGCGGCCAGCGGGGCGGCCAGATCGTCGGGGGTCCGGCCCTCGACCAGGTAACCGGTCCGACCGTGCTCCACGATGGTGGTGAGGCCCCCCACCGCGGCGGCCACGACCGGGATGCCGCACGCCGCTGCTTCGAGGGCGACCAACCCGAACGACTCGGAGTGGCTGGGGACGACGCAAACGTCGGCGGCCCGGAAGTAGGTCGAGAGCAACTCGTGGGGTTGGGGAGGCAACAGCCGCACCGCGGCCTCGAGGCCGTGGCGGGCGATCGAGTGGCGAACGGCGCGAAGCTCGTCGCGACCCTGGAGGCCGCTCGGCCCCCCGATCATGATCATGGTGGCCCGCCCGGCCCGGCCCTTGGACCGGCGCACCGCGGCCAGAGCGTCGACGGCCAGGGCCGGCCCCTTGAGGGGCTGGATGCGACCGACGAACAGCAGCACCGGATCGTGAGCGGGCAGGCCCGCCGCCCGGCGGGCCTGCCCGCGGTCGCCGGGAGCGAAGAAGGCATGCTCCACGCCCGGGGCGACCAGGGCGATCCGCTCCGGTGGGGCGCCGTACAGCTCCACCAGCTGGTCGGCCTCCACCGAACACGAGGCCAGCACCGCGTCCGAACAGCCCACGATGTCGGCTTCGGCCGACGCCCGCCGGGCCGGCTCGGAATATGAGATGGCCTCCGGGCTGGCGTCCGCCTTGACCCGGTCCAGGGTGTGGAAGGTGACCAGCAGAGGCAGCTCCAGCTGGTGTTTCAGGCGATGACCGGCCACGCCGGAGAGCCAGTAGTTGGCGTGAAGGGCGGCGACCGGCCGGCCTTCCGCCTCCAGCCGGGCCAGTCGCCACCCCACTCCTTCGGTCCACTCATCGACCAGCTCGGGGAGGGACTCCTTACCCACTCCGGCCAGGGGGCCGGCCGGCACGTGATGGACCCGGAATCCCGGCTCGACCCCTACCACCGCCGGGGCCGAGGGGTGGTCCGCCCGGGTGAACACCTCGCACTCCACCCCCGAGCGGGCCAGGGCGGCGGCCAGCTCGCGGACATAGACGTTCATCCCGCCGCCATCGCCGGTCCCCGGCTGAGCCAGGGGCGAGGTGTGCATCGAGAGGATGGCCAGCCGGCGCGGCGTCACGCCGGGTGGCTCCCGTTTCCAGCCGCCGGCCCGGTCGGACCCGGACGACTCCCGGTGGCCGTCTGGTCGTCTGGGGCCACCGCCGGATCGCGACCCGGGTCCGTCTCGCCCCTGGCGGCGACGGCCTCTGCGGGCCCGTTCTCCCGCCGGAACGAGGTGTAGATGCGCAGCAGGGCGTGTTTCTGCTCCTCGGTCAGTTGCGGCTCGGCCAGGATGGCCTCGGTCAGGTCGCCCTCGAATCCGCGGGGGTCGAGGATTCCGGCCCGCACGTAGAGCGTCTCGGCCGACAGCTGCAGCGCCTTGGCGATCTGCTGCAGGATCTCCGCCGAAGGGCGGCGCAGGCCCCTCTCGATCTGACTCAGGTAGGGGTTGGATATGCCGGCCATGTCCGAGAGACGCCGGACCGACAGACGGGCGACGGACCGCTGCTCCCGGATGAACTCGCCCAGCTCCCGCCAGGGGTCGGGGAACACCGAGCTCATGACGCCATCAACTCGCCCACCAGGTCAAGCGGCTGCATGGGCAGGAACGGCTTGGTGATGAAAGCGTCGGCGCCTGCATCTTTGGCCTCCGTCTCCAGGGTGGGCTCGTCGCGGGCGGTCAGCATCACCACCTTGACCCGCTGGTGGTCGAGGCGCCGGCACACCTCCACCCCGTCCAGGCCCGGCATCATCACGTCGAGGACCACGACCGACGGGTGCCGCTCCGAGGCCAGTCGCAGCGCGGCGGCACCATCGCGCGCTTCGGCCACCTCGAACTCGTCGGCCTCCAGCACGGCCCGCACCAGTCTCCGGATCATCCCGTCGTCGTCGACCACGAGGACCAGGCGGGTCTTGCCTTGCGCGGTCACGACAGCAGGTGGTCTACCGTCACCTCGCCAGTGCGGTAACGCCGGACGATCTCGTCCTGGAGCCGGTCGAGGACGTCGAGCACGGCCCGACGCTGGGCGGATACCGAGCGCTCGAAGTCCGTGAGCCGGGTGGCGACATCGCGCAGCTCGGCGTCGGGTAGCTCGGGAAGGGAACCGAGCCGGGTGGCCGGGAGGATCTCCTCCAACCCCGCTTCCATGCCGGACTCGGCGTCGCCGGGGGCGAAAGTGGCCGGCAGCCGGCCCACGCCCGGGGCGTGAACGTTCCCACTCAAAATGGACGGGAGCTCAGCCACCAGCTCGTGCAGCCCGGCCGGTTCCCCGTGCTCGCGGTGGTGCTGCTCGGCCAAGACGATGTCGAGGCGACCCTGGACGATTCGCCGCAGGTACGAGAGCGACGTCTCCAGCTCCGTCGTCGTCTCACGGTGGGCCCGGACCTGGTCCATCGTCCAGGTCTCGATGCCGTCGAGGAACCCGGGATCAGTGACTTCCGAGAGCTGAGCCATCCATGCCGAGGGTACCGCAGAAGGCGGCCCGGCCTGGCGGCGCCGTCGCCGGGATCAGCGATGCAGCACGAGGGTCGCCATGACGAGCCACAGTGGGGCCACCACGGACAAAGAATCCAGCCTGCGCAACGCCGGGAGCCGGCCGCGCCCCGCCGGCCATTGACACAACCGGACCCCGAGCGGTGCGGCTGCCGCGACCACCGCGAACACCACCCAGGGCCGGACGCCCGACATGGGGGGGTCCATGATGGCGGCCGCGAAGATGGCGATGACCGCCACCCCCAGTGCACCGAAGGCCACCCCTACCGGTCCGCCCAGCGCGGTGCGGCCGTTACCCATGAGGAAGGCCCCTACGTCGTAGGTCATGACGGCGCCCACCATGGCCAGAGCGAGGGTCGAGCCCTGGTGACGGGCCAGCACCACACAGGTGACGGCCAGGGTCGGGGTGAGAGCGGCGACCACCCGAACGGCGGCGGTGCGGACCGGACGGGCCGATGCGCTGAACACCGACACCACCACCTGACCGCTCATCCCGGCGGCCGACAACACCAGGGCGACCAGGCCGATAGGCGTGCCGCCGAGGGCGACCAGGGGGTCGAGCACGCACACCACCAGGGCGACCAGGAGGAGGGTGGAGGGCCGGTTGGACCGGCGTTGCCGTCTGGATTCGGTGGCCCTGACGCCGGTGGCAGTCGCCAGCACCGCGACGGGCACCAGCACGACCACGGTCAGGAACGACGAAACGGCCAGCGCGCCGAGGAGGAGAAGGGCCCACACCACGCCGGCCAGCACCGGTACCACCGCCCGCACCGGACGGGGGGTGGCCCGTCCCCTGCCGGCGGCGCGGCCGCCCGAGCCGGAGCGGGCGGAGGCCGATCGGGACCCGGGTCCCGATGCCCGGGACGGGGACCTGCCGGGTCGGCCCCCTCGGGAGTCCCCGCTCCGGGACCGGCCGGCCCCGGACTGGGCCGAGGCGGCGGGGCGCGCCGCAACCGACACCCCTACCCTCCCGACACCGGTGGCAGCACCGCCACCTCGTCGCCGTCGGCGAGGGGGGTCGCCGGGCCGGCCGGCTCACCGTTCAACCAGACCCGCGACCCGTCGAGCACCGCGGCGAACTCCGCCCCGAAGCGACGGCGCGCCTGCTCCAGCACTTCGCCCACGGTCGCTGCGGCCACCTCCACCTGGCGGGCCCCGGCCGCTTGGCGGGCCGCGGCGAACAAAAGGAGGCGCACGGTGCGAGGTGCGTTCTGTACGGTCGGGGACCCGGGACTGCTCGACGCCCCGGGGCTGGTAGCCGCAGGGGGCCGGACCGGGTCCTGGCCCATGGCGGAATTGGTCATCCCTTTGTCCTGGTGATCGGTTCCACAGGCTAGCTCAGCCACCCCCTGTAGCCTCTCCTGGTGCCGTCCGTGCTGTTGATTCGCCACGCCATGTCGGTCTGGAACGTGGCCGGACGCTGGCAGGGCCAGGCCGATCCCCCGCTGTCGCCGGCCGGGCGGGACCAGGCGGAGGCCGCCGCCTCGGGACTCGACCCCGTCGACCTGGTCATCACCTCGGACCTCGAGCGGGCCCACCACACCGGTCGGCTCCTCGCCCCTGGCGCCCCGCACATCACCGAGCCGCTACTACGGGAGTTCGACGTCGGGGAGTGGAGTGGCCGGACCCGCCGCCAGATCGAGCAGGTGTGGCCGGGCGACCTGGCCGCCTTCGACGCCGGTTCCCTTACCGCCCCTCCGGGTGGCGAGAGCCGAGCCGAGTTCGATCGGCGGGTGATGGCGGCCGCCCGGCGGATCGCGCAGCTCGCCGCCGCCACCCCCCGCACGATCGTGGTCAGCCACGGTGGGGTGCTGCGGGCCATGGGCCGCCTTCTCGACCAGGTGGACCGGCACGTGGGCCACCTCTGCGGGTACGAGGCCGCAGTCGAGAGCCCCTCCCTGACGCTCCTGCGATCGGTGGACCTACTCGGCGGCCAACCCGACGACCGGCCCCGGGAGGACCGGGTGGCCCTATAGACGGCCCCGGGAGGACCGGCAGCTACCGATGCCGGCCCTGCGACTTGGCCGTCACTCCCGGGCGGTACCGTCAGCGACATGAAGGTGGAGGTGGTGCGGAGCCCCCGGCGGCGCAAGACGGTCCAGGCCCGCGTTGTGGACGGCGTGCTGCGGGTGCACATCCCGGCCCGGATGAGCACGGAGGAGGAGCGGCACTGGGTCTCGGAGATGGTGGGGCGGATCGAGCGTCGCACGTCCGCGGCCCGAATCGATCTCGGCAGCCGGGCCCGGACGCTGGCCCGTCAGCACGGACTGGAGCTACCCGCTTCGATCCGTTGGGTGGATAATCAGGAGAGTCGCTGGGGCAGCTGCACACCCTGCGACCGCACCATCCGCATCTCGTCCCGCCTGGCCCGGGAGCCTACATGGGTGGTCGACTACGTGATCGTCCACGAGCTGGCCCACCTGAGCGTGGCCGGCCACGGTCCCCGGTTCTGGCGGCTCGTGGACCGCTACCCCCTGGCCGAGCGGGCGCGCGGTTTTCTGATGGCCAGGGGCCTGGACACCGGCGAGCCCGACGCCCCGGGGGACCTCGACCACGGCGGGGGCGGCTTACCCGGCGATAGCGACACAGGGTCCGTAACGGCGGTGTGATCATGCAGGTCTGAGAAGCTGCCGTGAGACGCTGCCGTGAAAATAAGGCTTGGCATCGATAGGAGAGCAGATGACACCGTACGTACCAGCGGACGGCCGCCGCCTCACAAATCTCGATACTCACGAGAGCTTCTGAGGGGACGTGTCCACGACAGCCAGCGCCGAGTCGACCATCCTCCCTCTGCGGGCGGGGGTCCCCGGCGGCACGCGCGCCGGTCTGACCCGCCTGCCCGGCACCGACCGTAAGGTGGTCCTCGTCTCGGTGGACGAGCAGGTCCGGCGGGGCGCGCTGGCCGCGGCCGACAGCGAGACGGTCGCCGGGGCGGCCGACACGGCCCGGGCCCAGCGGCTGCCGCTGGTCGTAGTCCTGGCCTCATCGGGGGCCGACATCTTCGAAGGAGTGGCCTCGCTCGACGGGTGGGGCCGGGCCGCCCGGGCCCTGGCCGAGTGCTCAGGAGTGGTCCCGGTGGTCGTGGTGGCCTACGGGCTGGCCGTATCGGGACCAGCCCTCCTGCTCGGCATGGCCGACGCGGTGGTGATGACCGACGCCGCCGTGGCCTACGTGTCGGGCCCCGCCGCAGTACGGGAGTGGACCGGGCAGCGGCTCGATCCCGGCGAGCTGGGCGGCCAACGGGTCCACGCCCGGTCGTCGGGGGTGGCCGCCCTGCTGGCCCACGACGAGGACGCCGCGCTCGAGGCGGTCGCGGCCCTGCTCGACTACCTGCCCGACCACGCCGACAGCGAGCCGCCGTTCTGGTCGAGCGGCGACCCCTCGGACCGCGCCAACCCGGTGCTGCGGGACCTGCTGCCGCTCAGCGCCACCGGTTCCTACGACGTGCGCGACGTGATACGGGAAGTGGCCGACGACGGCGAGTTCCTGGAGTTGCGGGCCGCCTGGGCCCCCCAGCTGGTGACCGCCCTCTGCCGGATCGACGGCTTCCCGGTCGGGGTGGTGGCCAACCAGCCGCAGTCGATGGCCGGGACCCTCGATATCGCGGCCTCCCAGAAAGGGGCCCGCTTCGTAGCGTTCTGCGACTCGTTCAACGTGCCGCTGCTGACCATGGTCGACACGCCGGGGTTCATGCCGGGCAAGGACCTCGAGTGGCGGGGGATGATCCGCCACGGTGCGCAGCTCGTCTTCGCCTACGCCGAGGCCACGGTGCCCCGGGTGTGCCTCATCCTGCGCAAGGCGTTCGGGGGGGCCTACATCGTCATGGACTCCAAGGGCATGGGCAACGACATGTGCCTGGCCTGGCCGTCGGCCCAGGTCGCGGTCATGGGGGCTCAGGGGGCGGTACAGATCCTGCACCGCCGGGAGGACGCCGAGACACAGGCTCGGCTGCAGGTCGACTACGAGGAGCGCTACCTCAACCCGTATGTGGCCGCCGAGCGGGGATTCGTGGACGAGGTGATCGATCCGGCCGATTCGAGGCGGGCGGTGGCGTCGGCGCTGCGGCTGTTGTCCTCCAAGCGGGAGCGGCTGGTCATGCGCAAGCACGGCAACGGGCCGCTTTGAGCTGAACCGGCGGGCGTGTGACAGACCGCTCGGTCCCCTAGCGCTCGTAGGAGTCGGTCAGGTGTGCTCCGGGCAGCGGGTGAGGAGAGGTTGAGCCGTAAGACGGTCCAGACCGATGGGCGCCTGGCAGACCTCGCAGTTCTCGAACGAGCCGTCCTCCAGGCGGACCAGCGCCGCTTCCACCGCGTCCAGCTCGGCTCCCGCGGCGGCCAGGCTGGCCTGGTCGGATGCGAGGCTGGCCTGGTCGGATGCGAGGCTGGCCTGGTCGGATGCGAGGCTGGCCTGGTCGGATGCGAGGCTGGCCTGGTCCGGCCGGGCTCCGCCGTCGAATGTCATCGGTGCCGAGCCTAGATCGTGCCGGGCCCAGGTCGGGCTCGTTGGCCGTTCGGGGTGCCGGATCGGTCCCGACTTCTTCACCGCCAGAAATCCGGACCACCCCCCCGCTCCAAAACCACCACAACCGGTCCCGACTTTTCGCCGCCAGAAATCCGGACCACCGCCCCGCTCCAAAACCACCACAACCGGTCCCGACTTTTCGCCGCCAGAAATC
>JAKBAX010000207.1 GCA_021808785.1 Actinomycetes bacterium | reverse complement strand
ACCGGCACCGGCACCACCCCCGGCACCACCCCCGCGGTCTGATCGCCTGGCCCGGCGGGGGTGGCTCCACCCCACCCCCCGCCGCCGCCCACTGTCTCCGCCTCCGGTGGCTCCGCCGAGCCGGCGGGGGTGGCTCCGCCGAGCCGGCGGGGGTGGCTCCGCCGAGCCG
Organism: Actinomycetes bacterium; assembly: GCA_021808785.1. Classification (GTDB taxonomy): domain Bacteria; phylum Actinomycetota; class Acidimicrobiia; order Acidimicrobiales; family Palsa-688; genus JAKCDU01. The sequence continues at coordinate 7,552 of JAKBAX010000207.1, read as the reverse complement.
GCGGGGGTGGCTCCGCCGAGCCGGCGGGGGTGGCTCCGCCGAGCCGGCGGGGGTGGCTCCGCCGAGGCGCCACCATTTGTGTGCAAAAGGAAGTGTATATCACCTCCTTTTGCACACTATTGAGTTGTCACATGCTGGTGCGACCCTGATATCCATGGGAGCTGGGACCGACCGGGCGAACGCCGACGTACGCCACAGCGCCGCTTACTCGGCGGCCGACCGGCTGGCCCAAGGTCAGCACGGGCTCCTCAGCCTGTCGCAGACCGCGGCGTGCGGGCTGTCGGAGATCGAGGTTCGCTGGCTCGTCCGGCGGGGCGTGATCGTGGCCGTGAGGCGTGGCGTCCTGCGGTGGTCCGGTGCCGCGCCCAGCTGGCGCATGATGGCCATGGCGGCGGTGCTGGCCGCCAACGAAGCTGCCGGTGACGCGGTCCTCTCCCACCGGAGCGCGGGGGTGCTGTGGGAGCTTCTGCCCGAAAAGGGGGGTGGTCGGCTCGAGGTCACCGGAATCCGTCAGTGCCGTCTGGCCGGCGTGACCGGGCATCGCCACACCCTCGGACCGGACCAGCGGACCCGGCGCCTCGGTATACCGGTCACCACCATCGACCGCACCCTGCTCGACCTGGCCGAGTCGACCAGCGGCGACGACCTCGGGCGAATCATCGACGAGGCCCTACGCAGGGGCCTTACCACTACCTCCCGCCTGAGCCGGGTCTTCCACGAACACATGGGGCCCGGTCGGCGCCGGATCAGTCCCATGAAGGCCGCTCTGCGGGATAGGGGCCTCGATTACGACCCGGCGGACAATGGCGGGGAGCAGCGCATGGACCGGCTCTGGGACGAGCTCGGGCTGCCCACCTCCGAACGCCAGTACAAGGTTCGGGTCGGGCGGCGTACCTATGTGCTCGACCGGGCCATAGTCGCGTTGAAGATCGGCATCGAGTGGAACGGCCGGGAGCGGCACGAATTGCGGAGCCGCTTCTACTATGACGCCGACCGGCGCAACGATCTTCTACAAGCCGGCTGGTTGATCCTGGACTTCACCATGCGGACCGACCCTCGCCGCCTGGCCCGCACGGTCAGCGCGGCCGTCGAACAGCGCCGTCGACAAGGATTGGTGCTCCCCGCGTAGCGTCCGACGGGCCACGGGCGCCGGGCCACGGGCCACGGGCGCCGGGCCACGGGCGCCGGGCCACGGCTCGGCTCAGGCGGGCATCCGCCTCCACAGCGCGCGCGGCAGGTGGCGGAACACGGTGAACGCGTATCGCAGCACACCGGGGACCCAGATGACCTGCCGGCCGGTGTGGAGCCCCTTGACGGTGGCCTCGGCCACCGCGTCGGCGGTGGTGGCGAAGGGGGCCTCGGCCATGCCCCGGGTCATCTTGGTGCGGACGAATCCGGGCCGCACGATCAGCACTGACACCCCGGTACCGGCCAGCGAGTCGCCCAGACCCTGGAAGAAGCCATCCATCCCGGCCTTGGACGAGCCATAGATGAAGTTGGCCCTTCGCACCCGCTCCCCGGCCACCGAAGAGAGGGCCACGATGGTCCCATGACCCTGTTGCTTCAGCCGGCGGGCGGCGGCCAGCCCGGCCGACACCGCCCCCACGTAGTTGGTGGTGGCCACTTGCAGCGCGCCGTCGCCACCCGACTCGTCGGCCTCCTGGTCGCCGAGCACGCCGAAGGCCACGATCACCACGTCAAGGTCGATGCCGGCCAATCGGGCCGCCTCGCCGATGACGTCCTCGTGGCCGGCCGAAGCGGCCGCGTCGAAATCGATGACCTCCACCCGGCCGGCTCCCTGCTCCTCGAGCCGGTCGGCCGCGGCCTCCATGGCCGAAGGGTCCCGACCGGCCAGCACCACGGTCGCCGACCGGGGTCCGACTAGGCGGCCAGCGATGGCCAGGCCGATCTCGGAGGTGCCGCCCAGGAGCAGCACCGACTGCACCGCGCCGAGGGCGTCTCTCAACGGTCTCCTCCCCTCGTTCCCGCCCCGCCGGTGACCAAGCCTTCTTCGCGGGCGAGCGGGTGGGCTCGGGCACCGGAGCCGACGGCCCGGTGTGTCGGTCCGGCCAGCGCCGGCAACCGGCGCATCAGGTCGGAACTCATTACGTGCCGGGGATCCATGCGGTCCCTCACCTCCCGCCAGCGCGCCAGCGCCGGATACATGGTCTCGAGCAATTCCGGTCGGACCCTCGAGTCTTTGGCCAGGTAGACACGGCCTCCCGCCTCAACCACCCGGTCGTCGGTGCGGTCGAGGAGACCGGCCAGCGGCCCGTACGCGACGGGCAGGTCCAAAGCGAGCGTCCACCCGGCGCTCGGGAACGAAAGGGGGGCATGGTTGGACGGCCCGAATCGCTTGAGCACGGCCAAGAACGAGGCGGCCCGCTCCTCCACCAGGTCCTCGATGATGCTGCGCAGCACCGTCTCCGCCCCGTCGGGCAGCACGAACTGGTATTGCAGGAAACCCCGGGCACCGTAGATACGATTCCAGCCATCGACGAGGTCGAGGGGGTGGAAGAAGCTGGATGCGGGCACCACGTGACCCTCGGTGTGCCGGCGGGACTTTCGGTACCAGAGCTCGTTGAAGGCGGCGACCGTCCACCGGTTGAGCAGACCCGAGGGGGCCCACGGCGGGGCCGGCAGCGAATCCCGGGGGCTGAAGCGCAGCGCCCGGCCGGCAGGCCGCTTGGCCGCCGGCAGGTCGTCCCGGGTGGCGTGCTCGCCGAACTCCACGACGGACCGGCCGAGCGACGCGCCCCGGGCCAGGCAATCGATCCAGGCCACGGAATACCGGTATCGATGGTCGTTGTCGGCCATGAGCGTCATGGTCTGGTCCAGATCGGTGGTGCGCCAGCTGTCCACCCGGATGGCCGATGTCTCGATCGGCAGCAGTTCGATGGTTGCTCGGTGGACCACCCCGGTCAAGCCCATGCCACCCGTGGTCGCCCAGAACTCGTCGGGATGCGACTCCGGGGTGAGGGTAACCCGTCCGCGGGCAGGAGTCACCATCTCGATAGCACGGACGTGGGCACCGAACGTGCCGTCACGGTGGTGGTTCTTACCGTGCACGTCGGAGCCTATGGCCCCCCCAACGGTCACGTAGCGGGTACCCGGTGTGACCATAGGCCACAAACCCAGGGGGACCAGGGTCCGCATCAAGCGGTCCAGGCTCACTCCGGCCTCGACCACGGCTTCGGCCCGGGCCAGGTCCACGTCCACGATACGGTCCAACCCCGTCATGTCGATGACATCGCCGCCGCCGTTCTGGGCCGCGTCGCCATAGCTCCGGCCCAGGCCGCGGGCGACCACTCCCCGCTCGCCGGCCGACGCCAACACCTCCTCGATGGCCTCGACCGGGTCGGCCTTGGCGGGGTCGGTCACCCGGGCCACCGACGGCGCGGTGCGGCCCCATCCGGTGAGGGCCCGGGGCTCAGCCATAAACGCCCAAGGCGAAAAGAACCACCCAGACGGCGCCGAGCAGTTGTAGCTGGCGATCGCCTAGGACCAATTCCTCCGGTCGGGCTCCCCGCCCCTGCTCGATGAGCAGGGTGAAGTGCAGCAGAGCCAGCAGGACGGGAACGATGGACAGCTGGAAGAAGATTCCGTCGTGGTGGTGGATCGCCACGGCCGCCGCGTCCAGGCCGAATGCCCACAGCGCGTAGCCCACCACCGCTCCCGTGGCCGACACCGCCACCACTATGCGCAGAAAGCTGATGGTGTAGGCATCGAGGGTGGCCCGGTGACCCCCCCGGCCCTCCCCCAACTCGGCGTGCTCGGCCAACCGTTTGCCGGTGACCATGAGCAGGCTGCCGAAGGTAGTGACGATGAGGAACCATTCCGACACGGCCACCGGTATGGCCACGGCCCCGGCAATGGCGCGGAGGAGGAAGCCACCGGCCACGCAGGTGAGGTCGTAGATCGGCAGGTGCTTCAGATAGGTGCTGTAGGCGATCTGCAGGACCGCATAAATACCGAGCACCAGGGCCAGCTGAGGTCGAAGGACACCGCCTAGGGCGGTGCCGGCCGCCAAGAGGACGCCGGCGAGCACGACCGCGGTCGGCACGCTTATCAGCCCGGCGGCCACCGGGCGGTGGCGCTTGACCGGGTGCTGACGATCGGCCGGCGCATCCATGGCGTCGTTGAGAAGGTAGGTGCCCGACGACACGGCGCAGAACAACGCGAAGGCCACAAGGGCGTGCCAGAGGGGCCGGCCGTGGAACAGAACGCCCGCCGCCCCTGGGGCGGCGAAGACAAGCACGTTCTTGGTCCACTGTTTGGGGCGGGCCGCCCGCAGCACCGCCCGGATCAGCCGAAACCCGGTCGCCGGCGCGCTCGGCGCCCGAGATGGGCTCCGTACGGAGGGACCTGGCCCGGGCGTCCCTCTCTGGCCGGCCACGGCGAAGTGATCGGTGTCGCCCCGCAGCACCTGCGTCGGGGCCCCCGACGAGGCCCCCGCCGCACCCGACGAGGCCCCCGCCGCACCCGACGAGGCCGACGCCGCACCCGACGAGTTCCCCGCCGGCGAGGCGCCCGGGGTGGGCGGTGGCGGTGGCGGCGGCACGACCGAGTGGCCGGCCGGCCCAACGGAGGCCGGCCCGGTGCCGGCAGGAGCAGGCGGAGAGGACGCTTCGGAGGGGAGGTGGGATTCCATCGAGTGGGAGAGCGGGGATCGGGACCCGCTGGTGACGGGGACCGGCAGCCGGCGGTGGCCGGCCGGAGATCCGCCGGTGAGCGAGGTTACCGCCCGGTGGCGGCCGGCCGCGAACCACGTCGACGGCGTTTGGTCCGGGATGCCAGGGGGTATCTATGGCGAGGCCGCCTGGCGGAAGAGGTTAGCGATGACCCTGACAGACCCAGATCGGAAGGGCACTCCCTCAGAGGCGAGCGCCTGGACCGCCGTGGGCCGGGCTACGGTGGCGACGCCGGCCCCTGGGCTCGCGACCGCCCTGACCATCTGGGCCGATCAGACCTCCGACCGCTGCACACTTCGCATCCGGGGTCGGCTGAGGGCCGATACGGTCCACCTGTTGAGCGAGCATGTCGATCGCCTGGGCTGCAAATGGTGCGACGAGGTGGTGGTCGATCTGCGAGCCGTGTCGATGCTCGACGCCACGGGCGCCAAGTCGCTGGCCGGGCTGGCCCATTACGTACTCGGGCGGGGGGGCCGCTTCTCCTTGGTGGGAGCCGACCCGCGGTTCGCATCCCTGCTGGCCGAGGCCGAAACGGCCATCGGGGCCTGAGCCCAAGCACCGGCCGAGGCCCGGTCGCTCCTGCCACCTCCATCGGCGGTCACCGCCCCGGCCGGCCGGCCGGCACGATCCGACACCACAGGGCCGGCACGATCCGACACCACAGGGCCGGCACGATCCGACACCACAGGGCCGGCACGACCGGACAGGCCGGCGGAAATGTGCCGGAGAAGACAACGAGGGCCGCCCCGGGGGGACGGGCGGCCCTCGCACGCCCTCGGGGGGAGAGGGCGGAAACTCGTCTTGTCCCCGGGCTCCAACCTCGAGCGGCCGGCGACCGGGGGCGCAATCGGTCAGGCCGCGGCCGGCACCTCGACCGGGGCGGCTGCGCCGACGGGCCCCGCGGTGAGGGCCTCGACCAGATCGGGCAGGACGGCCCATGCGGCCTCGTAGAAGCGGCGGGCCCGGGCCGAATTGATGGATCCCAGGCGTCCGAGGGGACGGAGCCCGATCTCCGAGCGCCCGGCCGACCACGGCGCGATCACCACGTCCACCGGAACCTTCGGTACCAGGAGCGACCCGGTGTGCAGCACGCCGTGGAACCAGATGGCTCCGACCAGGCCCACACCCACTGGTTCGCCGATCTCCAACTCGGCCCGGCCCGAGGAGAGGGTGTGGCCCGCCAGCTGCTCGACCGCCTCGGCGGCATCCGCAAAGCCTAGAGGGGCGTTCAGGGCTACGAAGCTGGTTTGGATGGGAGCATCGATCATTTCAGGCTCCTTTTCTTCTTGACACTCAGTGACATTATGGCAGCTAATCGCTGATTGTCAACTAAATGCCTATGTGACATTCGATACACCGAGTCCGTGTTATGATCGGGCCATGGTGGGCGACGGGGCGCCGAGCCTCCGGGAACGCAACAAGGCCCGGGCCCGAGCCGAGATTGCGACCGCCGCCCTCCGGCTGTTCGGGGAGCGGGGATTCGAGGAGGTGACGGTCGACCAGATCGTGGAAGCGGCCGGGGTGTCTCGTCGCACCTTCTTCCGCTACTTCGAGACCAAAGAGGACGCCCTCCTGGCCGACTACCCGGACCTAGCCGTGCGCCTCACCGAGAGCCTGGGCAGCTGCGACCACGACGACCCGCTCGACGCGGTGCGAGCCGGCCTCCATGAGCTGGCCGACTGGTACATCGAGCGATCGGAGGCTGTACTCGAACGGTCCAAGGTCATCCGCGACGCTCTCAACCTGGCCGCCCGCAACCTGGAGTTCATGTCACAGTGGGAACGAACGGTGAGCTCGACGCTGGCCGGTCACATGACCGGCGAGGACGCTGACCTACTGGCCCGCACCGGCGGGGCGGCCATAATCGGGGCGTTCAAAGCGGCCCTCACCCAGTGGGTCCGCTCGTCGTGCCGGGACGATCTGCACGCGCTGACCGACCGCTCCCTCGATCTGGTCGCCGGCGGGCTGCGCCGACATCTGCGCCCGCCCGCCGAGAGCTCCCGCCCCCCTACCTAGACGGCCCCGGCCGGGCACGAGCTGCTCGGCCGAGCCTCGGCCCCCACGCGCACGAACGGTCCCGCGGGACCGCCCCGCCGAGCCTCGGCCCCCACGCGCACGAACGGTCCCGCGGGACCGCCCCGCCGGGCCGAGCAGTCACCCCGGACCCAGCTCGTCGAGCACAGCCCGGATACGCCCGATGCGATGATCCAGGTCGGCGAGGAAGGCCTCGAGCGCGGCCCGCTTGGCCTCCACCGTCTGGCGCAGCTCGGTGGCCAACGCGAGAGACTCGCTGAGGAGGCGGCGCCGCTCGACCGGGTCGGCGGTCGCCTCGTGGTAGGCCGCCCGGATCTGAGCCGAGCGGTCCTCGTTGCGCAGGACGTCGGCTATCTCGTCCAGGTTGTAGCCGAGCAGCTGCTGCAACTCCCGGATGCGGGTCACCCGATCCAGGTCGGCCTCGGAGTAGCGACGCATCCCCCCCTTGGTGCGGGCGGAGGGGCTGAGGATGCCGATCTCCTGGTAGTAGCGCAGGGCCCGCTCGGTGACCCCGGCCCGGGCCGCGGCGGCACCGATGCTGAGCAGCCGCTCGTCGCCGCATCCGTCGCCGTCAGGCGCCGGGCCGGCGGCGACCCCAGCCCGATCGGCCGACCCGGCCGACGCCCCACCCGAAGACCCACCCGACACCCCACCCGAAGACCCACCCGACCCTGGCCCCCCGCCCGCCGGGTCGCGGTCGCGGCTGCGGGTGGCGGCCCGCCCGCTCACCCGCCGGCCCCGGCCGGGTGATCCAACTCGATCTCGCCCAACCCGCCGGCCCCGGCCGGGTGATCCAACTCGATCTCGCCCAACCCGCCGGCCCCGGC
>JAKBAX010000206.1 GCA_021808785.1 Actinomycetes bacterium | reverse complement strand
GAGCAGGGCGGCGATGTCCACCGTTCCGGGACCGAGCAGGGTGAGCAGCAGCGCCGCGCCCGGAGGCTGCCCGGGGCGCAACGCCACCCGGCGCACCAGACTCAGGCCGGGCAGCGACGGGCGGTGGAGGAGGTGTCGGGCCCGGAAGGGCTCGAGCTCGGGGAACTCCTCACCGAAGAGGTCGCGCATCATCTCGCCCTCGACCGACAGCGGAGCCCGCGTCGTCCAGGCCGCCAGGTCACGGGCCGACACCCCGCTGCGCAGCAGCGTCCCGGTGATCGACCCCGCCGACGTCCCGACGATACGTGGCGCCGACCGGGGATCCCAGCCGGTCGCCTCCTCCAGGGCGGCCAGGACCCCGGCGTGGTAGGCCTGCCCGGCGATTCCTCCGGCACCGAGCACCAGACCGATGGGTTGCATCCCTCCAGCGTGCCCGCGCCGCGACCCAAACGGTAGGACTATCGGCCCCGACCCCCCGAAAGCCGTCCCCGGCCGGTACCGGGGAAGTGGGTATGGTGCGCCCATGGCGATCACCCCGGTAAGGATCACCGAAACCGCCGAATGGCGGTCCCTCCACGAGCACCACGCCCGGTTGCGCGACGTGCACCTTCGGGACCTCTTCGCCGACGACCCCGACCGCGGCGAGCTGCTCACCGTGGAAGCCGCCGGCCTCTACCTCGACTACTCCAAGAACCGCCTCACCGCCGAGACGGTGGAGCACCTGGTGCGGGTGGCCGAGCGGGCCGGCCTGCCCGAGCGGATCGAGGCCATGTGGGCCGGCGAGCGCATCAACGTCACCGAGGACCGGGCGGTGCTGCACGTGGCCCTCCGCGCCCCCCGGGCCGAGCGCATCGTCACCGGGGACCGCAACGTGGTCCCCGAGGTGCACGAGGTACTGGATCGGATGGCCTCCTTCGCCGAGCGGGTGCGCTCGGGAGAGTGGGTCGGCCACACCGGGCAGCCCATCAAGACGGTCATCAACATCGGCATCGGCGGCTCCGATCTCGGGCCGGCCATGGCCTACGACGCCCTGCGCTCGTTCTCCGAGCGGTCCATCGACTGCCGGTTCGTCTCCAACGTCGACGGCAGCGACCTATGGGAGGCCACCCATGACCTGGACCCGGCCGAGACTTTGTTCATCGTCAGCTCCAAGACCTTCACCACCCTCGAGACCATCACCAACGCCACCACCGCCCGCGAGTGGCTGATCGGTGGCCTGGGTGACCGATCGGCGGTGGCTCGCCATTTCGTGGCGGTGTCCACCAACGCCGAGAAGGTCCGCGAGTTCGGCATCGACACTGACAACATGTTCGGTTTCTGGGACTGGGTCGGCGGCCGCTACTCCTACGATTCGGCCATCGGCCTGTCGCTCATGGTGGCGATCGGTCCCGTCGCCTTCCTCGAGATGCTGGCCGGCTTCCACGAGGTGGACGCCCATTTCCGCACCGCCCCGCTACGCCAGAACCTGCCCGCCCTGCTCGGCCTGATCGGCGTCTGGTACATCGACCTGTTCGGGGCCGAGACCCACGCGGTGCTGCCCTACAACCACTACCTGTCCCGTTTTTCTTCGTACCTGCAGCAGCTCGACATGGAGTCCAACGGCAAGAGCGTCACCCTCTCGGGCGAGCCCGTGGACCTGCCGACCGGCCCGGTGGTGTGGGGCACGCCGGGTACCAACGGCCAGCACGCCTACTACCAGCTGATCCACCAGGGCACCCGGCTCATCCCCGCCGACTTCGTCGGCTTCGTGGAACCCAACCACCCCGAGGGGTCCATCGGGGCTCAGCACGACCTGCTCATGGCCAACTTCTTCGCCCAGACCGAGGCCCTGGCCTTCGGGCGAAGCGCCGAGGAGGTGGCCGAGTCCGGCGTCCCCGCGGCGCTGGTCCCCCACCGCACCTTCGCCGGCAACCACCCGACCAACACCATCCTGGCCCGCCAGCTGACGCCGCGCACCCTCGGGGCGCTGGTCGCCACCTACGAGCACAAGGTCCTGACCCAGGGGGTCATCTGGGGGATCAACTCCTTCGACCAGTGGGGGGTGGAGCTGGGCAAGGCCCTGGCTCAGCGCATCGTGCCCGAGCTCACCTCCGAGGCGGCCCCGCCCGGCGACCACGACTCATCCACCAACGCCCTCATCCGCCGCTACCGCAGCGGGCGGGGCCGGGCCTGAACCAGCTCGCCACCCCCCGGGTCGCCCGGCCCCACACATGGCGGACCTGCCATACTCGGCCGTCCCGCGGAAAGGGTGGATGTGAACCGGTACCAACCGATACACAGCGGCGGCGAGAGCCGACGTGGTTCCGGCGTGTCCCGGCCTCTGGTTGCCATCGTCGCCCTGCTGGTGGTGGTGGCCGTCATCATCTACCTCCACCCCCGGGGCGGATCGGCCCCCAAACACGGCACCGCCCTGGCCACCCCCATCACGTCCACCACCCGCACCTCGGCGGTCACCACCGCTCCACCGGCCGCCCACACCCCGGTAGCGCCGCCGTTCACCACCGCCGAGACGGCCGCCTGGGTCGCCGCCGAGAACGCCAAGCCGGGCACCAAGGACTGGCAGCTCACCAAGCCGGCGACCTCGGATCAGATCGCCGGCTACGCCGACACGGTGAGCGTCGAGGCCGGCGCCCCGGTGCAGCTCTACGTGACCACCACCGCCGCCACCTACCAGGTCCGGGCCTTCCGGATGGGTTGGTACGGTGGCGACCAGGGGCGGTTGGTCTGGACCGGGGCCACCGAGCCCGGCGTGGCCCAGGCGCCCTGCGTTACCGCCTCCCCTAGTCACATGGTCAGCTGCTCCTGGACCGATCCCCTCACCGTGTCCACCGCCGGCTGGCCGCAGGGCACCTACCTGTTCAAGCTGGACTCCTCCGCCGGCTGGCAGAGCTACATCCCCCTCACCCTGCGCGACGACACCAGCCACAGCGCCTACCTGATCAATGACAGCGTCACCACCTGGGAGGCCTACAACATGTGGGGCGGCTACGACCTCTACCAGGGCCCGACGGGGGGACTGGCCAACCGGGCCACCATGGTGTCGTTCGACCGCCCCAACACTCTCGGCAACGGCGAGGGTGACTTCCTCGGTCTCGAGTTGCCCATGATCTCGATGATGGAGTCGCACTCCCTCGATGTCAGCTACACCACCGACGTGAACCTCGACGAGAACCCGAAGATCGTCCTCCAGCACCGTTCGTTCATCTCCCTCGGCCACGACGAGTACTACAGCCTGGCCATGCGCCAGGGCCTCGTTGACGCCCGCAACGCCGGCGTCAACCTGGTGTTCCTCGGAGCCAACGCCGTCTACCGCCACATCCGGCTCAGCCCGTCGAGCCTCGGGCCCGACCGAGTGGAGACCGACTACAAGAACGCCCAGGCCGACCCCCTCCTCGGGGTGGACAATGCCGATGTGACCCCGTGGGCCTGGCGGGACGCCCCCAACAACGCCCCCGAGAGCACCCTCCTCGGCGAGATGTGGCAGTGCAACCCGGTTCAGGCCGACATGGTCATCACCGACCCCGGTAACTGGATGTACGCCGGCACCGGCCTGACCTACGGGTCGCGTCTCGCCGGCATCGTGGGTCCCGAATACGACCATTTCTCGCCGGGTGTCCCCAACCCGGGGGACGTGACGGTGGTGGCCAGCTCCCCGGTCGACTGCAACGGTCTGCACAGCACCGCCGACATGACCTACTACAGCGCCCCGTCGGGCGCGGGGGTATGGGACACCGGCACCATCGACTGGGTCGGGTCGGTTCAGAGCTCTTGCGCCACCTGTGCCCCGCCCAACGCCGCCACCACCATCACCGACAATGTCCTCGCTGCCTTCGGCCAGGGCCCGGCCGGCGTCGCCCACCCCTCGCAGGCCAACATGGGTGGGGCTCCGGCGTCGCCGTCGAGCACCTCTTGACGCCTCAGGGCCGGGCGCGGCCTTACCGGTCGGGCCACTCCCCGCTCGGGGGAGCGCTCGACCGGTAGGCCCCTGGCCGACGCCGGGCCGACCTAGGCGGCCGTCCCCGAGGTGCTGGCCGAGGAGGAGCTCGACGCCGGGGGTCCGAAGCCGAAGCCGGCGCGGCTGGCCTTGATCTTGGTCATGTCGGTGATGGACGTGGCCGTCCCGGTGTTACCGCTGCCCACCGCCGATATGCGCACGGTGTCGCCCTGGGCGACGGCGCTGATGCCGCCGGCCTGGGAGTCGACGACGGTCGTGGTGGTGACGCTGTAGGTGCCGCTGTAGCCGTCAGCGCTCTTGACCACGATGGAGCTCGACGACACCGAGCTGACGGTGCCGACCTGGGTCTCGACGGACTGGTAGGTACCCGAGGCGGTCTTGACGGTGAACACGCCGTGCAGCACGTCACCGCCCATCATCGGGCCGCCCATACCCATGCCGTGACGGCCGCCGGGACCTCGGGGGCCGGGCGGCGTGGTCGTGGACCCCGACGATCCGGTCGAGCTCGAGGAACTCGACGAGCTCGATGCGGTCAGCGACGCGGCGGAGGCCTTGGCCGGCGAGCTCCCGGTCAGGGCGAAGGCCGCTCCGGCCCCGGCCACCCCGAGGAGGGCGGTGAGCCCGACGGTGGCGGCCGCCCGGGGAACCCTTCGGCGGGCCCGGTGGGGGGAGGGGGGGAGGGGAGGATCGTAGAGCTGATCAGCCATGTTCCTGTCCTTTCAGATTCTCATCTGCTGCGCCGCCGGCGTCGGTCGCGCCGGTCGGGCCCACCTATCGTCCCGGCCCGCCTTGAGCGCTCCATGAGAACCAACTGGGGACCTGATGAATTTCCCCTGGGAGAACGGTCAGAGACCGACCCGGTCCACCTCCCCCATCTTCGAGGCGACAGAAGCCCCTGAGCCGACCGCTGAATACATCGAAGGTCGTACCAACGTGGCTCAGAATCAGCTGAGCGGCCGATGCGCGCCGAGCGCGGTAGCGCCGATACTTCGAGACATGATCCACCAGGAGCAGCAGAAATGATCGAAGTAGAGGGACTCACCAAACGCTACGGAGACAAGCTCGCCGTCGACGACCTGACGTTCACCGTGCGCCCCGGGGTGGTCACCGGCTTCCTCGGGCCCAACGGGGCCGGCAAGTCCACCACCATGAGGCTGATCCTCGGCCTCGACCGGCCCACCGCCGGGACGGCCCGGGTCAACGGCAAGGCCTACTCCGAGCACCCCGCCCCCCTCGGTGAGGTCGGCGCCCTGCTCGAAGCCCGGGCCGTGCACACCTCCCGGTCGGCCTACAACCATCTCCGGGCCATGGCCCTGACCCACGGCATCCCCAAGTGGCGCGTCGACGAGGTGATCGACCTGGTCGGCCTGGGCGAGGTGGCCCGCAAGCGGGCCGGGGCCTTCTCCCTCGGCATGGGCCAGCGCCTCGGCATCGCCGCCGCCCTGCTCGGCGACCCGGAGGTGGTCATGCTCGACGAGCCGGTGAACGGCCTCGACCCCGAAGGGGTGCGCTGGGTGCGGGAGTTCCTCCGGGACCTGGCCGCCGAGGGCCGTACGGTGTTCCTCTCCAGCCACCTCATGAGCGAGATGCAGCTCACCGCCGACCACCTCATCGTCATGGGCCGGGGCCGGCTGGTCGCCGACGTCTCGGTGCACGAGCTCACCGACGCGTCGCGTTCGACCACGGTGCGGGTCCGCACCCCCGACGCCGGGCACCTGCGCCAGGTGCTGGCCGGCGACGGCGTCGCCGTTTCGAGTCAACCCCCCGACGTGCTCGAGGTGCGGGGGCTGACCAGCGAGGACATCGGCCGGCGGGCGGCGGCGGCGGGAGTCGTGCTCTTCGAGCTGGTGCCCCAGCAGGTGTCGCTCGAGGAGACGTTCATGGAACTGACCCGGGACGCGGTGGAGTACCACGCCCGGCCGTCGAGCGAAAGGATCGCCGCGTGACCACCATCGACCTCCCGACCCCCGCCCGCCTGGGGCGACCCACCACCCGCCGGGTACCCATCCACGCCGTGACCCTGCGCCGGCTGATCTCAGCCGAGCGGGTGAAGCTCACCACCCTGCGCTCGACGTGGATCACCTACGCCGTCGCCTTCGCCGGCATGACCGGCTTCGGAGTGCTTTCATCTTGGGCGATGACCTCTCAGAAGCCCATCCCCCGGGACTTCAACCCCGTCTCGCAGAGCCTGGCCGGCATGGACCTGGCCCAGCTGGCCATCGGGGTGGTCGCCGTACTGGTCATCACCGGCGAGTACGCCACCGGCATGATCCGCTCCACCATGTCGGCCGAACCTCGCCGCCTCCCGGTGCTGTGGTCCAAGGTGGCGGTGTTCTCGGTCGTGACCTTCGTGACCATGCTGGTCGCTGCGTTCGCCTCGTTCTTCGTGGCCCAGGCCGTCATGGGCCCCCACGCCACGACCCTCGGGGCGCCCCACGCCCTGCGCTCGATCGTCGGCGCCGCCCTTTACCTGACCGTCGCCGGCGCCTTGGCCATGGGGCTCGGGTTCCTCATCCGCTCGACGGCCGGCGGTATCGCCGCCACCTTCGGTCTGCTCCTCGTGCTGCCGCTCCTCGGAAGTCTCCTGCCCACCAACTGGCAGCAGCACGTCCTTCCCTACCTGCCGAACAACGCCGGCAATGCCCTGGTCGGCGTGCACCCCGTCCCCGGCGGGCTCTCCCCCTGGGTGGGGCTGGCCGTCATGGTCCTCTGGGCGGGAGTCGCCCTGGCCGCCGGAGCCTGGCGGCTGGTGCGCCAGGACGTGTGACCTCCGTCCCCGCGCCCACCCCTTCCCTCGAGGGCCGCGAGCCAACCCCCGGCTCGCCGGCCTCGGGTGGGCGCGCCCGGCCGGCGGCGACGCTGATCGAGCGCATCATGACCTACCCGGGCCGGCCCCACGCCACCTGGTGGCACCGCCGGCCCGAGGTGCTCGACGGGGCCGTCGTGGTGGTCCTCGAGGCGCTGTCGAGCCTGCAGATCGCCCGCACCCACCTGGCCTGGGAGGCCTGGCTGTTCCAGCAGCTGCTGCTCCTCCCGTTGCTGTTCCGCCGGCGCCACCCGAGCGCCGTGTTCGCGACGGTGATCGCGGTGTACGTGGCCCAGTGGTCGGTCGGCGAGCACCTGGTGGCCGACTTCGGGCTGCTGGTGGCCCTCTACACGGTGGCCGCCGAGCGGGGCTGGCGGCGGGCGCTGCCCGCCGCGGTGATCCTGGAGGTCATGGTCGTCGCCACCTCGTTCCGCAACTCGCCCGATCACGGCGGGGCCCTCGGGTCGCTGGTGTTCCTCACCGGTCTGGCCACCGCGGCGTTGTTCACCGGGACCACGGTTCACACCCGAGGTGAGTATCTAGAAGCCCTGGAGGACCGGGCCCGGCGACTCGAGCGCGAGCGGGACCAGCAGGCCCGGTTGGCGGCCACCGCCGAAAGGGCCCGGATCGCCCGGGAGATGCACGACATCGTGGCCCACTCGCTGTCGGTGATGATCGCTCTCGCCGACGGGGCCGCCGCGGCTGGGGCCCGGGACCCGGAGGCCGCCCATCAGGCCATGGTCGAGTCGGCTGCGACCGGACGCTCGGCCTTGGCCGAGATGCGGCGCCTGCTCGGCGTCCTGCGCGACGGCAGCCCCGCCGAGTTCCAACCCCACCCCACGCTGGCCGGCCTCGACGCCCTGCTCACCACGGTGCGGGCCGCCGGCATAAAAGCCGACTACCGGGTGCGCGGCCGGGTCCCGGACCTGGCCGACACCACCGAGGCCAACATCTACCGCATCATCCAGGAGAGCCTCACCAACGTGT
>JAKBAX010000205.1 GCA_021808785.1 Actinomycetes bacterium | reverse complement strand
ACTGGGCCGGGTTGTGGGACGCGGTGAACATGGCCCCAGCCGCGTCCAGGGACCCCGCCGCGAAGTACATCTCGTCGGTCGAGCACAGCCCCAGGTCGACCACGTCCACGCCGGCCGACGTGGCCCCTTCGGCGAAGGCCCGGACGAGGTCGGGGCCCGACGGGCGCATGTCCCGGGCGACGAGCACCCGGGGGCCTCCGGCGAACGAGGCGAAGGCGGCGCCGACCGCCCGGGCCAGATCGGTGTTCATCTGATCCGGGACGGTCCCCCGGATGTCGTAGGCCTTGAAGACGTGGTCCAGGTAGGCGAGGTCGGGCGGTGCCATGCGACCCCGAACCTTACCCGCCGCGCCGTCGGGCCCGACCCGGCCCATGACCGGTCCGTCCACCGCGGCCCACGTCATGCGCCGCCGGGGCCACCGGTCGGTGCCACCCGGCCGGAAGGTAACGGGTCCCGATCCCAGCATGAAGCCGACCACACCCAGGCCGAGGATGGTGAGGGCGATGGCGAACCAGTCCACCGGGGTGGTGCCGTAATCGAGGGTGACGTGGTGGGCCGTGGGAACGACGACCATCAGGTTGGGGGCCACCCGGTAGACCCCTTTGGCCCCGTGCACCTGCCAGTTGGGGAAGTAGGACTCCTTGACCAGTACCGGGACGCCGGTCTGGTCCACGTCGAACGAGATGGACTGTGTGCCCTTTTTGATGTTGCTGACCGTGATGACCGGCTCCGGCTTGGTGGGCAGCGAAGTGGCGTGGGCCGACACCCGGGCCCAGGTCTTCGGCCCCGACGCCGCCTCCTCCACCGCCCAGCGGCTCGGGTCCAGGTACCACGACTGGGCCGCGTCGAGCCACACCTGGGGGTCGCGGGAGTTGACGTGGTCGAGCACCACTGGTTGGTTGGCGAGCGGCTCGACCAGGGACGAGCCGAGCACCTCGTAGATCTTCCAGGTCCGCTGCTTGATCCCCGAGGTGGTGGAGCCGCTGCTGCTGGTGTAGTCGACGGGGAACGGCCCGACGGTGCCAACCAGCCTGAGATTGCTGTCGGCATCGGCCGCGGCCTCGATGCTCGGCGTCTCGGCCATGAAGTACTTGTCACCCATCATCTGCATGTGCTGCACGCCCTCGGCCACGTTGGGCGCGGTGGGGTAATCGAGACCCCGTACCGGATTGGACGGCTGCTCCGACACCTCCGCCGCATTCAGGAAGTGGAACGGGGTGGTGGCCGACGACTCGTAGTACAGGCCCTCCTCGGAGCCCACGCAGCCGTTGGTCCAGTAGGGCAGGAGCATCAGGGCGTCGGGAGTGCCCATGTCGTTGAGCTCGGGTTCGTACTGCCACAGCGCCTGTCCGCACCCGACGGTTTGGCCCAGCTTCTTCATCTCGGCGACGAGGGCGAAGTACTCCTTCTCCCGGGTCTTGCCCGAGTTCTGGTACCCGGAGTAGTTCCAGTAGACCCAGTCCGGGATGAACGAGGTGCTCTTGGTGGTGATGCCGAGAAAGCTGTAGTGACCCGACGGGGTGACATGCTCGAAGGGCAGATAGTTGATCGGGTACAGCACGAATATGGCGATGCCCAAGAAGCCGAGGACCGGTACCGCCGTGTAGCCGGGCCGGCGGCCGTCAGGTCTCGGGCGGACCAGCTCGACCAGAATGGTGCCACCCTCGAAGATCAGCACGCCGACGAGGAGGTACAGGCAGAGGAACCAGAACGGCAGGATGCGGGCGTTCCACAGGCGAGAAGCGGGCATCAGGCGGAACCCGGCTGCCGACAGGAGGGCCATGATGCCGAGCCAGACACCGATGCGGTTGAGCCGTACGCAGGCCAGGAGGAAGCCGGCAATGGCCAGCGCGATGAGCACCGCGTCCTTGTGGGTCAGGTAGCTGATGTACTGCGTGTACTTGCCGTAACCCATGTTCGTGGCGTAGGGGAGCCGCCAGACGAACGGGACGGCCCAGAACGAGATGAGCAGACCGGCGGTGACGAACACCGGGACGCCCCAGCGCAGCCGGCGCCAGTCCCCGGTGGTGACGATGCTCATGATGACAAGTACGGCCCCCCCGACCAGGGCGAAGAAGAGGGGCAGCACGTGGGACAGGCCGCAGAGGGCCAGCACCACGGAGGCGGAGGCCCGGTGCCGGCCGTCCTCGAGACCGCGGGCCACCAGACCGAGGAACACGATGGCCAAGGACAGGGAGATGGAGAAGCAGAACTCGCCAGCCATGGTGGAGGCGATGTTCCCGCCGTAGATGGTGAATTCCCGGG
The DNA here is from genome assembly GCA_021808785.1 of Actinomycetes bacterium. Classification (GTDB taxonomy): domain Bacteria; phylum Actinomycetota; class Acidimicrobiia; order Acidimicrobiales; family Palsa-688; genus JAKCDU01. The sequence goes on along the minus strand of JAKBAX010000205.1, from coordinate 5,499 downwards.
AAAAAATGAATGGCAGGGTGGCGGCCGACAGGATGGCCGGCATCGGGTACCGCATGCGGGCCAGCCGCCCGAAGGCGTAGGCGGCTACCGGGAGGGCAATCAAGCCCAGGGCCGAGATCAGCTTGAAGGCGATGTTGTACGGGATGACGTACGACACCAGCGCGATCGACACGATCGGGAGGGGGAAGTAGTAGGTGAGGGCCGGGAAGCCGTTGTACCAGTCAGGTGTCCAGCCGGTAATGGTCAGGTGCGGGAGCAGGGCCCGCTTGACATAGGCGGGCAGCCACACGTGGGCCCCCATGTCGCCGCCGGCCGGCGTGGTGTTCTTGAAGATCTGCGATGGCTCGAGGACCCAGAACGTGATCAGCGCGGAGGCTGCGACCACGACGAAGGTGACCAACCCCTCGACTGTTACTTTGTCCCTCACCTTGATCCAGGCCGGGCGTTCCCGGTCGGTCGGCCATATGCCGGCCATCTCGTCGGCGTGTTCGATCTCCTCGGTGACCGTCATGCGGCCCCTATCCTGCCCGCTGGCGCGACGGGCGCGGGGGTCAGTGGCCGATTGGAGGCGTCGGAGGTCTCAGGCGCTGGCCGAGGCGATGCCGAGCACCGAGTCCAGGCTCAGCGTGCCCTCCATGCCCTGCCACCAGCGCCGGTCGCAATACGAGCAGGAGAACATGGTGACCGGTTCACCCCCGACATGTATCTCGATGACCACGAGTTGGCGCGTGCGGCAGGCCGGGCACTTCATGAGATTCTCATCGGTAACAGACGAGAATTCCTTGAGTACCGGGGTCAGTGGAAGTGGGCGGTGGCCAGCACCGCAACGGTGTTGAAGCTCATGTGGGCGGCGATGCCCGGACCCAGCCGCCGCAGCCGGCGGGCCATGGCCGCGAGGACCACGCCGAAGAGGGCCAGCCCGAGGAACTGCAGCTTTTCGAAATGGGCCAGCCCGAACAGCACTCCCGATCCCACGACGCCGACCACCGGATTGGCCCAGCGGGACAGGGACTGCAGCAGCAGGCCCCGGAAGAACAGCTCCTCGACCAGCGGGGCGCCCACCGCCAAGAAGAGGAGCAGCACCACTACCGACAGGTTGGAGTGGGCCGCCCCGACCTCCTTCTGGGCCGGCTGGCCCAGTTGCCGGCTGAGGTTGTGGTCGAAGTGCTCGAACGGCCGGTACACCAGCGGCACCAGGCCGTACTGGCAGGCCAGGCCGACCGCCACCCCCAGAGGCAGGTCCCACCAGGTCCGGACCCGGTATCCGAAGTCGGCCGTCACCCGACCGGTGCCGTGGACCCGGCTCCACCACACGGCCGCCGCGATCAACCCCGCCCACAGCCCGACCAGGTCGGCCGCGGTGACCGCCACGGGGAGGGGGGCCGAGCTGGACGTGTGGTAGCCGGTGGCCGCCTCGGCCACCGACGCGGTGACCGACGAGAGCACGATCCCGGCCGCGAACCCACCGACGGCCAAGGCCACGCCCACCCGGCCGGCGTGTCGTTGGGAGGGCTGGGGCGGGTTCAGGAGCGTCCGCAGAAACTCGCGAAGAGGAAAGGGCTGACCTTCGCCTCCAGCACAGAATCCGAATCAGCGACGCCGGTGGACCTGCGCAGGTCCGCCCTTTCCTCTCCGAGCTTCATTTCTGCGGCTTCATTTCTGCGGCCGCTCCTCAGGAAACCAGGGAGGCGGGCGGCTCGAAACGGTCGGGGCGCACGACCCGCCGGTCGACCAGGGCCCAGCCCTGCGGCGGCCGGAACCGGCCGGCGTGGGCCGAGCAGAGCGCCCACTCGTCGCCGGCCTCGGACGGGGCGTCGTCCAGCCAGACCCGCTGCCCGGCGTAGTCGTAGGCGAGCCAGGCCACCGTGGCGCCCTGGCAACCGGGCCGGGCGCAGAGTGAACGGCGGCTCATGGGGGAAAGGTTATCCGCAGTGCAGCCCGGAATCGGAGACCCCGACGTAGCATGGAGCACATGAGCAGGCAGCCGGGAGACATGCGGGACATGCGGCCGGGCGGTGGCCCGGGCGGGCCCGCCGGCAACTCCCCTTCTTCGGGTAGCAACTGGCGCTGGATCGCCGTGGTCGCCGCCACCATCTTGATCCTGGCTCTGGCCCTGTCGTCGATGCGCACGTCGAACAGCCCGCCGGCGCAGCCCTTCAGCTCGTTCTACAGCGCCCTCAACGCCAACCAGATCAGCGCCGCGACGATCAACCAGGACAGCGGGCACATCACCTACACCGTCGGGAGCCAGCAGTACTCCACCCAGGCCACCGCGCCCGTCGACGGGACCACCCTCGAGCTCTACGGCACGCACATCAAGAGCCTGCACTTCGTCAACTCGACGACCAGCGCCTGGGCGACCTGGCTGCCGTACATCATCTACGGGGCGGTGATCATCGGCCTGCTCGTCCTGGTGACCCGACGGGCCCAGGGCCAGATGAGCGGGATCATGTCCATCGGCCGCTCCAAGGCCAAGGTGTACACCACCGAGCGGCCCCGGACCACCTTCTCGGACGTGGCCGGCTACGAAGGGGTCAAGCTGGAGATACGCGAGGTCGTCGACTTCCTGCGTTCGGCCAACCGGTTCAAGGAGATCGGGGCCAAGATACCGAAGGGCGTGCTCCTGGTCGGGCCGCCCGGCACCGGTAAGACACTTCTGGCCCGGGCGGTGGCCGGCGAGGCCGGCGTGCCGTTCCTGTCGGTCACCGGCTCGGACTTCATGGAGATGTTCGTGGGGGTCGGGGCGTCGCGGGTGCGGGACCTGTTCCAGACGGCCCGCAAGCAGGCGCCGGCCATCATCTTCATCGACGAGATCGACTCCATCGGCCGCAAGCGGGGGGCCGGCTTAGGTGGCGGCCACGACGAGCGGGAGCAGACGCTCAACCAGATGCTGGCCGAGATGGACGGCTTCGAGACCACCGAGGGGGTGGTCATGATGGCCGCCACCAACCGGCCCGACATCCTGGACCCGGCGCTGCTCCGCCCCGGTCGCTTCGACCGCCAGATCGTGGTACCGCTCCCCGACCTGGAGGAGCGCCTCCCGATCCTGGCCGTGCACTGCAAGGACAAGCGGGTGGATCCCGATGTGGATCTGACCGTCGTGGCCCGTGGCACCCCCGGGATGAGCGGCGCCGACCTGGCGAACCTGGTCAACGAGGCGGCCCTGCACGCGGTACGCCGCGGCGCGTCGGCCGTCGCCATGCAGGACTTCGAGGCCGCCCGCGACCGGGTCCTGATGGGCCAGCGCCGGGAATCGACGGTGCTGTCCGACAAGGAGAAGGAGGCCACCGCCTACCACGAAGGCGGCCACGCCGTGCTGGCCTACGTGCTACCCGACGCCGATCCGGTGCACAAGGTGACCATCCTGCCGACCGGCATGGCCCTCGGGGTTACCCAGCAGCTGCCCATCGAGGAGCGCCACACCTACTGGCGGGAGTACATCGAGGACGCCATGTGCGTGATGATGGGTGGTCGCTGCGCCGAGCAGCTGATCCTGAGCAGCCTGTCCACCGGCGCCTCGAACGACCTCCAGCGGGCCACCGAGATGGCCCGCAAGATGGTGCGGGAGTTCGGCATGAGCGAGCGCATCGGTCCCATGGCATGGGGTCAGGAGGGCCAGGTGTTCCTCGGCGAGGACCTGATGCACGCGGCGCGCGACTACAGCGACGTGACGTCCCGGGTCATAGACGAGGAGGTCGAGCGCATCCTCCGCGAGCAGGAGGCCCGGGCCAGCCGGCTGCTGAACGAGCACCGGCGCGGCCTGGCCGCAGTGGCCGCCGCGCTGCTCGAGAAGGAGACCATCGACGGCGCCGAGGTGAGCCGGCTGGTCGACGAGGCGTTCGGCAAGCCGGTCCACGAGAACGCCGCGTCGGTCCCCCGTTTCGCCGACGCCATCACCGTCGAGCCGGGCGACATCTGAGCCGGCGCCCCGGGCGCCTCGGGATCGCCTTTCCGCCGATCAGCTGAGAGGCACCGCCGTGGCCAGGCTGAAGCCGGGGGTGCTGCCCGATCCAAACAGGTCGTACTCGACGTAGACCGGCGCCGGGCCCTCCACGGTGACCGGCTGATCCGCCTCCGACGGCACCCCCACCGCGGCCCGGCCACCCCCGGGCACGGTCAGGGACTGCCGCCGATTGCCGTCGGCGACCGTGACGGTGACCGGTTGCAGCCCCGGGTTGGCCACCACCACCTGACCCAGGTGCCCCGCGGTGGTGGCGGTGACCGGTACGACCCACCGCAGCGCGGCCAGCCGTTCACCGATCAGCGTCCCGATCCCACTGCGCAGGACCGATCCCGTAGCCACCTTGGTGGCGGCGACGGTGCGGGCGGCCACGACGGGGACCCCGTTGGTCGACACCAGGGTGGCGGTATGGGGTACACCCCCGGGGATGCGGGCCGCTTTGTCGGCGACGATCGAGCTTTCCGAGTACGGGGCGACGGTGATCTGGAACGGCTCGGCGCTCCCCTGCTCCAGCCCCACCGACAGGCGGACCGCAGCCGACCTGGGACCCGGGTTGTAGACCAGGTACTGCTCGTCGATCCCGTTGCCGCTGAGGCCGTCGGGGAAGGTCCACGAGGTCCCCGTGGACGGCGCCCCGAGGGTCACCGCCAGGCCCGGGTCGGGCGACGCCGGGTCGGCCGTCGCGGCGTTGGCCGCCGGCGTCCCGACGAGGGGGGCGTTGGCCGGTGGAGGCCCCACGATCTCGGTCTCCCAGGCCACCACGTTGCCGGTGCGAGCGGTGACCGTCGTGGCGATCGACTGGCGGCGGCGCAGGTGGTCGCCCAGGTTCTCGGCGACGAGCCCGTCGGCCGGCACGTCAATGCTCTGGAACTCCTGGGGGCTCTCACTGCCCTGGTCCGTGGCGAAGGCCATGTCGACGATGCTGTCGGTCGGGTACGGGTTGAGCAGCAGGATGGTGTCGGAGACGTTGACCCGGGTCTGGCCCGCCGGTAGGTACCAATGCCGGGATCCGGACGTGGCGCACGGGCTGACCGCCCGCCCGAGGGCACTGTCGTCGACCTGGCTCACCGCTACCATGCCGCCCTCGGCATCGATGATGGCCCCTGTCCACGGGGCCCCGCTCGGGAAGGTCTCGGCCACCGAGGTGACCGCTCCTGGCGCCACGCTCACGGTCTGGTCCGCCGAGCTTCCGTTCGAGCCCACCACGTCGACGGTGGCCGTAACCGTCGCCGATCCCTCGTTGGCGATGGCGACGTGGCCGGCGGCCGGGTTGGATCCGGAATCGGTGGCGCCGGCGCAGAACCACGACGAGGACAAGGCGGCAGCCGGAGCGGCCACGGGCACCGGCTGCACCGCCTGGGCCGTGAGGGCCGGGGTGACCCGGGCCCCGCCGGTCCGGTCGACCAGACCGCCGACGATCAGGAGGCCGGCGATGAGCACCAGCAGCGGGACCCGCCGCACCGTGGGGCTCCGCCGCCCCGGCTGCGGCGACGGCCCGGCCGGGTCGGGCTGCGACGACGGCCCCGCCGGGTCGGGCT
>JAKBAX010000204.1 GCA_021808785.1 Actinomycetes bacterium | reverse complement strand
GCATGGACTCGATCACATGGCTGTAGCGATCCAGGGTGATCTGGGTCGACGCGTGCCCGTGCCGCTCGGTCACCACCTTCGGGTGCACGCCGGCCAGCAAGGCCACCGTCGCGGAGGTGTGTCTGAGGTCGTGCAGGGTGATTTCCGGCAGGCCCGCTCGGCGCTGCAGGACGTGCAGGGTCCGGGTGAGCCGGGCCGGGTGGTACGGCTCGCCGTCCTCGTCGACGAACACGTACGCCGCCAACTCGTTGTCACCCCGGATCATGGCCTCGGCCGTCAGCAGGTCCCGATGGTCGTCCAGGATCTCCACGCTGCGCTGGTCGAGGACCAGCACTCGCCGCCCGGCCTTGGTCTTCGGGTCGGACTCCACCACCCGGGTGCCGGCCGTCGTGCGAGCCGAGCGGACTGACAGCAGCGGCGGTGAGGTGCGCAGCGACAGGTCGCTCCAGCGCAGCCCGGCCAGCTCGCCCCGGCGAAGCCCGGTGGTGATCACCAGATGCCACAGCGCCCGTAGGCGATCGGCGTCGGCCGCCTCGAGGAACCGCCGTACCTGTGCCGGCGTGTACACCGGTCGCTCGATGCTGTCGTCGGCCGGCTTGACCACCTGGTCGGCCGGGTTGACCGCCAGGTAGCCGATCCGCTGCGCGTGGCTGAGCAGGTTGTGCAGCACCCGGTGGATGTTGCGCACCTGGGTTCCCGACAGCGGGCCCCCGCCCCTGCCCCCCCCGGAGCGCAACAGGGTGTAGAGCCGCTGGATCTCCGGGGCGGTCAGCCGATCGAGGCGCACCGTACCGATACGGGGCAGGAGGTAGGCGTTGACCAAGAGACGGTAGTTCGCCACCGTCGTGGCCTTGCGGTTCGGGCCCACCACGGCGAGCCACTCCCCCGCCAGGTCGGCCACCGTCCGGGCCGGGGCGTAGCGCAGCTTCCCGTGGGCAGCCGCCACTGTCGCCTGGGCCAACGCCGCCTTGGCCTCCCGCTCGGTGGCGAAGCCCCCGACCCGCTTCTGACGGCGCCGGCCGTCCGGCCCGGAGGGCAGGTCGAACCGGTAGAACCACGAACTCCCACGCTTGCCAACATTCTCGGCCATCGACCCGTGCCGCTCCTGTGTCCACGTCGTGTCCACCAGAGTTTGTGTCCAACCCTGTGTCCACGACACTACATGAGCCGGCCACCCCGCCTGGGTGACGATCCGAGAAACATGCTCTGACCAGCACTTTTCTCTGGTGTCGGAGGGGGGACTTGAACCCCCACGTCCTTGCGGACACTAGCCCCTCAAGCTAGCGCGTCTGCCTATTCCGCCACTCCGACGTGGCCGCGCCGTCTCCGGCGCAGACGAGCATCATAGTGGAGCGCGGCCCCACCGGGCCGGGCCCCCCGGCCCGGTCGAGTCCCGTCGGCGAACCCGTCGCCACCCGGTGGTCATTCCGGCTCCAGCACGTCCCGCTCCAGGCGGCGATCAGGGACGAACCAGATGACCGAGACCGCCACGTAGAGCGCGTAGGCGATCCATGGGGTGATCCACGCCAGACCCACGCCGAGGGCGTAGATGACGATCGAGACCTTCCCCTTGAAGTCGGTCCCGATGGCCCGGGCCACCTCCGAGTCGGGCCCGTTGGCGGCCACGATGGACCGGACCAGGATCCAGTAGGCGGTGGCCGCCCCGATGGCCACGACCCCGTATGTGCACGCCGGCAGGTGCGACCCGTAGTACTCGGCCACGTACTTGGTGAGGAGCGGCATGAGCGACAGCCAGAACAGCAGGTGCAGGTTGGACCACATCACCCGCCCGCTGATCCGCTCGGTGCTGCGCAGCAGGTGGTGGTGGTTGTTCCAGTAGATGCCGATGAAGGTGAACGAAAGGGCGAACACCAAGAGGCTCGGCAGGCTCTGGCCCAGGTCGCGGACGGTGGGGCGGCCCGGGACTCGGAGGTCGAGCGCCATGATGGTGATGATCACCGCCAGCACCCCGTCGCTGAACGCCTCCAGGCGTTCGGGCTCGCTGCGCCGCTGGGACGGGGGCGGGGTCACAGCCGCGCCCTCTCAGTAGTGGTAGGGGAAGGGGGCCCAGTCCGGGGGGCGCTTTTGGAGGAAGGCATCCCGACCCTCCACCGCTTCGTCGGACCCGTAGGCCAGGCGCGTCGCCTCCCCGGCGAAGACCTGTTGACCGACCAGACCGTCGTCGATCAGGTTGAGGGCGAACTTGACCATCCGCTGGGCCGTCGGGCTCTTGCCCAGGATCTCGGCCGACCACTCGAGGGCGGTCGCCTCCAGCTCCGCGTGGGGCACCACCGCGTTGACCGCGCCCATGGCGTGCATCTCCTGGGCGGTATAGGTGCGACCGAGGAAGAAGATCTCCCGGGCGAACTTCTGGCCCACCTGCCGGGCCAGGTAGGCGGAGCCGAAGCCCCCGTCGAAGCTGGCCACGTCGGTGTCGGTCTGTTTGAACCGGGCGTGCTCGGCGCTGGCCAGGGTCAGGTCGCAGACCACGTGCAGACTGTGGCCGCCGCCGGCCGCCCAGCCCGGCACCACGCAGATCACCACCTTCGGCATGAACCGGATGAGTCGCTGCACCTCGAGGATGTGGAGCCGCCCGGTCCGGGCCCGGTCCACACCGGCGGCGTCGGCCGAATCGGAGTACTGGTAGCCGTCCCGGCCCCGGATCCTCTGGTCCCCGCCGGAACAGAAGGCCCAGCCGCCGTCACGGGGCGACGGCCCGTTGCCGGTGAGCAGGACGCACCCCACGTCAGGGCTCTGGCGGGCGTGGTCGAGGGCCTGGTACAGCTCGTCGACGGTGTGGGGCCGGAAGGCGTTGCGCACCTCGGGCCGGTCGAAAGCCACCCGCACCGTGCCCCGATCGACGGCCCGGTGGTAGGTGATGTCGGTGAAGGCGAAACCGGGCACGGGCTGCCAGGCGTCGGGATCGAACAGCTCTGAGATCATGGCGTGGACCGCTGTCCTAGTGCAGGCGCACTCTGGGGTCGAGAACCGCGTAGACCAGGTCGACCAGGATGTTGGCCACGATGACGGCCGCGCTGGCCACGATCACGATGCCGATGATCACCGGGAGATCCCCGTTGTTGATCGACTGCACCGCGGTGTAGCCGAGGCCGGGCATGCCGAACACCTGCTCGGTGACCACCGCCCCTCCCACCAGCACACCCACGTCGATGCCGAACTGGCTGGCCACCGGGGTCAGCGCCGAACGCAGGCCGTGGCGGAAGACGACCCTCCGCTCCGAGAGGCCCTTGGCCCGGGCGGTGCGGATGTAGTCCTCCCCCATCACCTCGAGCAGTGAGCCCCGGGTCAGCCGGGTGTAGGTGGCCGCCGACACCAGGGCCAGCGTGATCCATGGCAGGACCAGGCTCTCGAACCACTTGGTCGGGCTGGCCGAGAAGTACACGTACCCCTGGCCCGGGAAGATCCGGATTCCCCGCTTCTGCAGCTGGTAGGACACGAGGAACAGGAGCATCAGACCGAGCACGAAGGTCGGGAACGAGTAGAAGAACAGGGCCAGGGTGGTGATGGCCCGGTCGATGATGCGGCCCCGCTTGACCGCCGACAGCACGCCTGACAGGACCCCGAGTATCAGCCAGATGACGGCCGCGCCGAGGGCCAGGGACAGCGTGATGGGGGCGGCCTGCTTGAGCACGCTCCCCACCGGCTGCTCGTGGAAGTACGAGTAACCCAGGTTGTGGTGCCACACCAGCTGCTCGAGGAAGTCCCAGTACTGCAGCGGAACCGACTGGTTGAGATGCAGCCGCTTGGCCACCAGGGCGATGGTCTGGGGGGTGGCGTTACGGCCGGCCAGCCGGGTTGCCACCGTGTTGGCGTTGCCACCCAGGAAGAAGATGCCGAAGACCAGGAGGGTGACGAGGAGCATGACCAAGATGCCCTGCAGGATCCGTCGTACGAGAAAGCGCGCCATCGATACTCCTACTGGCGGTTGAGGCGGGGATCGAGGGCGTCGCGCACGCCGTCGCCCAGGACGTTGAACGACACGGTGGTGATGAGCAGCGCCAGGCTGGGGAACACGAGGAACCACCAAGCCTGCTGGTAGATCGTCGACGACTCGCTGATCATCTGGCCCCAGTCCGCGGTGGGGGGCGGGACCCCCACCCCGAGGAACGAAAGCGTGGCCTCGAGCACGACGGTGATCGGGATGAGCAGCGTGGCGTAGACGACCAGCTGGGTGACCACGTTCGGCAGCACGTCGATGAACATGATCCGCCAGGGACTGGCACCGAGGGAGCGAGCCGCCTCTATGTACTCCTTCTCCCGGATGGACAGCACCTGGCCCCGCACGATGCGGGCCACCGCGGCCCAGCCGAACACCGAGATCACGATGATCACCACGGTGAGGCTGGGATGGGTCACCGATACCAGCGAGATGGCGAAGAGCAGGAACGGGAATGACAGCACCAGGTCCACCAAGCGGGCGATCACCGAGTCCACTGCGCCGCTGAAGTACCCGGCCATCATGCCCAGCACCGCGCCGATGGCGACCGTGGCCAGGGTGGCCACCACCCCCACGAAGAGGGATATCCGGGCCCCGTAGGCGATCCGGACCAGCACGTCGCGGCCCAGGTCGTCCGTTCCGAGCAGGAAGGTCCCGCTCGGGCCACGGGGCAAGCCGGAGGTGGTGAGACCGGTGGTCCGGTACTGGTGGTCGACCCCGTGCCCGGTGAGGGCGGCGATGACCGGGGCGAAGATGGCCATCAGCACCACCAGCAGGATGATCACGGCCGAGATGATGGCGGCCCGGTCCTTGCGCAGCCGGGCCCACGCCAACTGCCAGGTGCTCCGGCCCCGGATGGCCACCGGCACCTCCCCATCCAAGGTGGTGGGGACGTCGAGCTCGGTAGCGGGGATGGAGCTCGGGAGCGTCACGGGTTGCTCCTTTCGGCCAGACCGTCGTAGCCCAGCTCGGCGCCGTCCGGTACGGCCTCGGGCTCGACCACCCGCAGCTCCTCGGCGAGGGTGGGGCGGGCCTCGGCCAGGTTCTCCCCCTCGGCCAGAGGGAAGTGGCACGCCGCGGTGTGGTCGGCCGGGTCACCCAGGCGCGCTACCAGGGCCGGCTCCTCCTCGGCGCAGCGGGCCTGGGCCTTCGGGCAGCGGGGGTGGAAGCGGCAGGCCGCCGGTGGGTGGATGGGTGAGGGGATGTCGCCGGCCAAGATGACCCGTTGGCGTTGGCGCATCATCTTCGGGTCGGGCAACGGGACGGCGGAGAGAAGGGCCCCGGCATAGGGATGGCGGGGCCGGGCGTAGATCTGGCCGGACGGGCCGGACTCCACCACCTTGCCCAGGTACATCAGCATGACCCGGTCGCTGACGTGGCGCACCACCGACAGGTCGTGGCTGATGAAGATGTACGTCAGGTTGAGCTGCTTCTGCAGGTCCGACAGCAGGTTGAGCACCTGGGCCTGGATGGACACGTCGAGAGCTGACACCGGCTCGTCGCAGATGACCACCTTGGGCTTTAGGGCCAGGGCCCGGGCCACACCGATGCGCTGGCGCTGGCCGCCGGAGAACTCGGCCGGGAACCGGTTGTAGTGCTCGGGGTTCAGCCCGACCAGCTCCATCATTTCCTGCACCCGGCGCTTGCGCTCCTGGCCGCTGGCCATGCCGTGGATGGCGAAAGGGTCGCCGATGATCGAACCGACCCGGCGCTTCGGGTTGAGCGAACCGTAAGGGTCCTGGAAGATCATCTGCATCTCGCGGCGTACCTTGCCGAGCCGGCGGGTCCTGAGCCGGGAGATGTCGTGGCCCTCGAACTCGACCCTGCCGGCAGTCAGGTCGTACAGGCGGGCCACACAGCGGGCCAGGGTGGACTTTCCGCACCCGGTCTCGCCCACGATCCCGAGCGTCTCGCCCTGCTTGACCTCCAGGCTGACCCCGTCCACCGCGTGGACCACATCGCGGCTGCGGCGCAGGCCCGACGACTGCACCGGGAAGTGCTTGACCACGTCGGTCGCCCGGATGATCACGTCACCGCTCATCGGGTGGCCGCCTCCCCGTACACCCGCTCGGAGGCCTCCTGACGCCCGGGCCCGGAATGGGGCAGCCAGCAGGCCGAGGTGTGCCAGTACCGCTGCTCCACCGGCTCCAGCTCCGGCTCCTCGGCCCGGCAGCGGTCCATCACGTAGGGGCATCGGGGGTGGAACTTGCACCCCGACGGGAGGGTGATGAGGCTCGGGGGCGTGCCTCCGATCGGGGTCAGGCGCTGACGGTCGTCGCCGTAGGCAGGCAGGGAACGCATCAGGCCCTCGGTGTAGGGGTGGTGGTGGTCGTAGAAGATGCTGTCGCGGTCCGCCGCCTCCATGACCGCGCCGGCGTACATCACGACCACGTCGTCGGCCGTCTCGGCGATGACCCCGAGGTCGTGGGTGATCATGATCACCGCGGTGCCGAACTCCTCCTGCAGGCGCCCGATCACCCGCAGCACCTGGGCCTGCACGGTCACGTCGAGGGCGGTGGTCGGCTCGTCGGCGATGAGCAGCGCCGGGTTGAGCGCCATGGCCATGGCGATCATGGCCCGCTGGCGCATGCCTCCGGAGAACTGGTGCGGGTAGTCGTTGACCCGTACGTCCGGTCGCGGGATGCCGACCAACCGGAGCAGCTCGACGGCCCGCTGGCGGGCCGCCTTCTTGGAGATGGCCCGGTCGTGGGCCCGGATGAGCTCCACGATCTGCCAGCCCACCCGGTAGTAGGGGTGGAGGCTCGACAGCGGGTCCTGGAAGATCATGCCGACGTCGCGGCCTCGGATGGCCTGCAACTGGCGGCGCGCCATCTTCAGTAGGTCCTCACCCTGGAAGAAGGCCTCCCCCTCCACCTGCGCCCCCCGGGTGAGCCCCATGATGGTCTGGGTCGACACGCTCTTGCCCGACCCCGACTCGCCGACGATTCCGAGGGTCTTGCCCCTGTCCACCGAGAACGAAACGCCCCTGACCGCCTGAACCAGCCCGTCGTCGGTCGGGAAGGTGACCTTCAGGTTCTTGACCTCGAGTAAGGCCATCGCACATACCTGCCTTGATTTCGCCGAACCCCGCAGGTTCGGGCCCCCTGGTGCGAGATGGTCGGCCCGGCGGCGAACCGCCGGGCCGACCCTCAACTACGTACTGCTGCTGGCGTTCCGGCTATGACAGCCAGACGTTGGCCAGGTTGCACTGCTGAAGCGGCTGGATCTGGATGCAGTTGTGCACCTGCGTCCCGGCGATCGATGTCTCGTTCGGATCGTAGACCGGGTACACCGCCGCCTGCTTCATGGCCTCCTTGTCGGCCGCCTGCCACAGCGGGATGGCCGCCGACTCACTGGCCGCGTTCAGCGCCTGGTCGATGTCGCTGTTGAGCGTCGGGTCGTTGAAGAAGCCGTAGTTGCTCGAGTTGGGCGGCAGCGAGTTCCCGTCCAGCGTGGGCAGGAACCAGGACTTGGCCCCGTTCGGGAACCAGTCGGGACCCCAGCCGGCATCGGCGATGTCCCAGGCCCCCTGCTTGGCCGGCGTACCGGGGTTCATGTACTTGCCGTAGAACTGGCCCGACGGCACCCCGATCCCGGTGAGGGTGATTCCCACCTGGGAGAGCAGGGCCTGAAGGGTCTGGAAGTCCTTCTGGGCGGCCACACTCTGGCGGTACAGGAACTTGAGGTTCAGGTGCGGGACCCCGGCCGCGGCCAGCATCTGCTTGGCCTTGCTCGGGTTGAAGGGGTACATGTCCGGCATGTTGGTGGAGGCGTCGGTGCCCGGGGCGATGATGTGGGTCAGCGCCGGGGCCAGGCTCGGGCCGCCGGCGTCTTGGATCAGCTGGGTCCGGTCAAT
>JAKBAX010000203.1 GCA_021808785.1 Actinomycetes bacterium | reverse complement strand
CGAGATCCAGATGCGGCGGGTGGCCGGTTACATGTTCGGCTTCATGGGCCAGCGGGCGCCCAAGGGGGTGACCGAGGGGTAGTCGTCCGGCTGTTGGGGTCGTTGGGGCTGCTGGGGCTGCTGGGGCGGTTGGGGTCGTTGGGGCTGCTGAGGTCGTTGGGGCTGCTGGGGCTGCTGGGGCTGCTGGGGCTGCTGGGGCGGTTGGGGTCGTTGGGGCTGCTGGGGTCGTTGGGGTCGTTGGGGTCGTTGGGGCCGTTGGGGCCGTACCGGCGGCTCGTCGGCGTAGTTGTGTGCAAAAGGCGGTGATATACACCTCCTTTTGCACACAATCCCGGGGTGGATCGGGCTTTCAGTCGAGGTAGCGCTCGGTGTAGCCGGCGAAGCGGGCCCTCACCTGGTCCGGGTCCAGTCCGAACTCGGCCGGCTCGTAGCGGTGGGTTCCGTGCCGGCCCGCCGGGTTCTCGGCCGAGTAGGCGCGCATGGCGTCGGCGGCGGGGCCGGTGAGCTCGGAGCCGGCGAAGGCGTAGATGCCCTCCACCGTCCGGACCGGGTCGTCGACCAGGTCCCGGTAGGCCACGTCGAGCATCGGGTGCTGCGGCCGGGCCGCCCGGAAGGCATCTATGCGCTCGACCGACGTTTCGAGCATGGCGCTCCAGTGCTCGGCGATGTAGGCGGTGTGGTCGGCGTCGCTGAAGGTCCCCGAGAGCGTGCGGATCAGGCTGCACACCGACGCCACCAGGGACACCGGGTCCCGATGGAGGAGCACCAGCCGGGCGTCGGGATACACCGTGGTCAGGGCCTCGAGGGCGATGGCGTGGTGGGGGCTCTTCAGGGCCCACCGCCCCCGCTCCCCGCCACTCTGGAGCACCTGGAGGGCCAAACGGTGGTAGCGGTAGGCCGAAACCTGATCCGCCGCCATCATCCACCGGCTGTAGGACGGCACGTTGGTCATGGCCTCCCAGAGGAGGCTCTTGAAGTCCTGGCCAAGCAGGGTCAGGCACTCGGTGGGCCCGTTGGCCGCCTCGTGGTGTACGGCCGGGATGGCCGGATTGATCTGGTCGAGCATGTCCGACGCGGCCTGGGCCGCTTCGACCCTCGGGCCGGACCGGAGGTCGCCCGGGCCGGGCGGGGGGACGCTGTCGGACGATTCCCACCGGAGCAGCGAACGGTTCCCCGGGTCGCAGTCGAGCAGGTTGGACAAGAGGGTGGTCCCGGCTCGGAACATGCCGATCACGATCAGCGGGCGCTCGACCGGCTCTGTCCGCACCGCCGGATGGCGGGCGGCCCAGTCGACCACCTTCAGCCGGTTGGCGAGCCCGCCCACCACGTTGGCCTCGACGGCCACCCGGCCGAGGTCGTTGAGCCGGGCCTCCGCCGCCACCGCGGCGCAGTAGACCTCGAGGCCTTCCCGGAACTCGTCGCCGCCGAAATCCTCCAGCCCGCTGGCCTCGACGGCGGCGGTTATCACCTGGTCTGGGGTCACCCGGCCGAACCGTCGAACATGACCACCGTTCGGCCCACCGTGCGGCGGGCCTCGTGGTCCTCCAGGGCGGCGGGCACCTCCTTCGGAGCTATGCGCCGGCCGATGTGGGGCCGGATCCGGCCCGTGCCCACCAGCTCCGATAGAGCCGCGTGGACCTGGGTGCCCAGCTCCGGAGGGTTGGGCACCACGCCGAACTGGCGCATCAGCCTCGATTCCGGGGCGTAGGACAGGACCACCCCGACCACCGAGAAGTTGCCCATCGACACCCGGCGCAGGGGGCGGCCGGTCATGCCCGACTCGGGATCGTCGTTGAATCCGACCGGCAGGTACCGGCCGCCGTAAGCGACGCATGTCCACAGTTGCTCGGTACCGTCCCCGCCGACCAGGTCGAGCACGACCTGGGCCCCCCGGTCCTCGGTGGCGTCCATCACCTGCTCGAAGATGTCCTCGCTCGAGTGATCGATGAGGACGTCGGCGCCGAGGTCCCGGCACACCTCGAGCTTCTGGGCGCCGCCGGCCATGGCGATGACCCGGGCGCCGGCTGCCTTGGCCAGCTGGACGGCCGCCGTACCGAGGGCGCTGGCCCCGGCGGTCACCAGTACCGTCTCACCGGCTTTCAGCCCGGCCCGGGGGTGGAGAGCCAGGTAGGTCGTGTGGAAGGGCAGGAGGAACGCGGCCCCTTCGGCGTCGTCGAGCGCGTCGGGAGCGTCGAAGACCGACGTGATCGGGGCCAGGGCGTACTCGGCCATGCCACCCATGGCCATCTGGGTGATAGCCACCACCCGCTTGCCGACCAAGTGCTCGCCACCCGGCCCGGCCTCTTCGACCACGCCGCACGCGTCCATCCCGAGGGTGTAGGGCGGTTCGGCCATCACACTGGCCAGTCGGCCGTAGCTGCGGGCGATGTCACCGAAGTTGACAGATGCCGCGGCCACCTTCACCAAGACGGTGCCGGGTGCGACTTCGGGGACGTCGGTTTCTTGCACCTCGACCGCTTCTGTGGGGCGCGCGTGGCGCACCACCCGTACTGCCTGCATATGTGCCCCTCCCGATCTGGTGGATCAGTGCGTTCTTACCATGCCGGTGGGTGGCCGCGTGGGGCTTCAGCCGGTGGCCCGGCCCGGTTCGCGCCACATCGGGATGAGCACCGGCCCGCCGGGGACCTTGATCTCGCCAATCTGCACGAAGCCCAGGCGGAAGTAGAACGGCAGGTTCCTCGGGTTGGAGGATTCCAGGTAGGCGGGCCGGCCCTCCCGGTCGCCCAGATCGAGCACCGGTCCGAGGATGCGGCGGCCTAGCCCTCGGCCCTGCATCTCGGGAAGGGAGGCCACCACCCCGAGGTACCAGTGCGGCTCAGTCGGGTGGGCCGCCTCCATCACCTCGCCCAGGGTCTGAAAGCGCTCCACCACCTCGGTGGTGAAGAGGTGCCACGGCCGTCCCGGGGTGACAGGCGGGTTCTCAGGGGCCGGCGGCGGGTCGGGGGCCAGCCACAAGGCGGTGGAGCTGCCCTCCAGCAGGTCCACTCGACCCGCCCGGGCCACGAAGGTGCCGGTAAGCCGCTCGAAGGCAAGCGCCAGCGCGTCCAGCCGGGTGGCATCGTCGGGAAAGACCCAGCTCATCACGGGGTCGTCGTAGAACCCTCGGGCCGCGATGCGGGCCACCTGGATGGCGTCCACGTCCGCGTCCACCGCCGCAACGGTAGCCGGGCGTCCCCCGGACGGGTAGGGTGCGGCCGGGCGTAGCTCGCCGCCGTTTGGGTATCTACGAGCCGCCATGATCGCGAGGCAACTGGTCACGAGGGAATCAGGGAAGCGGCCGCCCGGGCGAGCCCCGGTGCGGCCCGGGAACGGGGGAACACGGTGAGCCTTATGCCCGTCGGTACTGATCCGGCCGCCGGGGCCGGGTGGGAGAGCCACCCGGCCCGGGTCGGGTTCTTCACTGACACGTCCATCTGCATCGGTTGCAAAGCGTGCGAGGTGGCCTGCAAAGAGTGGAACCAGGTGCCCGATGACGGCCTGAAGTTCTCCGGGATGTCGTTCGACAACTCGTGGGGCCTCGGCGCCGACACGTGGCGCCACGTGGCGTTCATCGAGCAGCGCCGGCCTGTCGCCGCAACCGGCGGGGCGGCTGGGCCGGCGTCCCCGCCGGGGGCGGCTGGAGAGCTGCGGTGGCTGATGTCCTCCGACGTGTGCAAGCACTGCACCCATGCCGCATGCCTGGACGTGTGCCCGACCGGCGCCCTGTTCCGAACCGAGTTCGCCACCGTGGTCGTCCAGTCCGACGTGTGCAACGGCTGCGGGTACTGCGTCCCGGCCTGTCCCTACGGCGTGATCGACCAGCGCAAGGAGGACGGGCGGGTCTGGAAGTGCACCCTCTGCTACGACCGGTTGAAGGACGGGATGGAACCGGCTTGCGCCAAGGCCTGCCCCACCCAGTCCATCCAGTTCGGACCGCTCGACCAGTTGCGGGAACGGGCCGCCGGGCGGCTCGAGGATCTGCAGGAGCGGGGTGTCACCGGGGCCCGCCTCTACGGCGACGACCCGCACGACGGGGTCGGCGGCGCGGGGGCCTTCTTCCTGCTCCTCGACGACCCCGAGGTCTACGGTCTCCCGCCCGATCCGGTAGTGACCACACGTGACCTGCCGTCCATGTGGAAACGGGCCGGGCTGGCCGCCCTGGCATTGGCGGGCGCGGTGATTGCGGCGGCCCGATGAGCGCGGCCGGTCCCCGGTCGGGCCGGGGGCGGCGACGGGGCCCGGCCTCGGTGGTGCCCGAGGCCGAATTCCGCTCGTACTACGGGTTGCCCGTGCTCAATCGGCCCACCTGGAAGCCGCTCGATATCGCCGGCTACCTCTTTCTCGGGGGCCTGGCCGGGGCGTCCTCGGCGCTCGCCGCGGCGGTCTCCACGGGGGCCGCACCCCCGCCGGGCCGGGTCCGGCCGGGACTGGTCGCCCCGTTGCGGTTCGGCGCCGCCGGGGCCATCGGCTTGTCGCTCGTGGCTCTGGTCCACGATCTGGGCCGGCCGGCTCGGTTCTACAACATGATGCGGGTGTTCAAGCCCAGCTCCCCGATGAGCGTTGGCTCCTGGATTCTTTCTGTGTACGCCCCGGCGGCGATCGGGACGGCCGCACTCGACGTGGTGCCACTGCCCGGGCGGCTCGGGCCGGCCCGCCGCCCGCTGCAGCATGCGGCCGGGTTGGTGGCCGGCCTGGCCGGCCCGGCGGTGGCCACCTACACCGGCGTGCTGATCTCCGACACCGCTGTTCCCGCCTGGCACGGCGGCTATCGCGAGATGCCGTTCTACTTCGCCAGCTCGGCCTCGTCGGCCGCAGGCGGGTTGGGGCTGCTCACGGCGCCGGTGGACGCATCCGCCCCGGCCCGCCGGCTGGGGGTGGCCGGCGCAGTGGCCGAGCTAGCGGTGGGTCGGGTCATGCGGGCCCGGATGGGCTTGGCCGCCGAGACCTTCGAGCGCGGCCGGGCCGGCCGCCTGCTGAGAGCCGCCGAGGCCCTCACCGCAGCGGGTGCCGGGCTGGCCCTGGCCGGACGGCGGTCAAGGGCGGTTTCGGTGGCGGCCGGAGCGGGCCTGCTGGCCGGCTCGGCCCTGACCCGGTTCGGCGTATTCCATGCCGGGGTGGCGTCGGCGGAGGACCCCCGATACACGGTGCAGCCGCAACGGGAGAGCCTGGGGTCGCGACCATCCGAACCGCCCGAACCATGCTGATCTGACTATATCGGCAGGAATCGGAAGAGATAGCAGCGAAGAGATCCTGCCGGCCTCGGAGACCCCGATCAGCGGCTGCTCGGGCGACGCCAACTGTACGGTCACCCCCGGTGACACCGTCACCGTGGACATACACAACGCCACGAATCCCCCGGCCTGATCAACGAGGCCACCACGTCGCCGCTGGCCTCCGACGGCCCGTCGTTCAACGTCTGCGTCTACGCCCAGACCTGCGCCGCACCCTGACACGCTGGCGCCGAGCGCAGTTCTCGGCTGAGAGGAACCTTCCGATGAAAGGCCCCGCCTCATGGGCCGGGGACCGTTCATCGCGTCCGACTCTTGGTCGCGGTAGGTCCCAGCCTTCGATCCAGCCGGATTGCCACGTATCTCTTCACCCCGCCCGCTAGGGTGCCGATTATTCCCTGGGATGAGATAGCTCAAACCAGTCTTTGCGAAAGTTTTTGTCGGTAGTGAGATAGGGGCGAAGTGCCGCCCCCTTGACGGGGCCGGCGTCGAGGCGCCAGGGGCTCCGGCGGGAGGAAGACGTTGCAGTACACGAAGCCGAGGCGCGCCCTCGGACGGGTCGGGGCCGCCCGCGGGGCGCTGGCTGCCTCGGGTCTGGCGGTCGCCGGGTTGATGATCGCGGCGCCGGGATACCAGGACTCGGCCCAGGCCAACCTCTGTGTGCGATCCGGCTGCACCTCGAGCGGTTCGGGTCCGGCCGCGACCTCGGCCGGGACGACCACCCGCTTGGTCCACGCGGGGCGGGTCACCCAGGTCCGGGTCCCCGTCGCGACGGCCGCCGCGGTGGCCAGCACGACGACCGGGCCCACCCCGCCGGTCCGCAACCCCTCGGTCGAGAACCCCTCGGTCGAGAACCCCTCCGTCCAGAACCCCTCGGTCGAGAACCCTCCGGCGGGCCCCTCCGGGCCGGCCTCGCTCCCTCTGGTCACCAGCCTGGTCCAAGCCACCTTCACCCCGGGTCCGACGCCCGTGCCGAATACGGCGCCAACGACCTCGATCACCTCCCCGGTGCCCACCCCGACACTCGTCGGGCCGGCCGCGCTGGCGGCCCCCCCACCCGCGCCGGCGGGGCCGGCGCCCTGGGTGAGCACCCTGCCGGCCCACCACCTGTCGGCTCCGGTCGTGGCCGCGGCCGCGGTCGGCGCCACCGGCTTGGTGCAGGTCGCCGGCGACGGGGGTGTGTTCCCGGTGGGCCGCATCGGCTTCGCCGGATCACTCGGCAGCCGCCACCTGTCGTCGGCCATCGCCGGGGTGGCGGTGGACCCGGTCACCCACGGCTACTGGCTGGTCGGCCGGGACGGCGGAGTGTTCGCCTTCGGCGCCCCCTACTTCGGGTCGCTGAGCGGGCATCGTTTGAGCTCGCCGGTGGTGGCGGTGGCGGCTACGCCGTCGGGTCAGGGGTATTGGATGGTGTCGGCCGATGGTGGGGTGTTCAGCTTTGGCGATGCCGGCTATTTCGGGTCGCTGAGCGGGCATCGTTTGAGCTCGCCGGTGGTGGCGGTGGCGGCCACGCCGTCGGGTCAGGGGTACTGGATGGCGGCGGCCGACGGCGGGGTCTTCACCTTCGGCGACGCCCCCTACCGGGGAGCGGCCGGGGGCTCGCCCATAGCCGGGTCGGTCCGGTCCATCGTGGCCGCCCCGGACGGCACCGGGTACTGGCTGACCGCCCGGAGCGGCGCGGTGATCTCTTTCGGTGGTGCCTACCCGGTGGTGGACACCTGGTCTCCACTAGTGGCGGTTGGGCGGCTCAGCGCCGTCCCGTCGACGTCCCTGCTGGATGCGGCAGCGGCCGGCTCCAACCGTGGTAGCGCCGGGGCGGTGGTCTGGGGGCGCCCGGCGGCGGTCCCCGCGGCGCTGCTGTCGATGGCCCCGGTTGGCTCCTACCGGCCGGGAAGCTTGGGCGTGGACATCTCGCAGTACCAGTGCGGTCGCATTCCGGTGCTGCCATCGGGCATCGCCGTCGTGCAGGTCACCGGGGGGGCCATCGACAATGCCCCTAACCCCTGCTATCCGCAGGAGGCCCGGTGGGCCGGGCCGCAGATGTCGGCATACATCTATCTGGACGGCCTGCCGTCCCCCGCCCCGGCCGCCTCGCTCAGCGGGCCGGCCGGCCAGTGCGCCATCACCAATATCGCCTGCGCCAGCTACAACTACGGCTGGAACTACGCCCGCCACTGGGTTACCTACTCCCGCCGCCTCGGCATCGATCCGCACCTCTGGTGGTTGGATGTCGAACGCAACTCTGGCTGGCAGGACCCCATCGCCAACCAACTGGTGATCCGCGGCGCCCTCGACGGGCTTCGATCGGAGCACTTGACACCCGGGGTGTACTCCAGTTCGACGCAGTGGCAGGAGATCACCGGCGGCCTGTCGCTGGCCGGGGTGGACGAGTGGGTGCCGGGCGCCGGCAACCTGGCCGGACCCGGCTACAGCGCGACCAGTTTCTGTGCCGCCCCGGGGACTTACTCGTTCGGCGGGGGCCGGTTGAAGATGGTGCAGTACGGCTACCAGGGGCCCTTTCCCGGCTCCTTCCCCGGCCCGGCGTCGAGCTACGACCTCGACCTGGCCTGCTGAGGGGCGCCGGAACGGTCGGGCGTATTACCGTGCGCCGGGATGCAACCGGCGGCCGTCGCCCTCGACATCCAGGCCCTCCAGCCGGCCCCCGGGACCGGGCTGGGTCGCGCCGGCCTCGCCGCCCCCGCCCGCCGTGCTTCCGCCGCCGCCGCCC
>JAKBAX010000202.1 GCA_021808785.1 Actinomycetes bacterium | reverse complement strand
GTCCCTTCGCGAACAAGGAACCGCACATCATCACCCGTCGCCGCTAGCCCTCACCAACCCCGATCCGCGCGCAAACAGCACTGCCGAAACCCAGGCCCAGCTGATCACCCAGTCATACCGCTAACACCAGGATGGATCCCATACAACGGCACTGGCCAGCTATCAGGCCTCTTCACCGGTACCGGTCTGGAGGGCTACCCCACCGGCCCCGGATGGAGCGCGCCCGGAAGCCCCTATCAACTCGACGTAACCGTGTCACCCGCCGGGAGCGGATTCACTGGCATCAGAGCCGACGCCCAGGTCGTCCCCCCAGGCGCTACCTGCGACACCAAGGGCGGCGCAAGCCCGCCAGGGACCTAGATCCGCCACAGCCACTGCCCTTGTACGCCCTCAGCGGCTGCCTGGAAGCGCACGATCCTACGGAAGCCGCCCTTGTCGGGCGGCGCCATTCCTAGAGGTGCCTGGGAGCTTGGGATACTGATCGCCGCAGCAGGAGCCTGACGCCGACCAGCCCACCGGCGACGACGATGACCGCGCCAGCGAAGACCAAGCGGGTTCGAGCCGCCCCCCCACAGGTGTACGGCTTGTAGTCGTAGACGTCGCCGCTTGGTCCGGGCGAGCGTTGCGCGCCAGCCCAGCCGATGATGATTGGTGCCCGACACGAGAGTGACGGCAGAGGCATCGGTCCCTTCGATTCTCCCGTGTACCGGAAGGGCAGGCAAAGAAAGATAAAGGCCGCCGCGATCACGATCAGGAGTCCGACAACGCCAAGATCCTTCTCGGAGATCGACACGCGTGAAGCGTAGAGGGCAGAATGCCGGACTGACAGACATAGTCACCTTGACGATATGCCGCTCGGGATTCGGTGTTCGGCAACACGCTCGGACTGAGTAGCCCCCGGGAGAACCACCCCTGTGAGTGACAGTTCCGGACCACCGGTGCAGCGAAACTCTGGGCGAATGAAATGCTATGATGTGCCGTGGTCATTCTGACCGATGAGGAGGCCCGAGATCTGGCCCGGACCATCGTGGAGGCCGTTGCCGCCTTCGAGGATGGCTCGCCGATTCGGGCCTCGTGGACTGGCGAAGCGGTGGACTGGGCGCTGCTGCTCGTGGACCGGGCGAGTGAGGAGTGAGTGATATGAGCCACCGAGCTCCCGTACGTGGGGCCGACGCCGATACCGACAAGCGACTGGCCCTGAAACTGGCCGGGTCGGCGGCTCGCCGAGCGGACGTGGCCGAGTCGAGCCGGGACAACGCCATCCGGTTCGCCCTCGACAGCGGAGCATCCGTGGCAGAGATAGCTGACGCCACCGGCCTGGACGAGGCGGCGGTCGGGCGTATCGTCGGTCACCGCGCCTCCTGATCGAACGACAGCGTGCAAGTATCAAGAAGCGCCGCAAGCGCATGCGCAAGAAGAAGCACAAGAAGATGCTGAAGGCCACACGCTGGCAGCGTCGGGCCGGCCGTTAGACGATCCCGGACAAAGGGACAGCCCGGCGGGCAGCGCCCCGTCTCTAACGCTCCACCCGTACCACCACGAACCCCGGCCCCTCATGGGCACCGGGCACGAACCAGGTGGCCCCGCTGCCGGCGAGGAGCGGGGTCTCGCCGGTCGCTTCCCCGAGCCGGTCACGCCAGGCTCCGAGCTCGGGGCTGACCGCCAACGCGGCCGGCTCGAGGTCGTTGCCGTGCCGGCCCGACGGTCCCCCCAGGCGGTCCCAGGCCCGGTACACCTCGACGGTCGACACGTGAAGCGGCGGCACCAACAGCGTGTAGGGCCGTCCGGCCACCTCGTCGAAGGGGAGCGGTTCGATCCTCTCCCCGACCCCACCGACGCGGGCCCGGCCGCCGGCCAGGCAGAACGGCACGTCGGCCCCGAGCGCTACCGCGGTGGCCACATCGCGGCTGCCCGCCCACCGCAGGACGGCCGCCGCGTCGGCCGAGCCACCGCCCAGCCCCCCGCCGGTCGGTATCCGCTTCTGCAGCCGCACATCGGCCCGGCGGCCCACGGCGGCCAGCGCCCGCGACACCAGGTTGGCCTCCCCGGCCGGCACCGGGCCGCCCGCTCCCAGACCGGTGACAGTGAGACTGTCACCGTCGCGGAACTCGAGGGAATCGGCCAGATCGACGGTAACCATCTCGGAGTCGATCAGGTGGTAGCCGTCGGCTCGCACGCCGGTGATCCGCAACGAGAGAGTCAGCTTGGCCCGGGCCCGGACCGCCACGGCCGACCCCGTCAACCCATCGGCCCACTCCGCCGGCACGCTCACCGCAGGCCGGCCTCGGCCAAGCGACCCCACGCAGCCACGTCCAACTGCTCGGCCCGATCCTCGGGCGACACCCCGGCGGCAGCGAAGGCCTCGGGCCCGATCACGCCGGCCAGCGAACGGCGCAGCATCTTGCGCCGGGTGGCAAAGCCGGCCCGCACCAGGGCGAAGAGGCGGTCGGGCGGCACCCGGGTCGGGTCGACCGCCGGGATCGGGCGGCGGCGGATGGCGACCAGGGCCGACTCCACATTGGGGCGGGGTTGGAACACCGAGGCCGGTACCCGCCCCACCATCTGCGCCCGGGCCCAGTAGGAGACCTTCACCGACACCGCACCGTAGGCGGCGTCACCGGGACCGGCCACCAGTCGTTCGGCCACTTCCCGCTGCACCATGACCAGCATCCTCTCGATCAGGGGCACCCGGTCGAGGAGGTCGGCGACGAGAGGCGTGGCGATGTTGTACGGCAGGTTGGCCACCATCGCCCAACCGTCGTCGCCGCCCAGCAGGCTGGACCAGTCGAGGCGCATGGCGTCGGCGTGCACCACCGTGACGCGCTCCGTGCCGGCCAGCACCTCGGCCAGAGCGGCCAGGAGGTGGCGATCGGCCTCCACCGCGGTGACCTCGGCCCCGGTCTCGGCCAGCGCCAGGGTGAGCGACCCGAGGCCGGGTCCGATCTCGACGACGCGGTCGCCCGGGCCGACCTCGGCCAGCCGGGCGATGCGCCGCACCGTGTTCGGGTCGGCCACGAAGTTCTGGCCCAGGGCCCGGCTGGGACGGATGCCGTGGCGGGCCAGCAGGTCGGCGACCTGGGCCGGCGAGAGCGTCACGCCGGCAGCCGGAAGGCCGCCGTGGCGTTGTCCCAGGTGGCCCGGGCCACCTCCTCGGCGGTCAGTGCCTTGATATCGGCCACCGCGGCGCCGACCAGGCTCACCCAGGCCGGTCGGTTGGGGCGGCCCCGGTGCGGCACCGGCGCCAGGTAGGGCGTATCGGTCTCGACCAGCAGGCGGTCGAGCGGGCAGAGCCGGGCCGCGGCCTGCACCTCGGCCGCCTTCTTGAAGGTGACGATGCCGCTGAAGGACAGGTAGGCGCCCATCTCCAGGGCCCGCTGGGCTTCCTCGGGGCCGCCGCTGAAGCAGTGGACGATCCAGCGCTCCGGCAGCCGGGCCGCAGCCAGGATGGCAAAGGTGTCGTCCCATGCGTCACGGGTGTGGATCACAAGGGTCAGGTCCAGCCCGGCGGCCATCTCGATCTGGGCCTCGAAGGCGGCCCGCTGAGCCCGGCGCGGGGAGTGCTCGTAGTAGTAGTCGAGGCCGCACTCCCCCACCCCCACCACCTTGGCGTCCGGCGCGGCCAGGAGCGCGGCCACCCCGCCCACGCCTTCGGATGCCTCATGGGGGTGCAACCCGACCGTGGCGTACACGTCCTCATGGCGCCGGGCCGCCTCGATGGCCCGCTCGGATGTGACCGCGTCGGTGCCGATCGTCACCATGCGGGTGACGCCGGCCCGGCGGGCCTCCGAGACGGCGTCGTCACCGACGCCTTCGTAGCCCAGATGGCAGTGGCTGTCGGTCCACACTCTCAACTCTGGATGCGGGGAAAGAGCGGCTGGCCCCGCTCGACGGTCAGACCCCCGGGGTAACCGCCCCACCGCGCGGCATCGGGCAGGCGCTGGTCCAGCACCGACCCGGGAAGGCCGATCCGGCGCCAGATCTCCTGCGCGGCGCGCGTCAGGGCCGGGCTGGCCAGGACGGCCACGATGCGCAGTATCTCGAGGGCGTCCCCGAGCACCGCGTCCACCGCCGGGCCGGGCTCCGCCTTCCACGGCTCGGCCGCCTCGAGGGCGGCATTGGTCTCGCGCACCAGCCGCCAGGTGGCATCGAGCGCCTCGCTCGGCGCCACCCGTTCCCATGAGCCGGCGATCTGCGGGTAGGCGGCCTCCACCACCGCCTTCAGGGCACTGCGGGGATCGGGGGCAGGGCCGATCGCGCCGCACTTACGCTCCACCACCGTCGCCACCCGGGCCAACAAGTTGCCCAGGTTGTTGGCCAGATCGGCGTTGTAGCGGGCCACCATCGCCTCGTAGGAGAACTCGCCGTCGGGGCCGAACGCCTGGTCCCGCAGGAAGTGGTAGCGGTAGCCGTCCACCCCGAACGTGGGCACCAGGCCGGCCGGCGATATCTGGTTGAACGCCGTCTTGGACATCTTCTCGCCGCCCACCAGCAGGTAGCCGTGCACGTTGATGTGGGCCGGCGGATCCAGGCCGGCGGCCATGAGCAGGGCCGGCCAGTACACGCAGTGGAAGCGCAGGATGTCCTTGCCGATCAGGTGGTGCACGGCGGGCCACCAGGCCTCGAAGCGGCCGGCGTCGGTGCCGAAACCGATGGCGGTGGCATAGTTGATGAGCGCGTCGTACCACACGTAGAACACGTGCTCGGGGTCCCACGGCACCGGCACCCCCCACTGGATCGAGGTCCGGGAGATGGATATGTCGCGCAGTCCACCCCGGATGAGCCCGATGGCCTCGTTGCGCTTCGACTCGGGCCCGACCGCCCCGGGGTGCCGGGCGTACCAGTCGAGCAGGGGCTCGGCGAAGCGGGAGAGTTGGAAGAAGTAGTTGTCCTCCTTCAGCATCTCGACCGGCCGGTGGTGGATGGGGCAGAGCCGCCCCTCCTCGAGGTCGTCCTCGCTGTAGTAAGCCTCGCACGAGACGCAGTACAGGCCCTCGTACGGCCGCAGCTCGATGTATCCGGCGTCATAGGCCGCCTGCATCAGCTTCTGGGTGGCCTCGTAGTGGCGGGGCTCGGTGGTGCGGATGAAGTCGTCGTTGGAGATGTCGAGGAGATCCCAGGCTTCGCGGTAGCGGGCGCTGTAGCGGTCGGCATGCTCGACGGGGGTCAGCCCGTTGGCGTCGGCCGCCCGCTGCACCTTCAGGCCGTGCTCGTCGGTGCCGGTGAGGAAGAACACGTCGTCACCGAGCAGCCGGTGCCAGCGGGCCAGCGCGTCGGCCGTCACCGTCGTATAGGCATGGCCGATGTGGGGGGCGTCGTTGACGTAGTAGATCGGCGTGGTGACGTAGAAGCGTTCGGCCACAGCGTCAGAGGGTAGGCCACAACGGGCCCGGACCGGTTCGGTTAACCGCCACCTTTCACCGTCAGGGCGGCGTCGTAGGCGGCCCGCTTGGACACCCCCAGTTCGGCCGCCACCACGGCGATGGCGGTCCGGCGGTCGACCCCGGCCGCCATCTGCTCCTGCAGGGCCCGCTCGATCTCTCCGGGCTCGACCGGCCGGGGCCCGGTCACAGGGCGGGGTCCGAGGACCAGGACCCACTCCCCCTTCGGCTCCGTGGCCGCGTCACGCAGGCGCTCGGCCGCCGGCCCGAGCGAGGTCCGCCAGACCTCCTCGTGCAACTTGGTCAGCTCCCGGACCGCCGCCAGCTCGCGATCGGCTCCGCACGCCTCGGCCAGGTCGGCCACTGTGACCGCCACCCGGTGGGGCGACTCGTAGATCACCACCGTCGTCGGCTCGGCCGCCACTGCCGCGAGTGCCTGGCGCCGCTCCCTGCCCTTTCTCGGCAGGAAGCCGACAAAGCGGAATTCCGATGCCGGCAACCCGGAGAGGGCCAGGGCCGCGCTCACCGCGCACGGACCCGGTACCACCTCGGCGGGCAGGCCGGCACCGGTCACCCCTTTGACCAGGACCGCCCCCGGATCGGAGATGGTGGGCATCCCGGCGTCGCTGACCAGGGCCACCACCGCCCCGGCGCGGATCAGTTCGACCGTCGGCGCCACCTGGCCGGCTTCGGTGTGGCGGTCCAGGCGGGCCAGGCGGGGGGCCGGGATGGCCAGCGCGCTCAGCAGCTTCCGGGTCCGCCTCGTGTCCTCGCAGAGGATCACGCTCGCCTCCCGCAACGCCCGTTCGGCCCGGCGCGACATGTCCTGCAGGTTCCCGATCGGCGTCCCCACGACGACCA
The DNA here is from genome assembly GCA_021808785.1 of Actinomycetes bacterium. Classification (GTDB taxonomy): domain Bacteria; phylum Actinomycetota; class Acidimicrobiia; order Acidimicrobiales; family Palsa-688; genus JAKCDU01. The sequence continues at coordinate 1,746 of JAKBAX010000202.1, read as the reverse complement.
GGCGACCGGTCATGTGTCGCGGATCTCCAGGCGGTCGCCGACCCTGAGGTTCCACCGCTCGAAGGCGCCCCGCTCGGCCACCACCACCACCCCCCGCAACGACACCCTGGCGATGTGGCGGCCGCCGAGCACCACCACGCGCCGGACCCGGAGACAAGGCTCGCCCGAGTCGGTGGTGGCCCGGGCGCACCAGGCCAGCTCCCGGCCCGAGCCGCAGTTGAAGCTGTGGGCCAGCACCGGGGCCGCCTTGATCAGCACGCCGTGTATGGACTCCGGCCAGCCCCGGCCTTCCCCGTCTATGGCGGCCAGGACCTCGCCGTCGCGGAGGAGCCACGACATCGCCGGGCTCAGACGTTGAACCTGATCTCGAGCACGTCGCCGTCCACGACCTCGTACTCCTTGCCCTCGATCCGCAGCTTGCCAGCCTCCTTGGCCTTGTTCCAGGACCCGATGGACAGCAGCTCGTCCCAGTGGATCACCTCGGCCCGGATGAACCCCCGCTGCAGGTCCGAGTGGATCACCCCGGCGCACTCCGGCGCCCGGGCCCCCGCCCGGAAGGTCCAGGCCCGGCTCTCCTTGTCACCGGTGGTGAAGAAGGTGCGCCGTCCGAGCAGGTGGTAGGCGGCGCGGGCCACCCGGGGCAGCGCCCCTTCCCCCAGCCCCAGACCCTCCAGGAGCTCGGACCTCTCCTCGGGGTCGAGCTGGGCCGCTTCGGCCTCCAGGGCCACGCTCACCCCCAGCACCTCGCCGTGGCCGCCCATCTCGTCGGCCACCGGCTTGGTCACCGCGTCGGGATCGCCCACCTGGTCCTCCCCCAGGTTGACCACGGCCAACACCGGCTTGTTGGTCAGGAGGAAGAACGACCTGAGGGCGGCCTTGTCCTCAGCACCGAGCGAGGAGCGGTAGACAGGCACGCCGGCGTCCAACTCGGCCTGGGCCCTCTCCAGCGCGTCGACCTCGCCCTGCAGGGACTTGTCGGACTTGGCCGCCTTGCGGCGCTTGTCGATCTGGCCGTCCACCGTCGCCGCGTCGGCGAGGACCAGCTCCAGCTCCAGCACCCCGAGGTCGTCGAGCGGGTCGCTCCCACCCACCACATTCGGGTCCTCGAAGGCCCGCAGCACCAGGCAGAGCGCGTCGGCCTCCCTGATGCCGCCCAGGAACCGGTTGCCGAGCCCCTCCCCCGTCGATGCACCGGCAGCCAGGCCGGCGATGTCCACGAACTCGACGGCGGCGGGAACGACCTTGCGGCTCTCGGACATGGCGGCCAGCTGCCGGAGGCGGTCGTCGGGGACCTGGGCCACCCCCTGGGTGGACTCCGTCGTCGAGAACGGGTGGGCCGCGACCAGGGCCGAGCCTCCCGTGAGGGCGTTGAAGAGGCTCGACTTGCCCGAGTTGGGCAGGCCGACGATGCCCAGGCGTTCCATCGGGGGCAGGGTACCGCTCCCCGGGGCCCGGCTGGACGTGGGGTGGGGCCGCCCCGGACCGGCTGGCTCGGTCCCGGCTGCTCGCCTAGCCTGGTCCGCTATGTCCAAGCGCACCAAGAAGGCCCGGATCCGGGCCAAAGGCAAGAAGGCCAATCACGGGCAGAAGCCCAACCGGGGACGCTGAGCCTTCGCCGCCCCGCTCACCCGCCCTGGCCGCCCACCCGCCCTGGCCGCCCACCCGCCCTGGCCGCCGGCCGCTGACCCCCACCGCAATTCTGTGCAAAAGGAGGTGCATATCACCGCCTTTTGCACACTATCGGTG
>JAKBAX010000201.1 GCA_021808785.1 Actinomycetes bacterium | reverse complement strand
CCATCACCGGACCGGCCACCACCGGACCGGCCACCACCGGACCGGCCCCCACCGGATCGGCCAGCACCGGACCGGCCCACCAGCCAGTCCCACCCGAGGGCGGCGAGAACGGCGAGCCCGAAGCCCAGCACCGACCGGATGCGCCCGATGAAGTTGCCGGCGAACACCGGAAGGGCGGCCGCCGCCGACCGCAGGGCCGGGGAGGCCCACCCGAGCAGGATTATGACCACGCAGGCCGCGACGAAGTAGGCCCGCACCCCTGATCTGACCGGACCGGCACCGCCATCGCGCCGCCGGGCCACCCCGAAGGCGGCGCCGGCGACGGCCAGCAGCAGGGCCGCGGCGCCGACATAGGCGACCAGCTCGACCGGGTTGGAGGATCCCCGGGGCGCCTGCGGGAACACGCACAGGCCGTAGCTGTTGGGAGCGACCAGCGTGACCAGCCCGGACAACGGCAACTGCGTCCCTGACGCCGCGGCCCGGTAACCCAGGTCGCTGTGGGCGTAGAAGTAGGCGAACGGCAGCATCTGCACCGCGCTCACCAGCGCGGCGATGCCGAGTCCCGAGACGGCCACCCCGACCGTGCGCAGCGCAGCGCGCCAGTCCCGCCGGTCGACCACCGCCAGCCGCACCAGTAGGTAGCCGGCCGCCATGTACAGCGCGTAGCCGGTCACCGCCGGGAAGCCGCCGAGCAACAGCGACGCCACCACCACGGCGATCAACGCCCCGTCGCGCCACCGGCGCCGCTGGACCAGCCTCTCCACGGACCAGAACAGGGCCGGGATCAGCGCCGCCACCCTGGCCTGCGGCCAGTTGGTCCACTCGATGATGAACCCGGATGTGGCGAATATCAGGCCGGCCAGGAGACCGGCGGCCCGGCTGACCCGGAACTGCCTGAGGAACAGGAACGTGCCGCCCGCGGCCACGATCGTCTGCAGCAGGACGACGAAGGCCGGCGCCAGCCACAACGGGAGGACCCAGTACGGAAGGGCCAGCGGGCTGAGCAGCCCCAGATCGGGCACCGCGGACAGAGGCGAGCCGCCCCCCACGAGGGACTGCCAGGCGGCCAGGTGACCGGCGAAGACCTGGCTGCGGACATGGGCGATGCCGGGCATCACCGAGTCAACGGTGTCCCCCACGCACGAGGAGTGCCCCGGCAGGTCGTTACCGTGCTGCGCCAACCACGGGTAGAAGTTGGTGATCAGATCCACCCCGAGCAGCGTCTTCAGGCCGATCAGGGACGGGCCGAGGCAGTAGGCCAGGAACCCGGCGAACACGGCCGCCACGTAGCCGTCCCGCCAGGTGGCCCGGTCGGGCCGTTCCCCGCCCTCGTCTCGGTCGGCGGGGTCGCCTCGGATCCGACCGCGCCTGTGTTGCGGAGTGCTCAGACGGCCACCTCGAACGGCACGGCATCGGAGAAGACCGGGCTGTAGTAGGGGTCGAGCACGTTGCGGGGGTCCCAGCGGTCCCGGAAGACCGGAGCATCTTCGCCGTGCTGGTAGTCACCGCGGCTGGAGCCTTCGTGGTGGTAGAGCCGGGCCCACGGGGTGTAGACGATCTCGTAACCGGCGCGCCGGATCCGGAGGCAGAGGTCCACGTCGTTGTAGGCCACGCGCAAGCGCGGGTCGGCCCCGCCGACACGCTCGTACACCGACGGGCGGATCATGCAGCAGGCGCCGGTGACGGCGCTGGTGTTGCGCACCATCTCGCCGCGATGGAAATAGCCGCGGTGGTCGACGTTGTTGGCCCAATCCCCCCAGTTGCCGATCATGATGCCCTCGTGCTGGGGCCGGTCGTCGCCGAAGAACAGCCGGCCACCGACCGCTCCGACCTCCGGCCTCATGGCCTGCTCCAGAAGTGCCTCCATCCACTCCGGGTCGATCACCTCGGTGTCGTTGTTCAAGAACAGCAGGGCATCGGTTCGGACCGCGCCCGCCGCCAGGTTGGTCATGCGGGCGTAGTTGAAGGGGTGCGGATAGCGGATCACCTGCCACGGTCCAGACGCCAGGTAGCCGAGTGTCTCGGCGTCGGTGGACTGGTTGTCCACGATGACGATCTCGTAGTTCGGGTACGAGGTGCGCTCGGTCAGGCTCCCGATGCAGCGGCGCAGGAGGTCCACCCGGTCCCTGGTGGGGATGATGACCGACACGTGCGGCTGGGCCGGCAGGGAGTAACGGACCCGGTAGCGGCCGCTGTCGGCCACGGTCGCGACGGTCGCGTCCAGCCCCCGACGCGCCACCGCCGCCTCGAGGGCCCGCTGCCCGGCGGAGACGGCGTAGGGCTTGGAGCCGAGATCGGCGGCGAAGGAGCCGGGAGCGGCCCGCCACGAGTACAGCGGCTCGGGCACGTGACCGATACGGTCGGTACGCTCGGTCAGACGGAGCACGAGGTCGTAGTCCTGGCTACCGTCGAGATCGGAGCGCAGGCCGCCGACCTCTTGCACGAGGGATCGCCGGGCCACCGTCAGGTGGCAGATGTAGTTCTGGGCCAGAAGCTGATCGGGTGACCAGTCCGGTTTGAGATGGACGTCCTTCAGCTGGCCGTCCGCACCGAGGATGTCCTCGTCGGAGTACACCAGGTCGAGTGACGGATCGGCGGCCAGCCAGCGGGCCATCTGGACCAGCGCGTGCGGCTTCAGCACGTCGTCGTGGTCGAGAAAGGCCACGAAGTCGCCCGCCGCCACTGCGAGCGCCGAGTTGGTGGCAGCAGAAATGCCACCTTGGTCGGGGCGGTCCACCACTTTGATGCGGGGATCGCCGCGCAATCGGTCCAGCACGCTCCGCGTCTCGGCCCGGTCCGAGCCGTCGTTGCCGATGCACAGCTCCCATCTTTCGTAGATCTGGGCGCGCACCGAGTCGACGGCCTCGTCGAGCAGGGCGGCCGGAGTGTTGTACACCGGCATGATCACGGAGAAAAAGGGGGCCGTCGCGTACCGATCCACGTCCGCGCGCAGCTGGCGGGCCACGGCTGGCGTCGGTCGGTGCCGTTCGGACCACACCCGGTACTTCTCGTCCGCGGTCATGGGCGGTGCCCCCGCAGGTCCGGATGGGGCCTGATCGCCCCGCCCACCCGAGCCGGCATCGGCCGCCCGGGGTCGCAATCCGTCGTCGTTCTTGGGCCGGGGGTCCCAGCGGGCCGGAGGAGCGGTGACCCTCGGCACCGGCCGGTGCACCGGCCGGCCCGGAGTCAGCCCCACCGAGGCCAGCGCCCGCCCGATCCTCTCGGCCCGACGGTCGGGACTCCACCTCTCGGTGGCCAGCCGGTCGGCCGACGCCACCGCCTCGGCCCAGACCCGGCGCGAGCTCAGCAGACGGCGGGCCGCGGCCGCGCCGACGGCCAACGGGGTCCCGGCTCGCAACGCCGCCTCGAACGCCGCCGGCTGGTCGACAGCCGCCGTAGCCGTGCCCACCAGGACCCGGCTGATCCCGATCACCTGGTCGAGGCGGTCCCGCCCGGCCAGCGCCACCCCGGCGCCAGCCGCGGCCGCCCGGAGCCCGGCGTTGGCACCGTCGGCCACGAGAGTGGCCGGCAGGGACGGCAGGGTCCGCCGGAGCCTCGGGATCACGTCGTTGATGACATCGAGGGCGTCCTCGTCGGCCCCCCGTTGGGCGTCGTAGCCGTCCAGTGCGGTGACCACCACTCCGGCCCGCTCGGCCCAGCCGGCCGGCCGGGCCCGGATCTCGACGGCTCGGGGTAGCACCGAGATGGTCCGGCCCGGTACCAGGTCCCCGGCCAGCTCGGCTTCGGCGTCGGAGCCACACCAGATCGCGTCGGCCCACTCGAGCAGCCCCATCGCGCCATCGCGCCGAACTGCCGTCTCGTGATCCAGGCCGGGTCGGTCGCTCGCGACGGTGAGCCGCCAGGCCCGCTGTGCCCGCCGCCAGGGGAGCTCGGCCAGGAAGACGATGCGAGCCGCCTGGGGCTGCGTTTTGTCCACCCATTCGACGGCGCGTGAGCGGGCCCCACCCGATGTCATCAGCACGTGCGAGAAAAAGCCCCATTCCTCGCCGAGTGAGTTCGGGTCGGGCGGGCCCACCTGGACCCGGGCGCCGGCCCGGCGCCACTCGCCCACCAGCCCGGAACGACGGGGCCGCTCGGTGAGCACGATCGAGACGTCGGTGTGGCGGGCCTGGGCCAACAGGTCGCGGATCAACCCGGCCGTGGCCGTCGCCTCGGGATCGGGGTAGCCCGGGTCGGAAGTGACGATGGCCAGCCGGGAGCGCCCCGTGGCCGCCCGGCTGCTCATCGCGTCCGGACCCGCAGCGCGCCGTACACCCGTCGCAGCGGTTCGACCATCCGCATGGTCTTGGTCGCATAGAGCCGGTCCAGCTCGTCTCTGAGCTGGCGGGCCTCGTTCTCGACCGCAGCCACAGCGGCGGTGTCGGGAGGCGGAACCGGACGGGGTGGAGGCGTGGGCGCCGCCGCTCCGGCGGCTCGGAGGCGGGCGACCATCGCCTCCCGCTCGCGGTTGAGCCGGGCCCGCAGCGCCGCGTTGACCTGCTCCAGGACGGCCAGCCGCTCCCGCAGGGCGGCCATCTCGTCGGGCCGGGCCCCCGGGTCCGCCACTCTTGCCCGCCCGGCCAGGCGCCCGGCCAGGTCGTCCAGGAGGACCTCGGCCTCGGTCACCTTCTGGTCGAGCCAGTCGGCCGGTGCCGGCCCGGGCCATTCGGTGGTGAGGGATCGGATCCCGTCGGTCCCGTCGACCTCCCGGGCCGCCAGACCCAGTTCCGGCGGAGGGTCGTCCGGGTCGGGCCATCTGACGAGGATCACCGGCCGCCCGAGGGCCGCCGCGACCACCGCCAAGGCGGCTTCATCGGTGACGACCACCTCGGCGCCGCCGACGGCGGCGACCAGGTCGAGCGGCGCCCCCAACCCGCCCGGGTCGCACACTTCCAGGCCGGCCCGGTGGGCCAGGCCGGCCACAGCCACGTCGGCACCCGGTGCCCCGGTCCCAGAGGGCCCCGCTCCGAAATAACGGACCAGGTACGCCCCCCGAGCCGGTACCACCCCGGTCAGACGCAGGAATTCCCGACGACCGGACACATCCGGCGGCGGGAAGCAACGGCCGGCCAGCCACAGGGGGTCGGCGCCGCCGGCCCCGATCTCGACCACCTCCACGTGGACGGCGCGCTCGCTCAGGTCGTCGATCAGGTTCCGCAACTCCTCGCCGGCCGGCCCGAGACCGGTGACGACCACGGCCCCCAGCGTGCGCGCCAGGCGGTCGGCCCGATCGCCGCCCCATGGGGAGAACGACACCGGCGGCGGATCATCCAGCGTGGCCGTGTAGGTCTCGACCGTGGCCCCGAGCGCGTAGGCCTGCGGCACCGTCTCCGGCGCCCGCTCGCCCACCTCGGTGCGTATGAGCCGGGCCGCCAGCGCGGTCAGGGCGCCGGCCACGCCGCCGGGCCGGCCCGCCACGACCGCCACCGAACCGGCCGGCGGGCCATCCAGGCCATCCGGGTCCGACGGGCCATCCGGATCCGACGGGGCATCCGGCCGGAGCGGATCGGGGTCGACGGGGCCGGAAAGCACCCGCTCACGGTAGTCCCCGACCCGGGAGCAGCGGCCGCCATACGGACCACGATGCCCTCCGGCTCAGCCGCAGTCGTGAAAGCTCGCCGGGGTCTACCCGTTCCAGATCCCGCCCAGTCGCGCCGCTTCGGCTCCGGCCTGGCGCAGCCCGGCCTCATAGGCGGCTGCCGCCTGGTTGAAGTCCATCAGGTTCAGCCCGAAACCGCTGATCCCGAGCATCTCCGGCCCCGGCACGACCGTCTCCACCTTGGCTCCCCCCTCCCGAAGGCCGTCGAGCGCGGCGCGGGTCTGGCCGAACAACGACTCCAGCCCCGGATCGGCGAACCCCGGTGGCAGCTCTAGCAGGGTGCACGAGAAGGCCACGACGACCTGGTGGCCCGCCGCCACGTCGGCGTTGAGCATGTCGCGTACCCCGCCGTCCATGTAGCGCGCCCCGCCGATCTCGACCGGCGGGAAGATGCACGGGACGGCGCAGCTCGACGCCACGGCCCGCGCCACCTCCACCCCGTCGGCCGCCGTCCAGACTTTGAACCGGCCGCCGGTCACCTCGACTGCGGTGCAGCTGAAGGCCTCCGGCCAGTGCGCCCCGGCGAAATCCCCGAACAGGGTCAGCCACGTCTCCTCGCTGACGGTGGGCGCGTCGAGCGCCAGTTGACCCAGCCGGGCCCGGACCGCCTCCGCCCGCACCGGGTCGGCGGCGGCCTCCGCAACCGCGGCCAGCAACTGCTCGAAGCCTTCTACGGCACCCGCAGCTGCGGGGTCCCCGGCCAGTACCTGGTTGGCCATGCCCATCAGCTCGTTGGCCTGGGTGAGGTCGCGGCCGGCGGCCAGCGTGAAGCCGACTACCGACCCGGCAGAGGTGCCGACCACCGCGTCGGCACCGGACAGGTCGACTCCGTGACGGGCCAGGCCGACCAGGAGACCGGCCTCCCAACCGATGCCCACCGGACCACCGCCACCGAGAACCAGCGCTCGCGTCATGACCACGAGGCTATGGCCCGGGCCGGCCGGTGCTCCACCGGGGGCCGGGTTCAGACCGCCGCCCTCCCTGACGTCCTGGCCTCGGCGGCGTGACGCGGCGATACTGGCACGATGGCCGAGAGCAACGTGCTGGGGAACGATCTGGAGCCGTGCGGCACCGAGCCGTTGACCGGCTTCTACCGTGACGGGTGTTGCAACACCGGCCCGGAGGACATCGGTAGCCACACCATCTGTGCGGTGGTGACCGCCGAGTTCCTCGAACACCAGCGCGCCATCGGCAACGACCTGATCACGCCCATGCCGATGTACCGCTTCCCGGGGCTGGTGCCCGGCGATCGATGGTGCGTGACCGCGGCCAACTGGCTGCGGGCCCACCTCGACGGCCAGGCCGCCCTGGTGGTCCTGGCCTCGACCCACGAGCGGGCCCTGGACATCGTCCCGCTCGACGTGCTGCGCCAGCACGCAGTGGACGTGCCGGCCGACCCGTCCGGCCTCGAAGGCTGATCCAAACCTGGACGAGCACCCCCGCGGTCTTCCCGGCACCCGCTTCGCCCGAGATGACCGGCCGGGTCAGCCCTCCGTGCCCAGCAGGCCCACGATCGGCTGGGCCAGGGAGACCCCGCCGGTCGAACCGTGCAAGCCGGCGTCCCCGAAGCCGAACACGCCGCCGTCGGCCGCGACCAGCCAGTAGCCGTGCCCGTCCTCGGTGGGGGTGATCCCGACGATGGGCGAGCTCAGCGCCACGCCGCCGGTCGATCCGAAAAACGGCGCTCCGAAGGCGAACACCCCGCCGTCCGAGCCGACCATCCAGTACCCGCCCGTGGCCGGGTCGGCGGCCATGGCCACGATGGGGTGGGCCAGCGCGATGCCGCCGGTCGAGCCCTGGAAGCGGGCGTCGCCGTAGGCGAAGATGCCCCCGTCGGAGGCCACCAGCCAATAGCCCTGCCCATCGGGCGTGGCCGCCATACCGACCACCGGCCGAGCCAACTTCACCCCGCCCGTGGACCCATAGAAGCCGGCGTCGCCGAACGCGAAGATGCCCCCGTCGGAGGCCACCAGCCAATACCCCTGCCCATCGGGCGTGGCCGCCATACCGACCACCGGCCGAGCCAACTTCACCCCGCCCGTGGACCCATAGAAGCCGGCGTCGCCGAACGCGAAGGTGCCCCCGTCGGAGGCCACCAGCCAGTAGCCACCGGTACCGGGGACCACCGCTCCGCCCACGACGGGGCGGGCCAGGTGGACTCCACCCGTGGAGCCGCAGAAGGGCTGGCCGAAGCTGAAGATCCCGCCGTCGCTCGCCATCAGGTCGTAGCCGGACCGGGCCGCCACCGGCGTGCTGCACGCCGGTGCGGAACGCAGCGGTACGGCCTGGCTCACCCCCGAGAGCTGCGGGTCGTGGTGGAACATCGGCCACGACCCGGCGCCGACCGCGGCCGCCCCGTTGGACCCGGTGACCTCGTAGTGGTAGACGATCCC
>JAKBAX010000200.1 GCA_021808785.1 Actinomycetes bacterium | reverse complement strand
GGTTCTGGTCGAAGGAGTTCCAAGTCACCGAGGGGCGCCCGCACCTGCATCTGCTGACAAGCACGGGAAGCTGAAGGGCCGGTGGTGGACCCCGCCGATCGGACCAGCCCTTGGGCGGCGATACCGCGACGCAGATGCTGCGCTGGTGGTCGCAGATTGTCACCGACGGTACCGTCGAGAACCACGCCCGTCGGGGAGTCAATGTCCGCACGGTCTTCTACGCGCACAGTGGCCAGGTCGCCATGAAGACACGCCGGGCGGCCATAGCCGCGTACATGGCCGGCGAAGCATCAAAGGCGAGGCAGAAGGTCCCACCCGATGGGTTCGGCACGGTAGGCCGCTACTTCGGCACGTTCGGCTACCAGGCGGCAGGGTCTCACCGCCGGCGGGCTGGGACCAGAGGATTTCGCCCGCCTTTACGCCTGGGCCTACGCCGCGGCGCAGCGCAAGCGCCAGAGCCCGACGGGGAAGGCGACCGGGCCGCGAAGAGTGCGTAACCGGCAGCTTCGTATCGAGAGCCGGAGCTGACCCCGACATTTCGACGATGGCGGCCGGCCGCCCGCAGGGCGGTGAGGCCGCCGGCCAGCATTCAGTCCAGGATTTGGGCGGCCCGACTGAGCACCCCGGTGTCGAGCGGATCGAGGTATGAGCGCATAGTGGTGGCAGGGTCGGAGTGTCCGAGGACCTTCTGGATGTCCAGCAGGTCGAAATGGTGCGAGCCGTCGGGGCCGACCGAGCTGTGCAACAAGCCCGCTGCCGTGCGGCCTAGGTCGTGGGGAGCAACGTGGCCGAGTCCCGCCTGCTGGGCTCGGCGCGCGACGATCTGCTGAACCGATACCGTCTGGGCAATCGGACGGTCAGGTACCAGTTGGTCGCTGCCGGCCCCGGACTTGCCGCAGCAGACGACCGGTTCGTGCTCCTCCAACGGGCGGCGGAGCACCTGCTGTCGTCGATCGATCAGAGCGTCGAGCGTGGTTAGCAGCGACAGGCCGGGGACTATCACCCGGGATCGGCGCTTCTTGCCGATCCACTCGATCCGGGGCTCGGCGTCGTAGAGCCGGAGGTCGCCAATACGCAGGTGGATGATCTCGGCCGCCCGCATCCCCGCCAAGCCGAGCCGGACGAGCGCCTCATCGCGCCGCCCCAAGTCGGTCCCGTCTCGACAGGCGCCGATCAGCTGCTCGAATGCCTCCAAGTGGCTGAGCCATCGAGCCGGACGCATACCCTGCACCTTCCCGTAGAGCCGCGGGATCTGGCGAAGCGGGTTGTCGCGACTCATCAGCGCCTCGACCAAGACGGCATCCGCCTCACCCTCACGAACGCACCACCGCAAGAAGGTGCACGCCCGGGAAAGCGTGTTGCGAACTGTTTGTTCGCTCTCCCCTGCCCGCACGACCGACTCCGTCAACAACCCAGGATGCTCCACCCCGGCGAACGAAAAGAGCGCCTTCAGGTCCCGCTCGTAGTACCGTCGGGTGTTGGCGTTGGGGTACCGCATGGCGAACTGCGCGACAAGGGCCTCCCAGTCCCAGGGGGAGGCCCAACGTCAACACTTCTTAAGTTAACGGCGTTAGTTTTGGGCTGTATCTTGATCCCTGGATCCCTGGAAGGGATCTACTGCAGTAGGTTGCACGAACGTCTCCGTCGTCGAAGTCCGCATCGGTCACTGGGTGTCCCTCCTCTGGTCTCACGCGACGTCCAAGAAGCGCTTGAGTGCTTGACGGATGATGTCACTGGCGGTTGTATGGTCCGCCTCAGCCCGGGCTTCCACAGCCTGGCGTAGAGCCGGGTCGAGTCTGACGGGCACGACCTCCGACGGCGCCTCTCCGATCATCGGACGGCCCCGTCCTCGTCTCTTGCCCAGAAGCATCTCCACGTCGTAGCCCCGTTCCGCCTCCTCGGCCATCGCCTCGATGTCCGCATCGGTCAGCACCTTGCCAGTCCGGGTCTTGTACGTCTTCCCCTCAGTCATCGCCGGTCCCTTCGAGCGGCCGGGAGTACTGCTTCCGGAGAGGCACCGCATGGATCGCAAGCTTCCCGTCCTCAGCGAGCAGCAGGACGATCACCTCGAGCATGTTGCCTGCGTGCCGGAGGTCTTCGTCACTGACGCCGTGCCGTCGAGCCGACCTGTGGGTGTCCACAAGGGATTAGTGTAATACGCTTTTCCTGCTCCGCAGACACCCCAAGTTCTCGTTGGGCTCCTCGGATTCCGTCAGCCCCGAGGTCGTACAAACTTGCATCGAGCCAAGCGGCCGCCTCCAGGCGGCCGTGCGGAGCGCCGCCGAAGGCGACGGGATCACCGACTCTTTGTCGGACAACGGATCCTCCTCGCTGGACGGAGTCGGCCAACTCTCGGAAGAGACAGTGCGCCGATTTGGCGTCGCCGCTCGCCACTGGCGGATAACCGTGTGCACTGGATCATCGCGCTCGTGCCGAGACGGCGGGTCGTGAACCCATCGGTTGACTGTCGTAGCCGGTAGCACGCCGTGCTACTATGGGGTGTGGCCAGAGAGATCACCCAACGGGAACTGCGCAACGACAGCGGAGAGATCATGCGGCAACTCGACACCGGCGAGTCATTCATCGTGACCCGCAACGGCGTTCCCGTCGGCGAACTGTCCCCACTTCGCCGGCACCGCTTCGTCCGCTCAGACACCGCGGTAGCCCTGTTCCGCCATGCCCCCGCGGTCGACCTGGGCAAGCTACGCGACGACCTCGACCGAGTGGCCTCCCAGGAGACTAGCCCGCGTGGTTGAAACGACAATTCGCCCCGCCCGGGGACTCATCGACACCTCGGTGGTCATAGACTTGGAAGACCTCGACTCGACGGTGCTACCCCTCGAGGTGGCGATCAGTTCCCTCACGCTGGCCGAGCTGGCCGCCGGGCCACACGCCACCGACGAACCCGAAGAGCGCGCCCGTCGACAGGACCGGCTACAGCGCACCGAGGCGGCATTCGACCCGTTACCATTCGACTCCGAAGCTGCTCGATCATACGGGCGGATTTACGCCGCCGTCGCCGCCGCTGGCCGCAAGGCTCGCGGTCCTCGAGCAGTGGACCTGCTGGTCGCCGCCACTGCCCACGCATCATCACTACCGCTATACACCCGCAATCCCGACGACTTCCGAGGCCTCGAGGATCTCCTAAATATCGTCACTATCTAACCCGCGACGATCTGCGCCGCGAATCGCTGATCTGAATATCTTGCGTGGACGCCGCCACCCTCAAGCCAGCGACAGCAGACCGCCCGCATCTGCGAGGGAATCATCTGTCTCATGAACAGTGAGCGCCGCAGGCCGCTTCGGTGGAGGCTTCGACGGGCGGTACTTGTCGAAGGACTCGGAGGTATCGCATTTGCAGGATTCGGTCTAGCGTTCCTCGTTGCTGGGAGCCTCGCGGCGGGATTCGTCTTCCTGGCGATCTCCCTTGTCCCTCTCGCCATGGCCGTAGCTGCGCTGATGGGTCGACCAAGACTCACGCCGGAGGCTGACTCGGGAGCGTCCACAGCGCAATAGCGCCGACTCGGAGCGGGTAGCGGTGACAACGGCGTAAGCCGATGCGCTGTCGTTCGGGCGCGATGCTGTCCCTATGTCCGTGCAGGCCTGGCCGGTTTCCTTCGAGATCGGCTTCATTGCGCCTGATGGGATCTCCGGGCCTGGACGACTCGAAGTGAACCGGGGGCCAGCCGCTGCTTCCCGAGGTTCTCCCTCGGTGGAGAGAACAGGGCCAATCGGACCTGGACGCCCACGGACCGCGATGATTTCAGCGGTATGCCGGCCAAACCCAGGCGGATCAGGACCTCGTCACGCAGGCCAAGATCGGTGCCGTCCCGGCAGGCGCCCACCAGCCGGTAGAAGGCCTCCTCATGGCTGAGCCACCTGGCCAGGCGGGGCGCGTGGACCTTCCCGTAAAGGCGGGGAATCTGACGCAGCGGATTGTCCCTCCCGCTCAGCGCCTCGACCAGCGCCGGGTCCGCCTCTCCCGCCCGGACGCACCAGCGCAAGAACGTACACACCCGGGACAGCCGGTTGCGGACGGTGTTGTTGGCTCGAGCCTGGCCCACCCAGCACAGCACGGCCGACTCGGTCAGGAAGCTGGGTTGGGACACGCCGGCAGCCACGAAGAGCGCCGCCAGCTCGGCTTCGTACTAACGGCGCGTATTCGGGTTGTTGTAGCGAAGGCAGAACTCTCGGACCAGCGGCCCGTAAGCTACCGCGCGGTTAGTTCTGCTGTATCTTGATCCCCAGAGGGGATTACTGCAGTAGTTGCACGAATCTGCTCATGCGGGCTCGGCACGGAACTCCTCCACGGCATCGTCGGGAACATGGGCAATGCCCTTAACCACGACGTAGCGGATCTTGCGATCATGGATGAGCCGCAGCAACTCCTTAGTCGGTATGCCCAGGCGACGAGCAGCCTCGGGCGCTCTAAGCAACTCAGTGGCCATCGTCACCTCCGAACGGACGATCCAAACCCAGCTTACGGTGAAGTCTGAGCACTTCATGCTCGATCTCGGCGACGACGACCAGGTGGTCGGTGTCGGCCAGAACCTCCAACGCGTCCTCGATGGCGGCCAGAAGCTCGAGTGCCTCCTCCAGCCCGTAAACGACCCCAACCGGCGGCTCCTTTTGCGTCACCGGCGGCGCTCCGCGACACGACCCCGGCAGCCGGTCGCTCCCCAATACCGTTCCACTCGGTCCATGGTGTGGACATGTTCTCGCAGCCGTGCGACCGTTCACAGTTGTTCCGAGCCAAGCGGCCGCCTCCAGGCGGCCGTGCGGAGGCGCCACCGAAGGTGGCGGGATCACCAGCCCGACTTTCGCCTGGCGGTTGGTTTGCAACAGCGGACCACAACGAGTGCACGTCGACAGGCACCGGGCGGGAGACATCCGAATGAAGATCCGATCGCCGAATCACGGGCGGATCGTCGCAGCTCCCCCGTAATCCGATGCGCTGTTGATCTGGGTGGCATCGGCCCAGACAGGATCGGCAGGAGGGATTTGCCAGTCTGTCTCCGTGAAAGGGGACCTTCGGATTGACGATCCGGCGGGAGAGCGATGGGATCTTGCCTTGGACGTAATCGAGCGCGGAGAGAACGCCGTCCTGATCGCTGACCGCGTTCAGCTTTCACGTTGGGCCGCCGGGCCAAGGGCGGATGGCATGGTCCACATCGCCGTCCTGGCTGGGAAAGACACTGCCCCTCCCGCCGCCGTAGCTCAAGAACAGGTCGCTGCTAGTCGGGCGTATATCGAGTCTCTGCTATCCAAGGATGGGCGCTTCCAAGAGTTGCTGGAACGGTTCGGGGTCGCGTGGGAGTACGTGGCCGACGACGGCATCGCCTCTTGGATGCTGGCCAGGATCACTGCCGACGGCTCGCTGGACCCACCCGTAATGCCGACTACGAGCGCCTGGTCGGCGGCTATCGATAACCGCGTGCGCTCATGTTCTGCGCCCCTCGGCTACCGGCGACGTGCCCGGGTGATCCGTATCCAGTACCGGCGGTAGTCCGGCTCCCCCGCCTTCCACGGAGAGTCTTGGACCTTCCAGTCGACGTCGGCCAACTCCGTCCGATCGATCCGGTGGTCCTGCAGCCAGAGCCTGAACGCCTCATCGGCCTCGGCTGGCGGAGCCGGTCCAGCGACGAGATCGAAGCGGTTGTGTTCATCCCCGAGGACCCTCGACAGGAGGTCGAGACATGCTTCGGCCTCGGAGTCGTAGGTCCGAAGCTGCCGCTCGCTGCCCCGCTCGGTGTAGAAGACCACCCAACCCGGCGGCCGGTTGTCGATGGCGATGGCGATGGCTTCTTCCTTATGGGCGCCGAAGAGGCTGTAGGCACGATCAGCGACTCCCTCAGCATTCAGCAGATCGGCCAGTCTTGCCCTGGTCAACTGAGGCCCTACGTAGTCAAACATCGCTGCAATCATGGCCTGGCAGCGTTCGATCCACCGTCAGCCGTGCTGTCGCCGAATCTCGGCTCTGCCTGCCAACCCTCCTCGTAACCGACTGCTCGCACGTTCTGTTCTACTCTTCTCGCCGTGCCGAGGAGCTTCCAGGTATGCATGCAGACAACGCCCCCTGGTCCGTCATGGACGGCCTGGAAGCTGTGGACGAAAGGTGTCCTAACGGTCGGTGAAGGTGAAGCCTCCTTCGAGGCTCGATCAGGTGAGACCGTCGTCCTGCGGGGAATCACACGAGTGGCTAAGGGTTATATCGGAACCAGATGCACGGCGAGCCGCCACCGTGAACTGGCGGAAGGACGCCAGCCGTCCTGTTCAGATCGGATCGGTGTAAGAGATGCCGCTGGTGGCAACTTGGTTGGTGTAGGAGTAGCCATCCCACCACCGGTACTGATATCGACCTGTTGGATCGGGTACCCAGGCAGCAGGGCCAGGATTTCCTTGCGGTCCGTATGAGGGCTGGCTGGAAATAGGTGGTGGAGGACTCGGCACGTCCCAGCCCGAGGTCATGGCCGGCATTTGAGAATCGATGAGCTTTGGTCTGATCGCTAGAAGATAGATGGCCGATCCGACGACGCCGAGCAGGACGATCAGCACTATCCAGAGGACCTTGCTCGATCCGGTGCGCCGATAGATCCAGTCAGGTCGGGTAGCGGCGTCGATGAGTCCCCAGATCCACACGGCAAATGACCCGAGTCCGATGAGGAAGACAACGACGACGATTAGTCCGCCGGCTGCCATAAGGTTCGCTGACACCATCTCGATCACTCCTCCTGCGTGGTACACGGAGGCTAGTAGTCAGCCAGACCCGCCCGCGGTTACTCCATACGAGGTGACCCCGGCCACGTTCCTCGATCTCGGATGCCGACGCGGCGCAGGAACGCCGAATATCGGTGGCCCGGAGCTCCTGCTGGTGAAATCATCGGAGCCGTCGTTCTGCGCAGTTACGAACTGCGGTCTGGCTGGAAGGTCGATACGACCCGGCCTTGAGCATCGAGGCCCTGGACCAAGTTAGAGACCGCTTTGGTGAAGTTCGCCAATACCACGAAGCGAACGCCGTCGTAGGTGACCGGCGTCATAGCATCCAAGACGCTATTGCCAGCCATTAGCCGGACAAGCACGATTGAAGGACTCGTGATCTGGCAATCGGCTTCCTGGTCGCTGGTTCCGGCGCTAGTGCCGCATGGAACGATTCCGGGCGGGGCGAGGAGCGACGCGCCGAGAGTCGAAGAGCCCGCTCCCCGTTGCTCTCCCTTGGAGTTGAACTCTTCGTACGTTACGCGGACTGTGGCGGGCGTTAGCCCGGATGGCGAGGCGTAGATCTTCACTGTCCAGCCATGAACGTGATGGGAGGAGACGAGGGATGCACCCGCTGGAACACTGATTTGAAATAGGGATCCGAGGTTCGGTACCCCGTCGTTTGGGGGTCGGCCAGAGGAGCGGGCTAGCAGCCATCCCGTGCTGCCCACGATCAGTAAGGCGAGGACGACGGCTTCGATCAGGCGATGGTGAGCACGATGCCAACGCTCGCGGCCAACTGCGGGGCTGGCCTCGATGCCGACCCACTCATCTCGTGACCCGATCGTTACCCCCACGCCAAACAACTGTAGACGTGAGCGAGCCGACTGTCCGATATGCGCTCGCTTGTGACTAGGCGCGAAGCCACCGGTGGGCCATGCAGATCGACGTTCCTGAAGAAGCGCCTCATGTCAAGGGCCTTCGACGGAGTCGAAGTCGGCGGCTTGTGCGGGGTGACGGGTGAGGGCGTCAGTGGGTGGGCGCGTTGATGCAGCCGGTGCGATTCCGCGGAATCGTCGGCGGGTGGGAGGGGCGGTCAAGGCCGGCCCGGTAGGGCCGCCCGTAGGGGGAGCCTTGAGGGACCCCGGGGGTTCAGTTGTCGCCAGCCACCATGGGGTGGGACCGCCAGCGAGGCGGTCCTGGCTGCCTTGGTGGTTGGGCACAGCGGACCTACACCATTGCTGATCGGAACCGATCAGGCCGACCGGGTTCGGTGGCACGGACATTCCTTCGTTCCGCATGTGGGCGCATGGTGTGTTCCGGCCACAGTCAAGACGGGCTCAC
>JAKBAX010000199.1 GCA_021808785.1 Actinomycetes bacterium | reverse complement strand
GATGTCGCCGCCGACGGCCAGGGCCAGGTTGGACGGGAGGGTCCAAGGAGTGGTCGTCCACACCCAGAGGCGCAGTCCATCGGTATCGTCGGCCGCCCCGGCCGGGTTCGGCGTCAGCTCGAAGGCCACCGTCACGGCCGGGTCCTGGCGGTCCCGGTAGGCGTTGTCCTGGCGGGTCTCGGAGTTGGAGAGCGGTGTCTCGCACTCCCAGCAGTAGGGGAGGACCCGGTAGTCCTCGTACAAGAGCCCCTTCTCCCACAGCTGTTTCAACGCCCACATGACGCTCTCCATGTAGGAGAGATCCATGGTCTTGTAGTCGTTGTCGAAGTCCACCCAGCGGGCCTGGCGGGTGACGTAGCGCTCCCACTCCTTGGTGTAGCGCAACACCGACGACTTGCAGTAGCTGTTGAACCGGGCGATGCCGTACTGCTCGATCGGCCCCCGGCCACTGACGCCCAGCTCCTTCTCCGCTTCGGTCTCCGCCGGCAGGCCGTGGCAGTCCCACCCGAAGCGGCGGTCGACCAGCTGGCCGCGCATGGTCCGGTAGCGGGGCACGACGTCTTTCACGAAGCCGGTGAGCAGGTGCCCGTAATGGGGCAGCCCGTTGGCGAAGGGGGGACCGTCGTAGAAGACGTACTCCTCGGCCCCCGCGGCGCGGCGCTGCTCCACCGACCGCTCGAAGGTGGAGTCCGCCTCCCACGCGGCCAGAACCTGCTCCTCGATGCGGGGGAATCGGGGAGAGGCCGGTACGTGGGGGTAGGTCGCAGGGGAGCCGGGGGCCATCCTCCCAAGATACGGGCCATCCAGATGCGGGGAACAACGGAGCATCCCGAGGTGTTTGGCTGCTAGCGTTCCACCCTCCCCGGCCCGGCCAGGCCCGAGACCTCAGGTCAGGACATCATGCAGAAGAAGGCTACGAAAGCAGCAACTGCGAAGTCCGCCACCAAAGCGGCCAAGGACACGGTCGGCTCGCCGACTGTAGCCGGCCCCCAGCCGGCCGGGAAGGCGGCCCCGGCCAAGAAGGCGGTGGCCAAGACCGCGGCCAAGGGCGCTCCGCCCGAGGATGCCGGCCCGGATACCGTTAGCAAGCTGCCGGCAGGTAAGCCGGCCAAGGAGGATTCGAAGACTGTGGCAGTAAAGAAGGCGGAGGCCCCGGCCACCAAGAAGGCCACCGGCGCCACCAAGACCAAGGTCAAGGCGGACCGGGCCGCGTTCTTCGCCCAGCAGAAGGAGCTCCTGCTCGAGGAGCGCCAGTCGTACATGAGCTCGGCCGAGGCGCTGAAGGCCCAGGCCGACTCGCTGGCCCTCGAGCACGAGCCGGGCGACGTGCAGTTCGACGAGGAGGGGGGCGAGGGAGGTACCGCCAACGTCGACCGCGAGATAGACCTGTACCTGTCGTCCCAGGCTCGGGCCACCGTCGTCGAGATCGACAGAGCCCTGCAGAAGATCGACGACGGTGCCTACGGAATCTGTGAGCAGTGCGGGGACAGCATCCCCGACGCCCGGCTCCAAGCCCTTCCCTACGCGGCGCTCTGCGTGACCTGCAAGAGCGGAGGACTCTCGTCGCGACGCTGACCAGCGCTTTCGCGGCGTACGTAGCCGTGAATCGCCTGATTGGTAGCCAAGTTAGTAGCCAAATGGCTCAGGCTGGCCCGGTCTAGCCCGAGATGTCAAGCAAGGCAGCGTGCTGGTCGATAATGGCTTCGAGGCCCCGATTCGGGCACAAGGGCACCTCTTGTAGACGCCGCACAGTGTTGTAGAGTTTGGAACAGGTCTAGGAACGTTTGGGGTTGATTCCTGTGGCAAAGCCGAAGGACGGCAAACTCGGATCAGGTACATCGTCGTTGAGCACCGTTCAGCTTGAGGCGATCAAGAACCTCGTCGCTACTGCGCCTCCCGTATACACCCGGCCCTCTCGGGCCATCTAGGCGACATAGTCCCCGTCCCCGTCTGGGATGTCCGACGGTGGACGTCGGGAGACCTCGATGCGCTCCGGCGGTTTCGGTGTGCCATCTCTCGATCGGGCACCTTCGCCATGCGGGCTCAGATGGTCATTCGCGAAGCACCTGACCATTTCGACAAGCGAGATGGTCCGGACTGCCTTCTAGCCATCCAAGATGCGGCCATCGTCGGTGCGATCGTGTACGACCTCTGCGACGACGATGGGTTTGGCCACGTCCACTCTCTCGGGGTAGCTCTTGATCGTCGCCGGATTGGGATCGGGATAGACCTTAAGCAGCAAGTCCTCGACAACTGCACCGCAGCCGGAGCAACGGCAGTCTGGTCGGAAGTCGATCGTAACAACGTCAAGATGCAGGGACTAAACGAGAAGTTGGGCATCTCGTACACCCCCAACCCCTTGGACGGCAAGTTCTTCTACTACACCGCTCGCCTCGTCGCGACGCTCGAAGAGGACGAAGAGGGTCTCGCCTGGACGGTAGATAACCCCCAGGGGGATATCTAATCGTGGTCGTCGCCCGGCGACATGAGATGCTTAGGTCGCGTCGGCAGCGACAAGGAGCGCCAGCATCCTCAAACCGGCGTCCGCCACCGGCCGCACCTTGTGCCGATAGTGCTTATAGAGGGCGTGCCGAAGGAGATAGGTGAAATCTGCACCTTCGATACCGGCCCGCTTGCCGATCCGGGCGAACGTCCGGCGGACATGCGCCAGGTGGATGGGTTCGCCGCAATCATTGGCGAACACCAGGCCGTGGTCGGCCCACAGTGGGCCGACCGCGACTCTCTTCTCGAGCTGGCGCTTGCGGTGAGCACGGAGGGCCTGAACGGTTACCGGCGGGAGCGCCACCGTCCGCGGCCCGGCCTTGGAGCGCTTTACGGCGCCCCTGGCGGCCGGCGCACCATGCTCGTCGTACTTCATCGAGCCTGACACCGTGAGCGTGCCAGGGGACCCGTCAAGGCGACGTCCGACCACAGCAGCCCGGCCCGTTCACCGGCCCTCCGCCCGGCGGTAAGGCCGACCACGACGAGGGCCTCCAGCCGTTCGCCGCGTGCTGCCCCGAGGAGTGCCCGCGTCTGATCCGGGGTGAATGAGCGCCGTTCGGCCGGCGCGTCCATCCTCGGCACGACCGACAGAGCTCCGGCATTGCGAGCTACGAGGCCGCGCCTTTCGGCATGGCGCAGAGCGTCGGTAAGCAACGTTCGCATCCTCGACACGTGGCACTTCGAGTGGCCATCCTGCGCCTTCTTGGCCAGGAGCCGATCGACCTGTCCAGGGGTGAGCTTGGCGAGCGGTACGGCTCCGAGGTTGGGTTCTTCGGTGAGGACGCCAACGGGAACGTGGCGCTCAAGTTCCGGAAGAGTTCCGGCCAGGTCGTGGTCCAGCTCGACGTTGACGGTCTCCAGATTGGGCGTGTGGGGCGGTACGACGGATCGTGACCGGGTCAAGCTGCGGCGCCAGAAGGCGGCCGCCTAGTGTGGGCGTCGTGCGAAGCCCGATTTTGGTAGCCAAGTTGGTAGCCAAGCGGACCGACAGAGGCTTACACCGGCCGACAGGACATACGGAGAATCCCAGTAATAGCAAGGGTTTTTTGACGTGCACGGACAGGCGCTGACATCATGGGCCTGCGTGACCTGCAAGAGCGGAGGACTCTCGTCGCGGCGGTAGGCGTCGGCTCGCGGCGCCCCCTGATCCCCGTCGCCGCGGCGGTGGTGGTGGCGGCCGATCAGATCACCAAGTCACTGGCGCTGGACCACCTCCGGCCCTACCAGGCCCGTCACGTGGTCGGACCGGTCCACTGGTACCTGACGTTCAACACCGGGGCCGCGTTCAGCGTGGGTACCGGCGTCACCCCGATCCTCGAGGCGGTGGTCGTGGTGCTGATCGTGGGTTTGGTCGTGTTCAGCCGGAAGGCCGCCAGGACGGCGACCGCCCCGGTGTCGGTTGCGCTCGGGATGGTGCTGGGCGGAGCTCTGTCCAACCTCGGTGACCGGCTGTTTCGCCACCTGCCGGTCCAAGGTGGGGTGGTCGATTTCATACGGGCTGTGACCTGGTGGCCGGTGTTCAACGTGGCCGACGCCTCGATCGTGATCGGGGTCATCCTCCTCGCCCTCACCTGGCGCAGCCGTGCCTGAGCCGGCCCCGCCGGACCCCCCGGTCCAGCGTTGGCCGGTTCCGGCCGCCCTCGACGGCGAGCGCGTTGATCGGGCCCTGGCTCTCATCACGGGCCTCTCGCGGCGGGAGGTCAACGCGGTGCTCGACGAGGGCCGGGTCGTCATCGGGCGCCGGGCGGTGGGGTCGCACAGCCGGCGGGTGCATACCGGCGAGCACCTGGAGGTGCGCGGCGTCCTCGAGGCCAGCGGTCCGCCCCCCCTGTTGGCCGATCCGACCGTGGCTTTCGGGATCGTCCACTCCGACGAAGCGGTGGTCGTGGTCGACAAGCCGGCCGGTCTGGTCGTCCACCCGGGCCACGGTCCACACCGGCCGACGCTGGTCCAGGGCCTCCTGGCCCGGTTCCCGGACCTGGCCGCCATGGCCGTCGGAGCCTCCTCCGAGCGGCCCGGCATCGTGCACCGCCTGGACAAGGGCACGTCCGGGTTGCTCGTCGTGGCCCGGAGCCCCGAAGGGCGCGACGACCTGATCGCCCAGCTGGCCCGGCGGGAGGTGAAGCGGGAGTACCTGGCCCTGGTGTTCGGTCACGTGGACTCCGACGCCGGGCTGATCGACGCCCCGCTCAGGAGGTCCGACACCGACCCGAGCCGGATCCGGGTCCAGATCGGGGGCCGACCGGCCCGGACCCGTTACGAGGTGCTGGACCGCTTCGACCATCCGGTCCCGTCCACACTCGTGCGCTGCCGGTTGGAAACGGGGAGGACCCACCAGATCCGGGTGCATCTGGCCTCCATCGGACATCCCGTCGCGGGTGACGACCGCTACGGGGGCGGGGCCCGTCGGGGGTGGCCGGACCTGGGGCCCGAACGACCGTTCCTGCACGCCGCCGCCTTGGGGTTCCGGCATCCTTCGAGCGGCCAGGCGTGCCATTTCGAGGCCCCGCTTCACGACGATCTGATGAACGTGCTGCGACAGATCGGCGGGGTCGGGTCGGGTTTAGCGGGCCGGGTCTAGCGGGCCGGGTCTAGCGGGCCGGGTCTAGCGGGCCGGGTTGATCCGGCTATCACCTCCGGCCAGCCGGCTCAGGGCGTTGACGGCGGCGGCGGCCACCGGGCTGCCACCGCGCCGGCCCTCGTTGGTGATCGAGACGGGGCGCAGGTCCGAGGCCCACAGGTCGGCCTTGGACTCGGCCGCGCCGACGTAGCCCACCGGCAGGCCCACCACGCAGGCCGGCCGGATCCGGCCGGCGGCATGCAGCCGGATGAGCATCATCAACGCGGTAGGGGCGTTGCCGACCACCCACAGGGCGCCGTCGGGGTGGTCGGCGGCGGCCGCTTCGACGGCTGCCTCGGAGCGGGTGGCCCGGCCCGGCCCGGCGACCTTCGGCACCCGGTCCAGGTAGCACACCACTTCGGTGGCATCGGCCACCGACGGGATTCCGGCCATGACCATGCGGGCGTCGCAGATGACCGTCGCGTGCGCCCGGAGGGCTCGAACACCCTCGGCCACGGCCCGGTCACCGATCAGCGCCGAGGTGGCGAAGGACTCGTCGGCGGTGGCGTGGACCAGGCGCGATACCACCTGGCGCTCCGGTTCGCGCCACCCTGACAGGTCGACCCGGCCGGCCATGATGGCGTAGGACTCGGCTTCGATGGGGTGGGGTTCCCCCGGTCCGGTCACGACCCGTCCCCGGGGCTGCTCGGGACGGCCTGGATGGCGTCGACCGGGCAGATCTCGATGCACGCCAGGCAGTCGGTGCAGCGGTCGTCCTCCACCCGGGGCCGGCCGGGCGCCCGGTGGAGCACCCGCTCGGGGCAGGTGACCAGGCACGCTCCGCATGCAGTGCACGAAGCCAGGACCCGGACGGTCACCCGAGGTACCCCCGGGGGGTGACCATGCGGTCGCCGACCCACCGGGTCCGGCTGGAGCCGACCACCACCAGTGACAGCATCCCTACCGATTCGGGCTCGAGGTCGGCCAGAGACGTCCGGAGCACATGCTCGCCGGGTCGCCCGATGTCGGTCAGCACCGCGGCCGGCGTGGTGGCCGCCCGGTGGCCGGCCAGTATGCGCAGCGCCTCGGGCAGTTGGGTGGTCCGCCGCCCGGACCTGGGGTTGTAGAGCGAGACCACGAAGTCGCCCTCGGCCACCGCCCGCAGCCGCCTGGCGATGACGTCCCAGGGGGTCAGCAGGTCCGACAGCGAGACCGAGGCGTGGTCGTGGCCGAGAGGGGCGCCGAGGACGGCGGCGCCGGCCAGGGCGGCGGTGACCCCCGGCACCACCGAAAGGGGGGGTGAGCCGTGGTCGGGGGCCAGCTCGCAGGCCAGCGAGGCCAGGGCGTACACACCCGGATCGCCCGAGCACACCAGTGCGACCCGCCGGCCGCCGGCCGCCTCCCGCAGGGCGGTGGCGGTGCGCTCGGTCTCGGCCCCGATGGGGGAGCGGACCACGGTCTGGGCCGGGCCGAGCAGGTCGGCGGCCTGGTCCATGTAGGGCCCGTAGCCGATCACCACGTCGGCATGGCGGACGGCGGCTACCGCCTCCGGGGTGCGCCGGTGCGGATGGCCGGGACCGAGGCCGACCACGGCCAGGTGGCCCGCCGGCCCGGACCGGCGGGCCACGGCCACGGTCGAGTCGCCCGTGGCCGACACGGTCTTGTCGGCCAGCAGGGTGGCGTCGGGACCGGCCCCGGTCAGGGCGGCCGCTTCGGCTACCGACCCGGTCCCGACCGCGGCGGCCACCACCGGGCTCGGATTGGGGACCGGCCGGGCGTCGAGCACCGCGGCCGGGAAGGTGAGCAGGGGCACCGCGAGCCGGCGGGCCAGCGCCAAGATGGCCGGTTCGGCGGCCTTGATGTCGGCGGTGGCCACTGCGGCCACGCACCCGGGGTGGCGCCCGACCCGGGCCAGCACGCCCTGTACCGCTTGCCACAGGCCTTCCTCGTCGGCGCCCCGGCTGGCCCCCGCGCCGACGACCAGCGAGGCGGGCCGGAGGAAGACCTGGCCGGGTCCGGGTCGCCCGGCCCCGTCGGTGATCCTCACCTGGCCGCCCGGTCCGGTCCCCATCGGGACCGCCCACCGCTCCAGCCCGGCCTCCCACTCGATGCCGGGTGGTCGGCCGTCCAGCCAGGCCCGGGTCACGCCGGCCACGTCGCCCTCGGCCCGGAAGCCGGGGAGCCGGTCGAGCGCCGGGAGCCCGGCCAGGTCGGTGGCAGTGGACACCACCGCGGTGGCGCCCAGCAGGCCGGCCACTTCGGTGGCCAGGTCGTTGGCCCCCCCGGCGTGGCCGCCGGTCAGGGCGACGACGTGGCGGCCGGCGTCGTCGACGCACACCACTCCCGGGTCGGAGCCCTTGGCGTCGAGCAGCGGGGCGATGACCCGGACCGCAATGCCGGTGGCGGCGCAGATGACCAGCCCGTCCACCGACGCCCACAGCCGTCTGACGGTGTCCCCCAGAGCACCGGGCCGGTGCTCGAAGGGCAACCGCCGGGCCAGAGCCGCTCCCGCATCTGTCACCGAACATGTCACTACCCTCATCGGGGCCCCCAGCACACGAAGACCGGATTCTCCGCGGCCAGCCTCAGGGCACCGCTGGGACCGATCGGTACGGCCCGGTTGATGCTCACCTGCACCATCTGGCCCAACCGGGCGGCCGCATCCGTGGCCCGGCCCAGTGCCGCGTAGGTCGCCACCACCACCCCGGCCGGCCGCAGGCGGGCCAGGGAGGCGTCGAGGACGTCGATCCCCCCGCCACCGACGAACACCCGGTCGGGGTCGGGCAGGGCGGCCAGAGCGCCGGGGGCGTGGCCGGCTACGACGGTGACCGCGGAACCGGCCAAGTTGCCCCTCAGGGCGGGCAGGTCATCGCGGTTTTGCTCGACGGCGAAGATGCGAAGGGCGGGGGCCAGGCGGGCGCACTCGGCACTGACCGAGCCGGACCCGGCGCCGATGTCCCACATGACGCCCGCCGGCGGCAGGGCCAGCTTGCCGAGCGCCACCGCCCGCACCTCGGCCTTGGTGATCAGATCGG
>JAKBAX010000198.1 GCA_021808785.1 Actinomycetes bacterium | reverse complement strand
AGGGGAGGGAAGCGTAGCGCTGCTACCGCGCCACGCGAGAGGCACCCGTGACTGCATCCCGTAATCGCGCTATTGACGGCGTCCCGGCCACCGGGACCCGCTCTCGGCTGCAGCGACCACGTCGCTGGCCGGTCAACTGGCCGCGAACCCGGTGGGCGGCAACTCAAATGACCGTGATTCAGCCGACCGCGCCCGAGGTCCATCCACGGTTGTGCCCGTCTGCTACCTCTTCGATGCTCGGCGTGCCGCGAACTTCGCCGCCTTGCGCCGCTTGCGCTCGGCGACGTCGCCACGGGCGTCTTGCACTGTAGATGAGGCCAGCTCGGCCCTCAGGCGGAGCCAGGCCTCCAATCGGCCGGGCTGGAGCTGCCCGTCGGCGACGGCGGCGGTGATAGCGCATCCCGATTCACCCGAGTGCGAACAATTGGGGTACCTGCAGTCGCCGGCCAGCGATTCGACATCGCCGAAGGCCTGCTCCACCCCGCCGCCAGCTCCGAGCACCGAAAGCGCCCGCATTCCTGGAGTGTCTATCAGAAGACCGCCATTAGGAAGGAGCACTAGCTCACGGTGAGTTGTCGTGTGGCGCCCGCTGCCGTCGCCGCGAACCGCACCCGTGGTCAGGACCTCAGCACCCGCCAGCAGGTTGACCAACGTCGACTTTCCTGCCCCGGACAGGCCCAGCAGCGCCACGGTGCGACCCGGCACGAGATACCGTTCCAGTGCGAGCACACCGTAACCAGTCCTCGAACTGACCACCACCACGCTGACTTCTCCGGCCACTGTCATGACCGCAGCCACGGCATCGGTGACGTCTCGTGGCGAGGCCGCGTCGGACTTGGTGATGACCACCACAGGGGTGGCCCCGCTCTGCCACACCAGGGCCAGGAACCGTTCGAGATGGCGAAGGCCAAGGCTCCCGTCGAGTGCGTCGCAGACGAACACCGTGTCGATGTTCGCGGCCACGACCTTCGCATCTGCACCCATGGCAGGACCAGTCCGGCGGAACGCGGCGCGACGGGGAAGCACGGCCGCGATTCGCGCCGTCCTGTCGGTCGCGGAACCAGAGACACCGACCCAGTCGCCGACCACCACCTCGACGGCCCGTTCCGTGGCGATCCGGACCTCGGCCGATCCTGTCATGGCAGTGCACATGCCCCGGTCCACCCTCGACACGCGGGCCGGCCACAGGACCGGATCTCCCAGATCGGCCAGCGCGGAAATCCAGCGCTGATCCCATCCGAGAGCGGTCAGGCCAGAAAAGGCCGAGGTGGCGACCACGGTGAACTCCTTCCCGGTCCGACAGGGACCATTGTCCCACCGTTGTAGACCCCACCTGTCGCGGGCCCCTCTGGGCGCGCTCTAGAAGGGGTTCACCGGGTGTAAGCTGCCAGCCACTCGGCATCGGGGGACAGCGAATCGTTTCCTCTGCCAGCCTCTTTCACGAACGGTCGGGGCGGCAGCCTTTTGCTCGGGTGAATACCCTGTCCGCGATCCTCGCGGCGGGCTCGGCAAGCCGAAATGAGACTGTCGGATATGCGCATAGTTCTCGTCGCGCCACCGTGGGTGGCGATCCCTCCCACCGCCTACGGTGGAACCGAAGCCGTCCTCGATGTCTTGGCTCGCGGACTCGAGCGCGCCGGTCACGACGTGCTGCTGTTCACCACCGGGGACAGCACCTGCCCCGTGCCCAGAGACTTCATTCTGCCTCACGCCATCGGAGTGGGCGTGGGCGGCTCCGCCACCGAGCTGCGACACGTAATCCACGCCTACCGCGCCGCTGTGGGCGCGGACATCGTGCACGACCACACCCTCATCGGTCCCGTCTACGCCGACCGGTTCGTCGGGCTGCCGGTCGTCACCACCAACCACGGCCCGTTCCAAAGTGAGCTCGGCGACTACTACCAGGCCATCGCCGAACGCACCCCGATAATCGCTATCTCCCATCACCAGGCCTCGACCGCGACCAAGACCCCGATCGCGGCGGTGATCCATCACGGAGTCGACCCCGATCGCTACCCAGCCGGCCTCGGTGACGGAGGCTACGCCTTGTTCCTGGGCCGTATGTGCCCCGAAAAGGGGATCCCCGCCGCCATTCATGCCGCCCGGCGGGCCGGTGTGCCGCTCCGGATCGCCGCCAAAATGTCCGAACCAGCCGAGAATCTCTACTTCGAGCGCTGCGTCAAGTCGCTACTGGGCGTCGACATCGAATTTGTGGGCGAGGTCGGAGGCGTCGACAAGGTCAATCTGATAGGCGGAGCCGTGTGCCTGCTCAACCCGATCGACTGGCCCGAACCGTTCGGCATGGTCATGGTCGAGGCGTTGGCCTGCGGCACCCCGGTCGTGGCGACACATATGGGTGCGGCCCCCGAAATCGTCGACGACGGTGTTACCGGCTTCATCCGCTCCACCCAAGAGGATCTCGCTTGGGCTGTCCAGGCATCGCAATACCTCGACCGCGGCGTGTGCCGATCCGCCGTAACCGGTCACTTCTCCGCCGAGCGGATGGTCGCCGAACATGTCGCTCTGTATGAACAGGTACTCGCTGACTCGACGCTGCCTCTCGTCGCCTAACCCTCAGCGCCCCGGCCGCCTTGACGCAACACTGCGCCGAGACCAGCTGAGCCTTCTGCGTATCACCCTCGAGAACGATCCGGAATGAACGGCCAGTGGAGCGCTGTCGAAGCCATCCCATGGCAGTCGCGGCCTTACGGCTCGATTACGGTCCAGTCGCGACGACGAAGCTCGACGGCGAGCTCTTCGGCCGCTATATGTATGAACTACTCTGGCGCGGCCCGTCGCCATTCTGCAACCGCGCCCGACCTGCCTGGGCTCAACCGTCGGCTCTGTAACGCTCAGGGACTCGGAGCCCGCTCCGCAGGATCTGGTGCTTGGAGGGTGAGGACCTGGGCCAGCACTTGCTGCACCGTCACCTGGGCTACTGAAGTGCCGCATTCGGTTAGCTGCTAGCGACGAGGGCGGCTTCTTCCAGGGGCGGGGCGTCCATTCTCCACTGCAGTTCTATGTGCTGGCCCAGATAGAGGAGCCCGGCCGCGATCACATCTGTGAAGAGAAAGGCCTGCAGCATCGTATTCGTGTACGTGCCGGGAGGATAGACGCCCGTCAACTCCATCCTTCCGGCCAACTCCTCGGTGGTCGAGGCCTCCCGGATGATCTCTATGCGGGCTTCCAGTCGCTCTCGTGTGTCAAAGCGGATACCGAAGTGATACGAGGTTTGCGGGGTACGACGGAGCTCCGCGAGGTAGTCGGCACGGCGCGCCGCGAGGCTCCGGTCGGCCTCAACTGTCGACCGTAGTGAGGACTCGAAGGCCCACTGATGGGGGGTGACCTCGGAGACGTAGAGGGCATTGTCGTGAGGAAAACCGACCGTCAACTGGTGACCGATGTCGAGCCCTATAGGGCTGCCGGTGGGGTTGACCGACAGGCGACCGCCGAGCAGTTCGAGAAACCGCAGGGCCAGTCTTCGCTCACCGGGGGCGTGCACCATCTCCACGTGGTTCAGATGGCATGGGGTCGGCATCGTCAGTACCTCCACATTGGTGGAATCCCGATCGACCGGGTGAGAGCCGAAAGGCGCGGTGCTGTCAACATAGCGATTTGACCGGGCCTCAGAGCAACAAGGTGGTCCTCGGGGCCCCGGGATGTGCAGAGGTGAGGATTGCCATGAACATCGGGCGTGCGGTGTCGAGTACATAACTACCGCTTCGGGGTTGCCCACATACTCGTGCTCAACCACGTCGCGCCGACTGGGGATCCGGGACACAGCCTCTTATCCCCCGATCCCACCTCATGGGAACTCCACGCACGGGTGAATCTTCTCGGGTGGCGACGATGTCCGGTCCCGGACGGAATGTATCGCCGACGGGCCGAGGCCCTGATCCGCCGGGAGGCACCGGACTCATACTTGTGGGGTCCTCCGGCCAGCTATCTGGAGCGGAGCCCGCGCCGCGGCTGAGTCCTTACCACCCCGAGTCCCAATATCGTCGGGTGCTGTTCCGGCCGTCATGCACGTGCCTGGCAGGAGCTTCTAGGTCATGCGCCAACGAGCCTCGGCGAACCCGTACACCCCGAACGCGACCAGGCCG
Source organism: Actinomycetes bacterium (assembly GCA_021808785.1). Taxonomy (GTDB): domain Bacteria; phylum Actinomycetota; class Acidimicrobiia; order Acidimicrobiales; family Palsa-688; genus JAKCDU01. The sequence continues at coordinate 4,044 of JAKBAX010000198.1, read as the reverse complement.
AGGGCCACGACCAAGAGGAGGGCGGGCCCAGCGGAGGTGTCCCGCAGGGATCGCAGCGCCTGGTCCAGTCCTCCGGCCTTCTGGGCGTTGTAGTCCAGCGCCGCCTGGACGACGAAGACGCCGGTCAGAGCGAAGGCCGAGCCCCTGGCGGTGGTGCCGATCATGCCCAGTATCCGAACGGCCCTCTGGGTGCGCCGTGACATGGATGCGGTGGCCAGGTACTTCTCGAATCGTCTGGTGACTCCTCCGTAGGCCAGGATGAGCCCGGCCAGTACGACCACTGCGCCGACGATTCCCACCAGGACCCGGCCCCCGGAGTGGGACATGACGTCCGCGGTGATGCTCACCTGGCGGCTCGCCTGGCTCTTGGTCCGGTTGCTGACTGCCAGCTGGTAGGCGTTGGCCGCGAAGAAGCTGTAGATCACACCTCGCACCAAGGACTGGAGCCGCCCGCCGGCCGTCCTCCCGTCTCCGGCGACACCGAAGATCACTTCGGAGAACCGCCAGAGGGCGTAACTGGACAGTCCGCCAGCCAGTACCCAAATGAGCACGTGACCGAATGCGTTCTGGTCGATCTGTTGGAGGGCACCGGATTGGTCGGTCTCGGCCGTGCTGTGGCCAAGGGCGACCAGGACCGCCAGGAGGCCGATCATCAGGTATATGAAGGCGCGGGCACCCAGGCCGAGTCGAGCCAGCGGGCTGAGCATGTGCCTGGAGGCGGCCGGGCTCCGGGTGGCGCGGTATGCGGCGGTCATGCTCGGCTCGTACCCAGCCGGGGCCTGACTCACGCTTCCGAGCGGACGAAGGCCAGGCCGAGTGAAGAACGGTACTTCGGGGTAAGTCCTTGACAGTTCAGCCGCCCGTACTGCCGAAGGGGACACACGCAGTGACCGCAACCGCCCACAGTCGACCAGGTCGCGCCGAACATCCGGAGGCTTCGGCGGGGCCGGGTTCGGCGCCCAGAATGGGCGACGAGGTAGACCGGACAGTGCAACGGTGGTTCCTCGGACCGGAGGAACGACCCAACCGCTCCACCCGGATCCGGCCGTGGACATCGGGTAACCGGGTCGAAGCGCTGGTGCACGGCTCGGAGTACTTCCCGGAGCTCCACCGCCGGCTCTGCTCCACCCGCCCGGGGGACCAGGTCTACTTCGCCGATTTCCGGGGCGACACCGAAGAGCGGCTGGCCGGTCCCGGCACCGAGGTCGGGGAGGTGCTCGGCGACCTGGCCTCCCGACACGTGCTGGTGTTCGGCCTGGTATGGCGGTCCCAGCCTGGTTGGCTGGACCAGAGCGAGGGCAAGAACGCGGAGATGGCCCGGTCCATATCCGACGAGGGCGGCCAGGTTCTACTCGATCCTCGTACCCGCCGCGGCGGCTCACACCATCAGAAGTTCGTCGTGATCCGCCATCCGGGCGCTCCCGAGCGTGACGTGGCTTTCGTGGGCGGCATCGACCTCGGTCTCAGCCGCAATGATGACGCATCCCACCGCGGTGACCCGCAGGCGATGGAGTTCCCTGGGGTCTATGGCCCCACGCCGCCTTGGCACGACATCCAGTGCTCGATTACCGGTCCTGCGGTCAACGACGTGGAGCTCACCTTCCGAGAGCGCTGGTCGGGGAGCAGCGCTCTCGATCTTTCGAGCCCGGTCCGGGCCCTGCTCGACCGGACCTACATGGCGGGCAAGTTGACCGGGAGAGCCCTACCGGAGCAGATCGCCGATCCCCCCGCGGCGGGGTGCCATTCGGTCCAGGTGCTCCGGACCTACCCGGCCCGGTTGCGCCGCTATCCCTTCGCCCCGCTCGGTGAGCGCAGCATCGACTACGCCTACCGCAAGGTGCTCGAGCGGGCCCGTTGCCTGATCTACCTGGAGGACCAGTATCTGTGGGCCCCGTTCGTGGCTGATCTGCTGGCCGACGCGCTGCGGGCCAACCCCGGGTTGCACCTGATCGCGGTGGTGCCCCGCTACCCCGACAAGGAGGGGGCGTCGCGTTGGCCCAGCCTGGTAGGCCGCGAGCAGGCCATCAAGGTGTGCCGGGCCGCAGGAGGGGACCGCTTCGGCATTTACGACGTGGAGAATGCCGATGGTCAGGCGGTCTACGTCCATTCCAAGGTCGTGGTGGTCGATGACGTCTGGTCCATGATCGGCTCGGACAACCTGAATCGGCGCTCCTGGACCCACGACAGCGAGATGTCGTGCGCGGTCATCGACGGCGAGGTCGACGGCCGGGCGCCCGAGGATCCGGCCGGGGAGGGGGATATGGCCCGCCGGTTCGCTCGCAACCTGCGTTTGAAGCTGATGGCCGAGCACCTCGAGCGCGCCGAGGACGACGTCACCGATCTGCTCGATCCGGTGGGAGCCTTCCGGTCCGTGAAGGACAGCGCCGAATCACTGCTCGCATGGCACCTGGCCGGCTGCCACGGCGAGCGTCCCTCGGGCCGCCTACTTCCCCACGAGCCGGAGCGCCTGCCCCGCCGGCACCGCCTCTGGGCGGTGCCGGCGTACCGGGCCATCTACGACCCGGACGGGCGAGCCCTTCGCGACCGCATCCGGCACCGCCCCTGACGGTAGAGCCGGATACCACATGGGCGCCGCACCCCCGATGCTGGAGGCGCGTACCCGTCAACATCGGTCGGGACCTGTTGGGCAGGACGTCTTGACGCAGGCCTTCCGTCCAGGGTGGCATGATCGTACGATCCGAGTAGCAGGGGGTTGATGCCCAGATGACCGATCTCGAGGCCCGTGTCCGTCCGCCGGCACCGAGCAGCGTCAGCCCGCAAGCGCGTACCTATCTGGATGCACCGTCACAGTTCGCCGGCGATCCTGCGCCCACGGATCCGCGCGACATCCCGGCATGGGAGGACTTCATCGCCAGCAGAGATTCGGTACTGGCGGAGGTCCTTGGGCGCCGTGTGCCGGCCGACCTTCCGTTAACCGAGTCCTCGTTCCGGATCGATGGAGTGACGACATACACCTTCGTACCCGCCCATCTCGAAGCGGGATCTGGAACCCCGGTCTTCCTCGACATCCACGGTGGGGGACTGGTCCTTGGTGGGGGCGATGTGTGCCGCGTGATGGGTCGCACCAGCGCGACGATCCGGCCCATGATCACCTGGTCGGTGGATTACCGGATGCCACCGACGCACCCGTATCCAACAGCCCTCGATGACTGTGTGGCGGTCTATGCGCGCCTACTCGACGAGCGACAGCCGCAGGACATCTTCGTAGGGGGGTCATCAGCTGGAGGAAATCTGGCTCCGGCGCTCCTGTTGAAGGCCAAGGACGAAGGGCTTCCAATGCCGGCCGGCCTGGTCCTACTCACGCCTGAGGTCGACCTGACCGAGTCGGGGGATACCTTCCGAACGCTCAACGGCATCGACAATGTTCTGCAGCCGTTGGCCAGCACCAACCTCCTCTATGCCAATGGCGCTGATCTGGCCGATCCCTACCTCTCCCCCCTGTTCGGCGATCTCACTGGTTTCCCTCCCACGTTCCTGCAGAGCGGGACCCGTGACCTGTTCCTCTCCAACACCGTGCGGATGCATCGAAGGCTGCTGGCTGCCGGGGTCGAGGCCGAGTTGCATGTGTTCGAGGCAATGCCGCACGGCGGCTTCGGTGGCGACACCCCCGAGGACCGGGACCTCATGCAATCGGTCCTGCGGTTCCTGGACAAGTATCGCCGGTCCAGCTGACCAGAAAGCCCCTCCGTTATCCCCGGATCGAGCAGGCGATCCCAATCCGTACCGCGGCATTGATCGGTCTGCGTAGTAGCCACCGCCGAGCAGCTTGTGAGTTCCGCTAGCGTACCTCCTGGTTTGGGATGGAGGCGCGGGTGCAGGCTGATCGAGATTCCAAAGGCCCCTACAGTGGCCGGCCGAAGGTGGGAATCGTCGGGACGGGGGCCATGGGCCGACCGGTCGCCGACCGGCTCGTCTCCGCAGGCTTCGAGGTGGCCGCCTACGTTCGCAGCGAGGCCGCACGACCTTCCCTGGCGAAGGCCGGCGTGGAGTTGGTGGAGGAAGTACCCGCTCTGGGTCGTGGCT
>JAKBAX010000197.1 GCA_021808785.1 Actinomycetes bacterium | reverse complement strand
GGTTGGACAACCGTAGGGCGATCGAGGCATCGGGGGTGGCGATGCGGTTGCGGCTGATCGGTCGGGTTCCGGCGACTCCCGGCTCCAGCACGAAGGCCCAGACCCAGTTACCGTCGTCCGAGCGCAGGACGAGGGCCCGACCGACGTCGCAGATGGCGACGCGCAACGTCGGTCCCTTCTTGCCGAGCTTGTGAGAGTCGCCGATCTCGATCTTCTGGAAGTCGGGGAGCACCACGTCGGTGCTGTGCATGTCGAGGCCGAAGAGGTTCTCGATCCAGTCGTAGGTGTACAGGCCGCCTCGGCCCGGTCCCATCTGGGCGAGCCACGGCCAGATGGCCTCCGGCGGGGCAGCGATGAAGATGGCCCAGCAGGAGAGGATGTCGGGTTCGGCGAGCAACTCGTCGCCTGGGAGGTCCCGGCTGACCTCCTCCCTCCGGGGACACCACCGGGGGTCGGAGGGGCGCCACAACTAAGCGGGCGACCCTCTGCGCGGATGTCGTACTTCCGGCCACCCCCACCCCGCTGGTGGCTCGGGGAACAATCGGAGAAGAGAAGTGGAATATCGCGGCGGCGAAGCGGACTCCTCAGCCGACCACAGTCCGCGCCGCCTCGGGGCGGACGCGGGCGCCGAGCGCCCCGGGTGCGGGGCCGCGCCTTGTCACGGGAGGAAACGTCCATGTCGACCACCACAGCCCAGAACCGCGATTCGGCTTCGGCTTCTACCCCGACGGGGTCTCCGCCGTCGATGCGGGACCTGGTCAAGCGGCTCGCCGTTCCGTCGGTCGGCGCCGGCCTGGTCGGCGGCGCCCTCCTGATCGGGGTGATGACCCTGGTGATGGGGGCGGCCGGGATGGGCTACGCCACACCGGTCAGCCTGGGTATGCCGGCGTTCGTCTACACAGTTGCCCCGCCGGCGTCGATGCTCCCCACCTTGATGTCGGCTATGGGGGTGAGCCTGCCGGCGTCGGCGATGGCGCAGATCGGGCCCATGCTGAAAAGCGGCCACTACCTCACGCCGGCCATGGCCAAGCAGATGATGCCGATGCTGACAGCCATGCACATCCCGGCTCAGAAGATCCAGATGGTGGCGGCGGTGATGACCGGCCACGCCGACAACGCCACGGTGGCCAACCTGATGGCCGGGATGCCGTCCTCAGCCCGCAACCAGGTGATGGCGGCCATGCCGGTGAGCGGTAGCCACGTGGTCGTCGGCCTCATCCTCCATTTCGCCTTCTCCGCCTTCCTCGGTGTCGCCTTCTTCGCCGTTATCGCCGCGGCGGCCCGGATGGGCGTTCCCGGTCTGCGCAGCCGGCCCGGGATGATGGCCGCCGGCGTGATCGGCGGGGCCATCGTCTACGTGCTCAACCGTTGGGTCTTCCTGCCCCCGGCCAACCCGATGATGCGCCTGGTCCCCCAGATCGCGTTCTTCCTGTCCCATCTGCTGTTCGGACTCATCGTCGGGTCGGCCGCCGCAGTGGCGCTCGGCCGGGTCATGGGCCGCCAGGAACCGGCCCGGGTCTGAGCACCGAGGCGTGGGCAGGAACCATGTCCAACTCCAGACGTTTGAGCCGGCCGGCCAGCGCCGCCCGAGCGGTGCCCCCACGGGGGCGTCCGGCCCGGCCCCGCCCGTCGTCGCGGCCGGGCAGTTACCGGCTGCCGGCGGAGGTTCGCCGCCGGCGGCTGCAGGTGGGCAGCTTCGCCTTGGTGGCGCTGGCCGCGATAGGTGGAGTCGTCGCTCTGGCCGTCACCCGGACCAGCTCGACCGCCGGTTACGACACCAACCCAAAGGCCTTCGTGCTGCCCGCCCTGACAGCCCCCGGCAAGGTTTCGCTGACCAGCTTCGCCGGCCGCCCGGTGATCGTCAACTTCTTCGCGTCGTGGTGCACCCAGTGCGCCGCCGAGCTCCCGGTGTTCACCGCTGACGCTCGGGCTCTGCAGGGCAAGGTCGACATAGTGGAGGTCAATGCCGAGGAGACCGGCAACGGTTCCGCCTTCGCTGACCAGTTCAACCTGAGCACGTCGGTGACGGCGGTGGCCCGCGACGTGGGAGGCGGCCAGGGTGACGGTCTGTACCAGGCTCTGGGCGGGAACGGATCGATGCCGATGACCGCTTTCTACGGGCCCGACGGCAAGCTGATCACCACCCATATCGGTGCCTTCGACGCCTCCACTCTCGCCTCGGCGGTGCAGCAGGCGTTTGGGGTCAGCGTGCCGGGCTGAGTCGTGGCCGCATCGGGGGTGTCGCTGGTCGGGGCTTTCTTGGCCGGGGCGGCGTCGTTCTCGTCCCCCTGTGTCCTACCTCTGGTACCGGCCTATCTCTCGCTGGTGGCCGGCATGGACGTCACCGCCTCGGCCGCCCGGTCGAGCGCCGCCGGTGGCGCCCCGTCCCCGGGCGTGGGTGACAGGACGGGCTCCGGCCGGCCTCGTCGGTCGGCGCCGGCCCGGCGGGGCGAGGTGACGTTCAACACCTTCTTGTTCGTAGCCGGCTTCGGGACGGTGTTCGTGCTGCTCGGGCTGTCGGCGAGCGGGGCGGGGCGGCTGCTGGTGCGCGACCAGAACCTGCTCACGCGGGTCTCCGGCGTGCTCGTGGTGGCCATGGCGGTCTTCTTGCTGGGCACGGTGTTCCTCAGCACGCCGGGCCTCTACCGGGAGTGGCGGCTCCATCCCCGCCTGGCCCGGTTCGGTCCTTTCGCAGCTCCTGTCGCCGGCGCCGCGTTCGCCTTGGGCTGGACGCCCTGCGTCGGCCCCATCCTGGCCTCGATCCTGGCCCTCTCGGCCGAGCAGGGGCACCTGGGGGAGGCGGCGCTTCTCCTCGGCGTCTACTCGATCGGTCTCGGCGCCCCGTTCGTCGCTGTCGCGTTGTTCTTCGACCGGGTCCGCAGGCCACTGGCCTGGCTGCGCCGCCACGGTCGGGGGGTGACCGTCGTCTCCGCCGGTGGCCTCGGGGTGATGGGGGTCCTGCTGGTCCTCGACCGGTTGGCGTCGGTCACCACGGTGCTGCAGCAGACCCTCTAGCCGCACGGGGGTATGACAGCACGACCGACTTGAACGCTTCCGGCGCCGGTGACAGCGGCCCCACCAAGACTTAGAGCCGTGCGTAGGCCTTCGATTCCATTTCGAAGCGGTCGTTGGCCTCGCTGCTCACCGACGGCCTGGTTACCGCGACCGCGGCCAGCACATCCGCGCTGGTGACTCTGGCGTCGCCCCCCGCCAGTGCCCGGTCGAAGGCTCGCTGGGCGCTGCGCTGGGCGACCAGCGCGAAATCCGCCGGCGTGAACCCGGCCGTCCGCGCCGCCACCTCCCCGGGGTCTCCCGCCGGTACCAGCTCGGCCGCCAGCTCGGCCCGCCCGGCTTCGTCGGGGGCGCCGATGGGGATGATCAGATCGAAGCGCCCGGGGCGCAGCATGGCCGGGTCGATGGCCGCCACGGAGTTGGTGGCCATCACCATCACCCGCTCCGGTCGGGACTTGAACGCGGGAATGGACTTCAGCAGTTCGTTGACGATGGACTGGCTCTCGGGGCGATCGGCCCGGTCGGCGACGATCTCGTCTGCTTCGTCTATGAAGCAGACCAGCCGGTCGACGCCGTGCAAGTCGTCCAGAGCCTGCCGGAGCCCGGCTGCGCCCTCGACCCCCCGGCCCAGTAGTGACGGATGAAACTCGACGAACGCCCACGACAGCCGGGAGGCTATGGCTTTGGCGAACGAGGTCTTGCCGGTGCCCGGCGGCCCGAAGAGGAGGATCGTGGCCGGGGGGACCAGACCGATCTCGTCCGCGAGGTCCCGGTGTCTCAGCGGCTCGAGTACCCGGCGTTCGAGGAGCTTCTTGGTCGACGAGAAACCCTTCATCGCGTCCCAGAGGCCCGGCCCCGGAAAGTGGCCTCCGTAGCGTTCGACGACGGCCAGCTCCTCCGCCACCATGATCACCGGTCGCTCGTACAGATCGAGTCCGGCCAGCCGCGAGAACCCCTGATTGGCGAAGGCCAGCACCCCGACCTGCCCAGGTCCGACCAGCGCGAGGAGCCGGCGCCCGCCGTGGTGGACTATCTCCTGGTCGAGCAGCTTCAACAGAGCGGAGCCGATACCCCGACGCCGCCACTGCGGGTGTAGGGCGAACGCCAGCAGGTGGGCGTCGGGTCCGCAGACGCGTGCTACCGCCGCACCCAGCAACTCCCCGGACGAGGACAGAGCGACGGCGGCTGGCTGACTCTCGTGCAGTGCTTCGACCACGTCACTGCGCCCGTAGCCGGCGCCCGTGGCCTCCCCCGCCATATCCAGCAACCGTACGATCCCCTCGAGCGGCGCGATCGGATCGCGATGGTCGATCTGCAAGACGCGCCACGACTCGCTCACGCTTCACCCTCCCCTGGTCACCAGCAGCCGGAGCAAGAGGCATCCGGAGGGACCGAGCCTACGCCGGTTCGGCGCTTCTCTCGGCCGCCGGCGAGGAAGGACCGGCGAGTAAACGCCGCATGCCGGAGAAATCCAGCATTCGCCGGGGCCTACGAGTTGCCGGCGAGACCGGCCCCACACTCTGCGCGGCGCCCGGTGGCCCCGGGCGGGCTCAACGCTTCCGCCACGGCTGGTGGGTGATCGCCGCCATCGCCGCCGCCGGCATCGGGCCCGCCCTCGTCTTTCTGCGCCCCACCGCGTCGTCCCCGGCGGACACCGCCCGGAGTCAGACGCGGCGTAGAGCCCGGTAGGGCTCTCCCACCACGACTCCGTCGTCCCACCACGCGGTGCGGGCCCGCCCGGCCCGCTTGGCCGCGTACAGCGCCTCGTCGGCCCGGGAGAGCAGGCTGTGGGCATTCGCACCCGGGCGGAAGGCGGTGATGCCGGCGCTGATGGACAGCGCCGGCCCGAGCGGGTCGGTGGGGTTCCACAGCTGGGCGGCGACCCGGTCAGCGTAGAGGCGGGCGTCGGCGATATCAGTGCCCGGAAGCGCCACCCCGAACTCCTCCCCGCCCAACCGGCCCACGGCGTCGGTCCGTCGTGACTCGTAGACCAGCACGTCGGCGATACGCCGGAGGGCGTCGTCGCCGGCGAGGTGACCGTGGAGGTCGTTCAGGGCCTTGAAGTGGTCGACGTCGAACATCACCACCGACAGCGGCGCCGACGCCTTTGCGGCGTGCTCGACCATCTCACCCAGCAGGGGGTCGAACGCCCGGCGGTTGAGCAGCCCGGTGAGCGCGTCGGTTTCGGCCGCCCGGGCCAACTCGCACCGCAGCTGCGCCTCCCTCCGGGTCATGAAGGCGATCAGGACGGCCATGACCCCGACGCTCGACGCCGTGCCGGTGAAGGTGTCGACCTTCAGGTGCAGGTGCGGGTTGAGCAGCAACCCCACCCCGAGGTTGACCGCCATCCAGACGTACAGCGTCACCAGGAGGCGCACGGAGAAGAAGTAGGCGGCGTAGACCACCGGCCAGAGGAAGAACAGAGGCGCCATGCCCAGAGGTTCGGACCGGGCCACCAGCACCCCGAGGGTGAGGATGCTGGCGGCCACGGTCCACTCGATGACCCGCTGGCGGGGGCGGAGCGCGACGAGCAGGACGCCGAAGGCCACGAAGGCCACGGCACAGGCGCCCTGGACGAGGCGCGAGGCGTGGGTGGATTCGGTCGTCGCCACTCCCGAGGCGCATGTCAGCCCGCCCGCCATGAAGGTGGCGACGGCCACGACGCGCATGAGCCGGAGCCGATCCTCGGTCTTTGCGGATCCCGGCGACAAGAGCCGGGTGAGGCGTCCCACAGTCCCACTGTCGGATCGGTGTCCCGACCCTATGAGAAGATTGTCGGTATTTTCCGGGGGCTTCGGCTGGGACTCGCCTGTTCTGCGTAGTTGTCGCATTTCCCGCCGGCCGCCCCGTCACCGTCGATCACCACCGCCAAAGGCGGCGGTCGCGACGGCGCCGCAGAGCCCCGGTGGCCGAACCGGCGGTTATGGCAGCATGACCGGCGTGGATGCCGGCGTTCCAGACGACGATCTGGTCCCGCTGCCCCCCGGCGCGCTGCGGGAAGGCCCATGGGAGCGGGCCGATCCCCCGCCGGGGTGGGACCTGGAAGCCCTGGTCGATCCGCTGTTCGTGGAGGGGGGACCGTTCGGCCAGACCTGGGCGGTGGCCGTCGCCCATCGGGGACGGCTCGTGTTCGAGCGCTACGGCGGCCGTCTCCCGTCCTGGGCGGGGGAAGGGGAGGAGGTTACAGAGTCGACGCTCCTGCTGTCGTGGTCGGTGGCCAAATCGGTGCTGCACGCCGCCGTGGGCCTCCTCGTCGGCGAAGGACGGGTCGATCTGGACTCCCCCGCCCCGGTGAGCGAGTGGCGCGACCCCTCCGACCCCCGCCGGGCCGTCACCTGGCGGCACCTGCTGACCATGCGCGACGGCCTCGATTTCGTGGAGGACTACGACCCCGACGGGGGGCGCTCCGATGTGATCGAGATGCTCTTCGGGGGCGTCGACGACATGGGCGGCTTCGCCGCCCGTCGCCCCCTGGCGGCGCCCCCCGGCAGCCGGTACAGCTACTCGAGCGGCACCAGCAACATCATCTCCCGGCTGGTCGCCGACATGGTCGGGCCGGGGGCGTCCTACGAGGCTTGGCTGCGCGACCGGCTGTTTCGACCGGTCGGCATGGATTCGGCGGTTCCCGGGATGGACCCGGCGGGGACTTGGGTCGCCTCCTCCTATCTGCGGGCCACAGCCCGCGACTGGCTGCGCTTCGGGGAGCTCTACCTCCGCGACGGCCGTCTCACCGGCGGCCGGCTGCTACCGCCCGGTTGGGTGGACTTCGGGCGCTCGCCGGTCTCGCTCGACAGCGGGGAGCTCTTCTACGGCGCCCACTGGTGGACCGAAGCGGACGCCCTGGGCACCTTCTGGGCCGACGGCTACGAGGGCCAGACGGTCACCGTCTGCCCGGCTCTCGAGACGGTCTTGGTGCGCTTCGGCCGCACCCCCGAGGGCACCCCGGCCGTAGCCGACTGGAGGCGGGGGATGATCTCGTCGTTGGCCGCCGGTATCTGACCCATCGCAGCGCGCCGCCGGGTGGCCGTCGCCCTGCGCCTGAGTTGCTGCCCGCGCTGAGTCTCCGGGCCGCCCGGGTGGGCCTACTTGACGGTGAAGCCGGCGTCCACCGGCAGGGTGACGCCGGTGATGTAGCGGGACAGGTCCGAGGCGAGGAACAGCACCGTGTCGCTCACGTCGCGCGGTTCGAGGACCTCGACGGGGAGCAGGTTGGACAGGTTGTTGACGGCCTCGGGAAACTCGCCCAGGAACTTCTCCATCATCGGATTGCGGATCATCATCGTGTCCACACCGGTGGGGTGAACGCTGTTGACCCGGATCCTCGCCGCCGATAGCTCCACCGCGAACTGGCGCATCAGGCCGACCACGCCGTGCTTGGACGCCCCGTAGGCCTCGCTGCCGAGGCGGCCGGGCGAAGTGAGACCCTTGAGGCCGGCGGTCGAGGAGGTGAGGATGATCGACCCGCCTTCGTTGCGTTCGATCATGGGCGGGGCGCAGGCCCGGACGGTGTTCCAGACCCCGGTCAGGTTGACCGCGATCACATCGTCCCAGGACTCTTCGAGTTCCTCGTCGGTCGGGCCCACCCCCATGCTGGCGATACCGGCGTTGGCCACCACGATGTCGATGTGGCCCAGTTCGGCTAGACCGGCGGCCACCGCCGCCCGCAGGTCGGCCGAGCGGCGGACGTCGGCCCGGAGGGTGACGGCCCGCCGCCCGGTCCGCTCGACCAACTCGGCCGTTTCCTGCAGTTCCTCCTCGGAGCCGAGGGAGTACTTGACCGAGTCGATATCGGCGCAGAGGTCGACGCCGATGACGTCGGCGCCCTCCTCGGCCAGGCGCAGTGCGTGGGCCCGTCCCTGACCGCGCGCCGCGCCGGTTATGAAAGCCACTTTCCCCTCCAACAGTGCCATGCGCGGAGTATAGGTCTCACCCTTCGCGCCGCCGCCGGGCGCCGGTCACCCCCTCGCCGCCGCGCTCAGAGCCCCGCGCAAGGATGCCCTTCCGCGACCCCGCGATAATCCGCTAGAGTGACGTCAGAGGGCAGTTGTGACAACGAGTATTCCCTCCGGCTCAATGTGAGTCAGGCCGCGTTCCCGTGTGATCCCCGGGTTCATTCAGGCCAGGAAAGGAGGGGATCGCCCATGGCAACCGGCACTGTGA
>JAKBAX010000196.1 GCA_021808785.1 Actinomycetes bacterium | reverse complement strand
GCTGGGCCCAGCCCCACCCGGGTACCGCCTCGACCCGGGCTGCCACGCGCTGCGAGGCGGCCCGCTCGACGCGCACCGTGAGCGGCCGGTCCCGGCCGGCGCCGGCCCGGGCCCATGCCTCGGCCATGACCGGAGCCATGGCCGGCTCGGTCGGTCGGGCGGCGTCCTCCTCCAGCGTCACCGTCAGGGAACCCTCCGGCTCGGCATCTCCGATCCGGGCCGCCACGCCCCGGCCCGACGCCCCCAGCCAGCCCGACGCGGCCAGCTCGGCGAGCAGCCGGCCCAGATCCGCACCGGTGCCGGAGCGCTCCACGCATCCGGCTTCGAACCGGGCCAGTTGCTGCGTGCCGGCCGGGGCCTCTACCCCCGGCAGGTCCACCTCGATCACCCCGCCCCGCTCGAACGGCAGCGAGTTGACCACCAGGGGTCCGGGCCCGGCAATGGCCACGCCGGCGATGGCCAGGGCGGAGTCGGCCACGTCGGCGGCCAGCGCAGCGGCCGAGTCGTAGCGGTGGAGGACCGCCCGCACCACCTCGTCGGCCGAGCAGGCGCAGATCGAGTCGTGGGCCGAGTTGTCTATCATCGCCGTCCAGGCCCGCTCGAGCGCGCCGTCCGGCCAGAGTGACGCCGGCAGCCACAGGGTGGCCAGCGGCTCGGCCCGTCGCTCGAGCGCCGCCTCGGCGGCAGCCGCCGCCTGCTTGACGTCCACCCGGTTGGACAGCACACCCATGAGTAGCGGGGCCCTCGCCCCGCTGCGCAGCTCTCCGGTCCAGGTGGGCAGATCCTCGTCGGTCCGGGCGGCCAGGAAGGCGGCGAGGGAGGACTGGCGGAAGACGAAGTGGTCCTGCTCGCGGTTGGCCGTGTCGAGGAGGGCCGGCAGCCATGGTTGTGGCCTTTGATGGTCGCCCCCGTTCATCAGGAGCAGGTCGCCGGTCGGGCCGAGGTAGGCGGAGATTTCCTGTTCATGGGCCGCCATCCGGCGCAGGAGCCCGGCGCTGTCCTTCGGCAGGACGGCACCTGACGCGTAGCCGACGGGCAGGTACTCGGCCCGCACCCGGCTGCCGTCGGGGGCGACCCATCCGAAGGCCCGGTTGGTGATGGCGGCCGGCACTCCCCGCCAGACCACCGCGTCGTTGAGGCCCGCCTGCCGCAGGATCTGGGGCATCTGGGCCACGTGGCCGAACATGTCGGGCAGGTAGCCCACCCAGGCCCGGCCCTCCGGGTCGCCCAGCCGGGCGCCGGCGGCCAGGCCCTTCTGCAGATTGCGGACGATGGTCTCGGCCGAGACGCAGAACTCGTCCATCAATACGTACCACGGCCCGATGGCCAGCCGGCCGCCGCCCACCAGTCGCTTCAGAGCCGGCTCCGCCTCGGGCCGGGCGTCCAGGTAGTCGTCGACCATGGCCACCTGACCGTCGAGGTGGAAGTGGGTGAAGGCCGGGTCGGAGTCCAGCAGGTCGATGAGCTGGTCCATCATGTCGATGAGCCTCAACCGGTAGGACTCGAACGGGGCATACCATTCTCGATCCCAGTGGCTGTGGGCCACGACGACCACTGATCTCGTCACCGGCTCAGGCTAGAGGGCGGGAATCCGCCGCGTTCCAAATCGGGCGTGCTACCGTTTCGGCCCGAGGGTGCGGCATCTCGAAGAAGCAAATCCCTCTCCGGCCTGTGCCGGACGGCCGTCGGCCCGCATCTTCGGAGGCGAGGTCCGGTCCGGCCAGGAAAGGAGGGGATTGCTTGTGGCCAAGGGCACTGTCAAATGGTTCAACTCGGAGAAGGGATACGGCTTCATCTCTCAGGAGGAGGGGCCTGACGTCTTCGTGCACTTCAGCGCCATCGAGGGAAACGGGTATCGCAACCTCGAGGAGAACGAGACCGTCGAGTTCGATGTCAACCAGGGGCCGAAGGGCCTCCAGGCGGCCAACGTCAAGCGCATGGGTAGCGCTGCGGACGCCATCTAGCGCCGGCTGGCGTCGGGCCCCGACCGAACGATGAGCGAAGGGCCCGTGCGCGGGCCTTTCTTCGCGCGTCCGCACCTCCCGGTGGCGGTTTGGTTCCCGTTGCGGCCCTCACGGGTCCAAGGCGATGCGCTCCGGGTGGGTGTAGATGTTGTACGAGCCGCCCCGTACGAAGGCGGCAATCGTCAGGCCCAGGCGGCCCGCGGCCGATACGGCCAGACTCGACGGAGCCGACACGGCGGCGATCACTGCGATGCCGGCCATTGCGGCCTTCTGCACGATCTCGAAGCTGACCCGGCCCGACACGGCGAGCAGCCAATCCTCGGGTGCGCCCGGGGTGGGAGCCAAGATGGTGGCTCCGACGACCTTGTCCACCGCGTTGTGCCGGCCGATGTCCTCGCGCCCGTGGAGTAGCCCTCCGTCACGGTCGAACAGCCCGGCCGCGTGCAGGCCACCAGTGCGGTCGAATGCGCTCTGCGCCCGGCGCAGGCGCTCCGGCAGGGTCGGGATCAGAGTTCCCGCGAACGGCGGGGCCGGGCCGATCGGGGGGCAGCGGATCTCGATCTCGTCGATGCTGGTCTTGCCGCAGGTCCCGCAACTGGACGAGGCGGAGAAATAGCGCTCCGGCCCGTCCCTCTGCCACGCCCGGTCGAGGTGGACGGTCACGTGGTTGTAGCGGGCCCGGGGATCCGACAGCTCGACTGCCTCGCAGTAGTCGACGGCGGCGATATCTGTGCGGCTGGCCACACCTTCGGTGACGACGAACCCGACGGCGAGCTCGAAGTCATGGCCGGGCGTGCGCATGGTCACGGCCAGCGGCGTCGAGGGTTGGCCCGGGCCGGCCACCCGGATCTGCATCGGCTCCTCGGTGGCCACGTGCTCGGGCACCTCGAGGCGGTGCTCGGGGCGCACCCTTACGGCGCGCAGCGAGGTGACGGCGCGGGGGATGCTCACGACTCGCTCAGTCGCCGGAGATCCCGCGGGGTGTCGGCGTCGACGATGCAGTCGGCGCCCCCGGCCGGGCCACTCCAGAGCTCCTCGGGGACAAGGGTGGCATCGATGGCGTCGAGCAGGCGGTTCATGGCCCGCTGGCCGTCGGCCACCAGCCGGGCCGCGACGCGCATATCGGCCGGGGAGTAGCGGGCACACAGCGGTTGTACCCGACCGCCCGACAGTGGCACCACCGAACCGTCCCCGGGATGCCCGGCCAACCAGCGCAGCAGGCCGACGGTCAGGCGGGGCAGGTCGGTCGCCACGAGCAGCACCGGTCCGGCCCAGCCCCCGCCCGCCAGGTGCTCGAAGCCGGCCACGGCGGCGGCCAGCGGGCCCGCTCCGGGCTGGCCTTCGATGGCCCGGGGCAGGGCGGTATGGCCCGGTCCCACCTCGACGGCCACCGGGCACACCGATGCCAGCAGGGCCGCGGTGCGGGCCGCCAGCGTGGACGATTCCGGGCCCGGCCAGGGGATGTCCGCCTTGTCCCGGCCCATCCGTCGGCTCGCGCCTCCGGTAAGCAGAACACCGGCGCAACTCACGAGTTCATTTTGGGGCATTTCCTCAAGAAGAGTGCTGGTTTGGTCGATACGGATCCCGGTGTCAGGTATGTCCAAAGCGCGACGGGCGAGGTCGCTACCGCGTCTGCGTCCCGCATTTCTAGCGCTCGGGGCCGGCGGCGGGTTGGTGCTGGCGGGAGGATTGATCCTCGACGCCTCGCCGGCCGACGCCCAGCCGCTGGCCGCAGCCGTGCACGGTCGTGGAGCCCACGTCGGCCCGGGACCCGCTGGCGGGGTCGTCGGCCGGATCGGTGACGGGTCCGCGAGGGCACCGCGGACCGCCCCTCCGCGCGAGACTGCACCGGCGGCCGTCCCTGACGCCCGGACGGCGGGCGCTTACGGCTACCCGTGGGACCACCGGGCCGGCCGCGCCGGAGGCGATCACGGAGGCGTACCGTCGGGTGGTGGCTGGCGCCCTCCGGAGCGCCTCCCGGCGGCTCCCACCGAAGCGGTCGCAACGGGGCGGCGGGCGGCAGCCGATGCCCGGGCCGTCAGCCCGCCCGCCAATCGCGGCGCGGGTGCCACCGGGGTCCTGTCGGCCAGCGCCCGCCTGCTCACCGGCATCGACAACAGCCCGGGAATCGGGCCCGGCGACGCCCGTGGCAACGGCCGCGCCGACCCGTTGGGCCGGGCCACCGGCCCGATACTGCGCAATGCCAATGCCCACGGGGACCACGGGGACCACGGTAAGGGTGGTGCCGGCTCGGCAGCCACACGGGTGGCCCGGGCCCTCCCACCGGTGCGGTCCCACAATCCGACCGCACCCCGGCCGGCCGGCACCGGTTCCAACCCCCCGTCCCCGGTCCCGCCCATCGCCCTCCTGCTGGTGGCCAGCCTCCCCGAGTCAGTGAGCGGGCGCCCCGACTCCTCCTTCGTCGTGCCCGTGCCGGCGGCCGCCGCGCTGTTGCCGGCCCGGCCCGCACCGGCCGCCGGGCCCGGGCCCAACCGACGGACCGAGCCCGATTCGCTGCTTCCCGACATCGCCCGGAGCTTTTTCCAGGTTCCCGGCAATCTGCTCCACGACGGATGGGCGGGCCAGTCCCTCAAGGCCGCAACCAAACTGAAGTTCCCTATCGCGTTCTTGGCTGTGGCGGCGGTCTTTTTCTTGATCCAGGCTCTGATCGACCGCCGGGACCCGAAGCTCTCGCGAGCCCCAGAACGCCAAGGTGAAGACTCCGTGGAGTTCGAGTGAGCTCGGATTCGGCCCGCCGAGCCCGGCTGGCCGATCACGAGCTCACCAGCTTGGACGAGCGTCTGGGCCTCCTGCTGATCGTGCGGATCGCCTTCGTCGTGTTGGTGGTGATGGCCTCGCTGTTCGCCTCGGGCACCGTGGGTGTGGATGCCTCGCAGGTCGGGCCGGTCTCGGCCATCTTCTTGGTGATCTCCGGTGCGGCCGAGTCCTATCGCCGCACCAACCTGCCCGGCCGGATGCTGGTCCACCGCGTCGTCCTGCCCTTCGACGCGGTCTACCTGGCCGTGGTCACCGCGGCCTCGGGACCGCACAGCCCGTTCCTGATCCTCTTCGCGGTGCAGCTGATCGCGATCACCCTGCTGGCGAGCGGCCGGGCTGGGCTGCGGACCGCGCTGTGGGACACGTTCCTGTTCGTCCTCATGCCGAGCGCGGCGCTCACCACTCGGGTGGCGTCACTGCTCGGCGTGCCCGGCGTCCAGGTTCCGAACGGCGCCCAGACCACACTGGCCATAGCCGGCTTCTGGGCCGTAGCCGGCTGTACCGCCATCTTCTCGTCAGTGAGCGAGCGGGAGCTGCGGCGGAGCAAGGCCGAGATGGCCGCCCTGGCCGAGATGGCGTCGAGCCTCGAAGGGGTGGCCGACGAGGACGAAATCCTGGGCGTCCTGCTGCAGACACTGGTGACCTCGTTCCCTTTCCACCGCGGCGTCCTGTGGCACTTTCGCGACGGCCGCCCCGTCGGCCTGTTCGTCGACGCCAAGGTGTCGACGGTGCTCGAGCGCCAGGTGGCGGTCACTGCCGCGTCGGACCGGGTGGCCCAGGCCAGTTGGGAGCAGCGCAGCCCCCAACTGCTGCGCCGTCTCGACCCTGAGCTCGACCCGGTGGCGGCCGAGTTGCTGCCGGGGGCGATCAACATCGTCGCCCTGCCGCTGCAGGTCGAGGGACAGGACTCGGGTGTCATCCTGCTCGAGCACGGCGGCAACCCGGTCAGCGCCCGGCTGTCCCGGCGCACCCTGGTGGTCCTGATGCAGTTCGCCGCCCACGCCGGGCTGACGTTGCGCAACGCCCGTCTGATGGCCGAACGGGAACGCCTGGCCGCCATCGACGGCCTGACCGGGCTGGCCAACCGCCGGGAGTTCGACACCGTGCTGGCCCGGGAGGTCAGCCGGGCCGAGCGCACGCACGAGCCGCTCAGCCTGGTGGTGTTCGACGTGGACCACTTCAAGGTCATCAATGACACGCAGGGCCACCTCGGAGGCGACCAGGTGCTGCGGTCCATCGCCGAGGTCATGCGCCACGCGGTCCGCGAGATGGATCTGGTGGCTCGGTACGGTGGCGAGGAGTTCGCCTTGGTGCTGCCCCGCTGCGACCAGCACGACGCCATCCGGGTGGTGGAGCGCATCACCCACAGCTGCCGGAACCGGGCCGATCTCGAAGGCGTGACTCTCAGTTCGGGCCTGGCCACCATCCCGTTCAACGCCCACGACGGGCTGTCGGTCGTGTCAGCCGCCGACGAGGCCCTCTACGAGTCGAAACGCAACGGCCGCAACCGTTATTCGGTCTCCGCCCGCCGGCCCGACAACCAGCGCGCCTTCGGTTCACCGGTCGGATAGTCCCTAAAGCGGCCCGACCACCCACGACCGGCGTGGCAGGCTGGCAGCGTGGCGTCGCTCTTCGATGAACTGCAGTGGCGTGGCCTGATCCACCAGGCCACCGACCGAGAGATGCTGGCCCAGCGGCTCGACCACGACCGGATGGTCGGCTACATCGGATTCGATCCGTCGGCCGGCAGCCTGCACGTCGGTCACTTGCAGCAGCTGTGCACCTTGCGCCGTTTTCAGGCCGCCGGCCATCAGGCCATCGGGCTGGTCGGCGGTGGCACGGGAATGATCGGCGACCCGAGCGGCAAGAGCGAGGAGCGCAACCTGCTGGGCAGTGAGGAGCTCGACGCCAACCGGGCTGCCATCCGGGCCCAGGTGGCTGCCCTGCTCGACACCGGCGGAGCCGAGGGCGCCCTCCTGGTAGATAACTCGGACTGGCTGGCGCCGGCCCGCCTCCTCGAATTCCTGCGGGATGTGGGCAAGCACTTCAGCGTCAACGAGATGATCCGCAAGGACTCGGTGCGAAACCGTCTGGAGGGGCGGGAGCAGAGCCTGTCGTTCACCGAGTTCAGCTACATGCTGCTGCAGTCGTGGGATTTCGTGCAGCTGCACGACCGCTACGGGTGTGAGCTGCAGCTCGGGGGCAGCGACCAGTGGGGCAACATCACAGAGGGGGTCGACCTGGTCCGGCGGCTGCGAGGGGCGTCCGCCTACGGGCTCACGTCGCCGCTGGTGACCAAGTCGGACGGCACCAAGTTCGGCAAGACCGAGGGCGGGTCGGTGTGGCTCGATCCGGCCCGGACCTCGCCCTACGCCTTCTACCAGTTCTGGCTGCGCACCCCCGATGCCGACACCGGCCCGTACCTGCGCCGCTTCACCATGCTGGACCGGGGTCGGATCGAGGAGCTGGAGCAGGCGCTGGGCGAGCACCCGGAACGGCGGGAGGCGCAGCGCGCGCTGGCCGCCGAGATGACGGCCGTGGTGCACGGTCCCGCCGAGGCGGGGCGCGCCGAGGCCGCCGCCGCGGTGCTGTTCACGGACAAAGTCGCCGACCTGGACGGCCCGACGCTCGCGGGCGCGCTGAGCGATGCGCCCTCTACGGTCGTCGGCCGGGCCCAGCTGGAGTCGGGAGTGCCGGTTCTCGACGCGCTGCGCCTGAGCGGCCTGGCCGGGTCCAACCGCGACGCCCGCCAGCTGTTGTCCCAGGGGTCGGTGTACATCAACGGGGCCCGGGCGGCTGCCGACCACGTGCTCACCCCGGCCGACGTCCTGCACGGCCGCTGGGTCATTCTGCGCAAGGGCAAGGCCACCCAGCACGTCCTGGTGGTCGCCGGCGGCTGATCGCCGGGCCGGCCGGGCCGGCGGGGTGCCCGGCCGGGTCAGAAGTACAGCTTGAATCCTTCGTGGGAGGCCACGAAGCCGTGGCGCTGGTAGAAGCGGTGGGCGTCGGCGCGGACCTTGTTGCTGGTCAGCTGTACCCGGTAGCAGCCGGCGGCCCGGGCCCGCTCGACCGCAGCCGAGAGCAGGGCCGAGCCGATCCCCCCGCCGCGGTGCTCCCGAGCCACGTGCATCGACTCGATCTCGGCGCAGCGGCCGCCTCGATGCTGGATGTGGCGGAACAGGAGCAGCTGGCAGACGCCCACCACCTCCCCGGCCAGCTCCGCCGTGAGCACCGCGCCCGGCCCGGACGAGGTCGCCTCGATGGCGGCCCGGTAGGCGGTCGGGTCGCCCGGGTCCTCTCCGTCGTCGATGCTGCCCCCGGACAGGATGGCGGCGACCGCCGCGGCGTCGTCGGGTCGGGCGTCGCGTACGACGACCGGGGAGCGGGCCGCCATCGGGGGGCATGCGGCGGCCGCGGTGGTGGTGGCCGCGGTG
>JAKBAX010000195.1 GCA_021808785.1 Actinomycetes bacterium | reverse complement strand
GGCGGGGTCAGGCGACGACCTGATCGCCCACGTCGGCCGGCACCTGGGCCGGCCCGCACCTCACCGACCAGCACCTCACCGGGTCCGTGGTGGTCGGGTTCTTCTCCGCCACTCAGGCCCTCCGCCACTCAGGCCCTCGGCCGGTCAGGCCCTCGGCCGGTCAGGCCCTCGGCCAGTCAGGCCCTCGGCCAGTCAGGCCCTCGGCCAGTCAGGGCCTCTGCCGATCGTCGTCGAGGGGATCGGCCCCGGTGCGGCGGTAGAAATGGATGTCGGCGTCCTCGACGGTGACGAGGCCCTCCTTGATCATGGCGTCGAGTACCGGAATGAACCGGTCGATGCGGTGGGCGTCATCGATGATCTCGATCACGATGGGCAGATCGTCGGAGGAGGAGAGCAACCGGGTGGTCCTCAGGCGGCCGCTCGGGCCGAAGCCCTCGATGCCGCGCATGAGGGTGGCCCCGGCCAGGCCTTCCTCTCTCGCCCGTTCGAGGACCGCCTCGGCGAGGGACTGGTGCTGGTAGCGGTCGTACTCACCGATGAAGATGCTGAGCCGCTTGCCCGGCCTCCGCTCACCCATCCGGCCTCCTTCCCGGGCCGCCGGGCCGGCGTCGGCCTGGTGGGCGAGGGGGGACTTGAACCCCCACATCCTTTCGGACACAGGAACCTGAATCCTGCGCGTCTGCCAATTCCGCCACTCGCCCGAGTGGAAGGGGGAGCATACCCCATGAATGTCTGGAACGTGCCTGGTAAGGGTACGATCTGCACGGCCATGGGACTACAACAGTTCGAGCGCCGCCTGGAGCGGATGGTGGAGGGGGTCTTCGCGCGGGCTTTCCGAGGTGGCCTGCAGCCGGTGGAGATCGGCCGACGCCTGACCCGGGAGATGGATCTGCGCCGCACCGTGGCCCCCAGGGGGACACTCACCCCCAACGAGTTCGTGGTGGTCCTCTCCCCCGCCGACCGGTCCCGCTTCGCCTCCATCGAGGACGAGCTGATCGAGGAGCTGGTGGCGGTGGCCCGGGACCACGCCGAGATCGAGCGGTACTCCTTCGTCGGGCCGGTGTCGGTGGTGATGGAGACCGACGAGCAGCTCAACCAGGGCATGGTGCTCGTCTCCGGCGAGATGACCAGGGCCGCCGGAGCGCCCGCCGGCGCCGGAGCACCTGTCGGCACCCGGGCCCCCGCCGGTGGCGGGGCGCCCCCCGGCGTCGGGGTCGGACCCGGGTTCGGAGCCACCGGCCAGGTGGCGGTCCCGGCGCCCGTGGCGGCCCCGGCCGCCGCCATGCGGTCCCGGCTGCTGCTCCCCGGAGGCCAGGCCGTGACCCTTGCGGACACCACGGTCACCATCGGCCGGCTGCCCGATTGCGGGGTGGTCCTGGCCGACCCCAACGTGAGCCGGGTGCACGCCGAGGTGCGGCCGATCGGAGGGGGCGGGGTCGGGGTCGGCCCCGACTACGAGATCGTGGACCGGGGCAGCACGAACGGCACCCGGGTCAACGGACTACCCCTCGCCGGTCCGAGGGTGCTGGTGTCGGGCGACAGCATCACCCTCGGAGCCACCACCATCGGCTACGAACGGGGCTAACCCGCTCCCCCGTGTCAGATCCGGTACTCACGCTCCTCAAGTACGTGTTCCTGGCGCTGCTGTATCTGTTCTTCCTTCGGGTCCTGCGCGCCGTGTGGGTGGAGACGCGCGAGCCCAGGGCGACCGCCCTGCCCGCACCCCCGCCTCCAGGAGCGGTGCCCACCGGAGCGGTGCCCACCGGAGCGGTGCCGGCCGGCCCGGGGCCCGTTGGTCCCGAGAAGCTGGTCGTGGTATCACCCGAAGCCATGAAGGGCCACCAGTTCCCGGTGGGGAACGAGATGACGGTGGGTCGGGCGGGCGGCTGCGCGGTGCTCCTGACCGCCGATACATTCGTGTCCCAACTGCATGCCCGTCTCTTCCGGCGCGACGGCGACATCTTCGTCGAGGACCTCGGGTCGACCAACGGCACGTTCTTGAACGGCAAGCAGGTCTCGGCACCGGTCTCCATCCGCAAGGGGGACAAGATCCAGTTCGGACGCACCACGGTCGAAGTCCGGAAGTGAGCCGGTGGTAGCCCTCCGGGCCGGCGCGGCCACCGACGTGGGCCAGGTCCGCAGCAACAACCAGGACTCCCACCTCACCTCCGACCCCCTCTACGCGGTGGCCGACGGCATGGGCGGAGCGGCGGCGGGCGAAGTGGCGTCGGCGCTGGCCATCGAAGCCCTGAACAACGGCTTCCACCACTCCGGGCCGCCCACCCCCGACCTGCTGATCCAGGCCGCCCAGACGGCCAACCGGGCGGTGTGGGACGAGGCGGAGGCCAACCCCGAGATGCGGGGCATGGGGACCACCCTGGTGGCCATCGCCCTGGTGGCGGGCCCTGAGCTGGCCATCATCAACATCGGCGACTCGCGGCTGTACGTGCTCCACGACCACGAGCTGCGCCAGATCACCTTCGACCACAACCTGGTGGCCGAAATGGTCGCCGAGGGCCGTATCACCCCGGCCGAGGCCGAGGTCCACCCCCGCCGCAACATCATGACCCGGGCCCTCGGGGTGGAGCCGGAGGTGCCCATCGATCTGTTCGTCGAGGAGGCGGTGCCCGGCGACCGCTACCTGCTGTGCAGCGACGGCCTGCCCCGGGAGGTCCACGACGGCCTGATCACCTCGCTCCTGGAGCGCTTCGCCGACCCCCAGGCGGCGGCCAAGGAGCTGGTCGACGAGGCCAACCGCCGGGGCGGCAACGACAACATCACGGTGGTGGTGGTCGACGTGGTCGACGAGGAGCCGGCCGCGACCGGAAACGACGCCACCACCGCCCTGCCTGTCGCCGCTCCCGAGGATCCGACCGCGGAGCAACCCGCCGGCACCGCCGGGCCGGGGGGGCCGGACGTGGCCCCCGACCACCCGCCTCCAGCGGCGACGGCCGCCCCCGCCCCTCCGGGCCGCCGCAAGCGGTCGCCGGTGACGGTCCGGGTGGTCGTCTTCATCCTCCTTTTCATCATCATCGTCGTGGGGGCCGCGGCCGGCATCGTCTGGTACGCCCGCTCCTCGTACTTCGTGGGCCTGAAGGGCTCGCAGATCGTCATCTACCAAGGGCGGCCCGGCGGCGTGCTCGGCATCAATCCCACCTTGAAACGCACCACTCCTTACACCACCTCCGACGTCCTCTCCTCCGCCCTGCCCCCGCTGCGATCGGGCCAGGAGGAGTCCTCCCTCCCCGCCGCCGAGGCCTACGTGCAGAACCTCATCGCCGCCTACCAGACGGCGCAACGCAACGCCGCCCCGCCCACCACGACGCCGCCCACCACGACGCCGGGCACCACTGCGCCGGGCACCACTACGACCCGCCCCTTCTCCGGGTTCCCGGGCACCACGGTGAAGCCATGAGCCGGGACTACCTCGCCGGAGCCCCGATGCCCGCCCGCCGGCGGACCGAGCTGGGACTGATCATCCTGGTCGTCATCCTGACCGGCGGACTCTACGCCCTGGCCGGGTTCGGCAAGGCGGGCAACCTGCCGGCCAACATCGGCCCCTTCCTGGCCGTCCTGTTCGCCCTGCTCGTGATCGCCCACCTGGCCATGCGCCGCCTGGCCCCCAACGCCGATCCCATCCTCCTGCCGGTGGCCGGGCTGCTCAACGGGATCGGTTACGTGTTCATCGCCCGCCTGTCGCCCCACGAGGCCCGCCTGCAGGCGTTCTGGACCTTCATGGGCATCGCGGTGTTCATCGGGACCCTGGTGGTGGTGCGGCGGGCCCGCTACCTGGAGCGGTTCCGATACACCTTCGCCTTCCTCGGCATCGGCCTGCTCCTGCTCCCACTGGTGCCCGGCATCGGCGAGAACATAAATGGAGCCCGTCTGTGGATCCACCTCGGCTCGTTCAACTTCCAGCCCGGCGAGCTGGCCAAGTTGGCCCTGGCGGTGTTCTTCGCCTCGGTCATGGTGGAGCGGGCCGACCTGCTGTCGCGCGGCACCCGGCGCTTCGGCCGGTTCCTCGTCCTCGACCCCCGCTACCTGGCCCCCATGCTGGTCGCCTGGGGCCTGTCACTCGTCATCTTCCTGGCCGAGAACGACCTGGGCTCGTCATTCCTCTTCTTCGCCCTGTTCATCGGCATGCTGTGGGTCGCGACCGGGCGGATGTACTACCTCGGGCTGGGCGCCGGCATGTTCGCCGTCGGGGCGGTGCTGGCCCTGAAGGTGATCGGCCACGCCCAGAGCCGGGTGCAGTCCTGGCTGGACCCGTGGGCCCACGCCCAGACCACCGGCTACCAGATCCTCCAGGGCATCTTCTCGATCTCCGGCGGCGGGATCTGGGGGGTGGGTCCGGGCCAGAGCAGCGCCAGCCACATTCCCGAGGCCTCCACCGACCTGATCTTCGCGGTGATCGCGGGCGAGATCGGTCTGATCGGCGCCACCGCGGTGCTGATCGCCTACATGCTCCTGGTGGGCACCGGCCTGCGGGTGGCCATCCGGTGTGAGAACCCCTTCGAGAAGCTGCTCGCCGCCGGCCTGGCCCTCGTCGTCGGGGTCCAGACCTTCGTGATCGTCGGTGGAGTCACCCGGCTCATCCCTTTGACCGGCATAACTCTGCCGTTCGTCTCCTACGGCGGATCGTCGCTCATCGCCAACTACCTCCTGCTGGCGCTCCTGGTGCGCATCTCCCACGACGTGGAGTCGCCCCTCGCCCGCGTCCAGCCGGAGCTGGTGACGGTATGAACCGCCAGATCCGCCTCCTCGGCGCCGGACTCATGCTCCTGTTCGTGGCCCTGTTCGTCAATCTCAACTACTTGCAGGTCGTGCACGCCGGTTCGCTCAACTCCAACCCGCTCAACGGCGAGGCGGTGGTCAAGGAGTACACCGCCCAGCGGGGCAACATCATCTCCGCCGACGGCGTCACGCTGGCCACGTCGGTCCCCTCGAACGACTCGTTCAAGTACCTGCGCCAGTACCCGACCGGGGCCCTGTTCGAGCAGATCACCGGCTACTTCTCCTTCACCTACGGCTCCGATGGGGCGGAGCGGACCTACGACAAGGTGCTGACCGGCAAGAAGAGCCCGTTCAAGCTGCCCACCAGCATCGAGGGCCTCAAGAACTTCCTGACCAACACCAACGCCAGCCAGTCCATCACCCTGACCGTCCTGGACAAATTGCAGACCGTGGCGCGCGCCGGGTTGGCCGGCCGGCTCGGATCGGTGGTGGCCATCGAACCGAAGACCGGTGCCGTGCTGGCCATGTACTCCAACCCGACCTTCGATCCCAACCGGCTGGCCACCCACAGCGCGGCCGGGGCGGAGGCCGCCTACAAGGCCATCTCGGCCACGCCGGGCGGCATCCTCGACCCCCCCGCCTACCGCCAGACCTGGTTCCCGGGCTCGTCGTTCAAGATCATCACCACCTCCGCCCTCTACGACCATGATCCGATCCTCACCACCCAGGTCCAGCCCCGGCTGGCCGCCCTGCCGCTGCCCCAGACCACCCTGGAGCTGCACAACTTCGCCGGCGAGGTGTGCGGCGGCAACCTGATGGAGCTGTTCACCGTGTCCTGCGACACCGGCTTCGGCCAGCTGGGCCTGTCGCTCGGCGCCCAGAACCTCTACTCGGAGGCCAACGCCTTCGGCTTCGATCAGAAGCCGCCGCTCGATCTGCCCTTCGCGGCGGCGTCCAACTTCCCCGCCGCCTCCACCTTCGCCCAGGCCCTGCCCACGCTGGCCTATTCGGCCATTGGCCAGGAGGACGTGCAGGCCACGCCGCTCGAGATGGCGCTGGTCGGGGCCGGCATCGCCAACGGTGGGGTGATAATGGCCCCCCACATCCTCGACCACGTCACCAACTCGCAGAACCAGACGGTCGAGACCTACACCCCCACCAAATGGCTCACGGCCACCTCTCCGGCCACCGCGGCGTCGGTGACCTCATTGATGGAGTCGGTGGTCAACTCCCCCAACGGGACCGGGACGGCGGCCGCCATCCCCGGGGTTACGGTGGCCGGCAAGACCGGCACCGCCCAGACCGGCACCGGGCGCACCGACGACTGGTTCGTGGCCTTCGCCCCGGCCCAGGACCCCCAGATCGCAGTGTCAGTGGTGCTGCCCGATCAGCCCGCAGGTACCGAATACCAGGGTGGCACTCTCGCCGCTCCCATCGCCAAGGCCATGATCCAGACCTACCTCTCCAGCCAGCCTCCTACATTGAAATCGAATGGCTGAGGAACCCCGAGTTTTCAGCGACCGCTACGAGATGGTCCGCCACATCGCCCGCGGCGGTATGGCCCAGGTGTACCTGGCCCGCGACCAGATGCTGGACCGCCCGGTGGCCCTCAAAGTGCTGTTCCCCGAGCTGTCGGTCGACCGGTCCTTCGTGGAGCGGTTCCGCCGCGAGGCCAAGGCCGCGGCCAACCTCAGCCATCCCAACATCGTCTCCGTCTACGACTGGGGCCAGGGGGACAGCACCTATTACATCGTGATGGAGTACGTCAACGGGCCGACGCTCTCCTCGATGCTCAAGCAGGGGCCGCTCGACCCGGAGCGGGCGGCCGCGGTGGCCGCCGCGGTGGCCGCCGCCCTCGACTTCGCCCACCGCAGCGGCGTCATCCACCGCGACGTCAAGCCGGGCAACGTCTTGATCGACGACCGGGGCCAGGTGAAGGTGGCCGACTTCGGCATCGCCCGGGCCATCGGCACCTCCGACGACCTGACCCAGACCGGATCGGTCATGGGGACGGCCACCTACTTCAGCCCGGAGCAGGCCCAGGGCTACCCGGTGGACCCCCGCAGCGACGTGTACTCGCTCGGTGTGGTGCTCTACGAGATGGTCACCGGCCGGGCCCCCTTCACCGGGGATAACCCGGTGTCGATCGCCTACAAGCACGTGAAGGAGCCCCCGCCGCGGCCCAGCTCGATCAACGGGGCCGTCCCGGCCGCCCTCGAGGCCATCATCTTGAAGGCCATGGCCAAAGAACCCGACGCCCGCTACCAGAGCGCCGAGGACATGCGGGCTGACCTGGTCCGATTCACCAACGGCCAGCCGGTAGCCGCCCTGGCCGCCCTCGGCGCCACCAGTGTCTTGGGCACGGTGGGCGCCGAGCGGACCCGGATCCAGCCGGCGGCGACCGCCGAGGCCACCGCGGTGTACCCGATCCGGCGGGGTCCGCCACCGCCGGAGGAGCGCGGCTACGGCTGGTTGTGGGCGCTCCTGGCGATACTGCTGGCCGTCATCCTCGTCGGCGGCTACTTCCTCGGCCGCAACGAGGGTTGGTGGGGCTCGACGACCAAGACGCTCACCGTGCCCACCGACTTGAAGGGCCGGACCTCCTCGGGCGCCGAGAGCGAGCTGTCGGCGATGGGCTTCACCCACGTCTCGACCACCCAGACCCACTCCAACACGGTGCCGGCCAACTACGTCATCTCCTCCAACCCGCCGGGAGGCACCCGGATGAAGGCCGACGCCCCGCTCGTCCTGACGGTGAGCAGCGGCGCGGTGCAGGTCGCGGTGCCGGACGTGACCAACCAGCCGCAAGCCACCGCGGACGGCACCCTCCAAGCGGCCGGCTTCAAACCCAACGACGTCCCGGCCTACTCGACCACCGTGACCAAGGGCACGGTCATCAGCACCGACCCGGCAGGGGGCACCCAGGCGGCCCAGGGCTCCGCGGTCAAGGTGGTCGTGTCCAACGGGCAGCAGCCGGTCCAGGTGCCCTCAGTGGTGGGTGACACCCAGGCCGCCGCCGGTGCCGCCCTCCAGGCGGCCGGCCTGAAGGTGGGACCGACCGCCCCGCAGGCCACCGCCTCGGTGCCGCAGGGCCAGGTGGCCGGAACCAATCCGGCCGCCGGCGCGACGGTGCCCATCGGCACCATCGTCACCATCTACGTGTCGAGCGGGCCACCAACCTCCTCGGTGCCCAACATCGTGGGCCAGACCCCGGCCCAGGCCCAGGCCGCCCTGTCGGCGGCCAACCTGCAGGGCCAGAACACCGGGACGGTGGCGGTCACCGATCCGACCCAGGACGGTCTGGTGGTGACCCAGAGCCCGGCCGCCGGCACCACCCAACCGCAGAGCTCGACGGTGCAGTACCAGGTGGGCAAGTACACCGCCCCGGCCACCACCACCACGATCCCCTCGACCAGCACGACCGCCGCGTCCACCTCGTCGGCGACCTGAGCCGGCCCGGCCGGGCCGGGGCTCGCCGCCCGGTCCCCCGGGGCTCAGCTCAGGCCGAGACGGCGGCCGGCGGCCGCCTGCAGGCAGCCAGCCAGTT
>JAKBAX010000194.1 GCA_021808785.1 Actinomycetes bacterium | reverse complement strand
GGGTGGCGTGCGGCGGGCCGCCGGGCGAGGTCTGGCCGGCCAGCAGCATCACCTTCTCCGACCAGTGGCGGACCCGCTCCCATTGGTCGGCTCGGTAGCCGAGCAGCTCGCCGATGACCATGGCCGGTAGGCGCGACGCGATGGCCTCCACCGCATCGCATTCCCCGAGCGGGGCGACCGCGTCGAGTATGGCGGCCACGATGTGGCGGACCCGATCCTCGTGGCTGCGCACACCACGCGGTGTGAAGCGGCGGGACACCACATTGCGCTGGGCCTGGTGGCGCGGGTCGTCCAGGTTGATCATGGATGTGTCGGCGGAGAGATCGATGTGCGGGCGGGAGCCCGGATACGACGAGTACAGGGCCCCGTTCCGCTCGATGGCGACGATGTCGTCGTAGCGGGACACCGCCCACAGCTGCTGCGCCGGGTCCCAGTACAGCGGATCGTCGGCCCGCAGCCGGGCGTAGTCCGCCCACGGGTCCAGGTAGAACTCCGGGTCGAGAACATTGATGCGCCGGGTCCGATCCCGGTCCCCCACCGCGACGGTCATCGCCGGAACGTTAGCCGACGGGTGAGCCGTGGTCGATGTCGAAATCGGCCATCACCGGTGGGCTCGTCCGACCACCCGACCGTGGCGCACCATCACCCCCTCGGCGCGCAGGAGGCCGGCCTGGCGGGTCTCGTGGCCCGGCGCCAGCCGGCCGTCGGCGTAGACGACCCGCCACCAGCACAGCTGCTCGTCCGGCCCACTGGCGGCCAGCACCGCCCCCACCCCGCGGGCCGCTCCCGGGAATCCGGCCTCGGCCGCCAGGTCGCCGTAGCTGACCACCTGGCCCGGCCCGACGGAGACCAGGGCCCGGATCACCTCGTCACGGAACCCGGCCGGCACACCGGAGAGCATAAGGCGGACAAAGTTGCGGCCCTGTTGGGCCGACGCCTCCGAGGTCAGCTCAGCCGTAGACGGGCCTCGGCCCGGCCCCCCGCCTCTGTAGTCGCCAACTCCAGACCACCGGTCGCGGCAACCGACGCCAGGGCGCTCAGGTCGGGGGGCCGCTCGCCGGGCGAGACGGGCTGGGCCACCGTCAGGTAGCCGGCCCCGAGCACCACGTCCATCTCCTCGCCCGAACGGGCCAGGGTCCTCAGCATCTCCACGCTGATCCGGGCGGTGACCGCGGCCTGGGCCGGGTTGGACGGTGGCGCGGGCGAGCGCAACCTCAGCTCGCTGGGCGTCCCGATGGTCTCTCGGATCACCGCCAGCTCGGCGGCCACCACGGGAGCGATGGTCCCGTCCCACGGGTGGGGCAGGCCGATGCCGGGCCCGACCACGTCGAGCCATTCCCGCTCGATGCGCAGCCGCTCGAGCTCCCAGACGGCCCGTGGCGCGGCGGCCCCGCCCCCGCCCCGCTCCACCTCGTCGGCCCGCCGCTCCGCCTCCCCGGCCTGCCGCATGGCCTCGGCCACCCGCCGTTCGGCCTCCCCGGCCCGCCGCTCGGCATCACCGGCGCGCCGCTCGGCATCACCGACGCGCTGCTCGGCGGCCGCCGCCCTCACCTCCGCCGCCCGCCGGTCGCCCTCCACCCGGTCCAGCTCGCCCGCCGCCGCGCTCAGCCGCCCCTGCATCTCCTCGGTCCGGGTCCCGGCCCGCCGGCCGGCTACCGAGGCCCGCCGGCTCACCACGACCAGCAGGAGGGCCAACACGAAAGCAGCGGCGGCTAGGACGACGAGAGCAATGACCATCGGCCGCCAAGGTATCGAGGGCGACCCCCGTCCGGCCATCGACATCGAACGATCCAGGCGTCAAAAATCGGACAACGCGGTACATCTACCGCATGGACTGGTGCCTCGATACACGGGTTCCCGGCGCTTTGGAGCTGGCCGCCGATGAGGTGATGGCCCATCTCGGCCGCCACGCCATCGAGCCGGCCGTCGTCGAGCTGGCCGGGCCGCTCATACGCGACGCCATATCGGGGCGCCCGGCCGGCCCGATGTGGGTCAGCCTGGACTGGTCGGGACACCGGTGCCTGCTGCGGATCTGTCCCCTCTCCGGTCCGGGGCTGCCCGGCGAGCCGCTCGGCGACGGTGCGACCCGGGCTCACGAGGTGGCCGCTCGCCTGGCCGCCGAGCTCGTGGCGCAGCCCGGGGAGCCGGTCGGGGTCGAGCTGGGGGTGGCCCGCACCCCTCAGCGCGACATCGACCTGCCGCCGGCAGCCGCCGACCGGCTGCCCGGGGTGGACGCGGCCCACCTGCTGGGCCTCATCAGCGACGAGCTCGGAGCCGGGCGGTCCCTGGAGGAGGCCGCGGCCCGCGCCGGTAGCACGCTGGCCGAGCGGCTGGCCGATGAGCACGGTGTGGCCCTTGACCCGCCGGGGGTGGCGGCCAGGGTGGTCGAGGCGGAGAGGCGCCTGGGGGCCGATTTCGAGGTGGTCGAGGCGGATCAGCACCGGGCCGTGCTGCGCAACCGGCGCTGCCCGTTCGGCCCGGCCGCCCGCCCCGCTCTTTGCCGCCTGACCTCGGCCCTCACCGGGTCGACGGCGGCCCGGTCGGGGGGGCACGCCGACGTCTCCGTCATGGAGAGCCTGGCCGCCGGCGACCGCGAGTGCCGCCTGGCGGTGCAGATGGAGCCCGGACTCGACCAGCTCGTCGCCCACCACTACGAATGGCCCGTTCCCGACCCACCCGACGAGCCGGCCCTGGATCTCAGCAACCCTCGGCGGTTCCAGGTCAAGCTGACCCTGCTGCTGCCCCGCGACCATCTCAGCGTGCCCATCACCCGCCACCTGATCCGGGCCGCCATGGACGAGGTCGGGGTGCTGGTCGATGACGCCGACGCCGTGGATTTGGCCGTCACCGAGGCCTGCGCCAACGTGATCGACCACGCCGGCCCCGGTGATGCTTACGACGTGATCGTGACGATCAACCCGATGGCGGCCCACATCCGGGTGGTCGACGTGGGAAGGGGCTTCGACCACCGGGCCCTCTTTTTGTCCAAGATGGCCGAAGGCGGCGCCGAACACGGTCGCGGCCTGGCCCTGATGCATGCCGTGGTGGACCAGGTCCGGCTGGAGTCCCAGCCCGAGCGCGGCACCGTCGTCCACCTGGTCAAGCGCCTGCGTTTCGAGGAGGGGGCGGCGGCCGGGCAGCTGCTGGGCTGAGCGGCCCGGGCCCTTACCCGGCGGTAACCCCATCTTGTTTCCCCGGAGCGAGTTAGCTGGAGTACGGCTGTCGTTACGTTTCGGCCGCCGGGCCGGTCAGAACCCCGACAGCGGCCCACCGCCGCGCCCCGCCCGCCCGACCCCAGGAGGCCAGAGAGAAAGTGCCCGCCTTCGTCTTTCCCGGTCAAGGATCCCAGCGCCCGGGGATGGGTACGCCGTGGCTCGACCACCCCTCCTGGGAGGTCGTCGAGGAGGCGTCGGTCGCGGCCGACCGCGACATCGGGCGGCTGCTCACCGAGGCCGGTGACGAGGAACTGACCGAGACCCGCAACGCCCAGGTCGCCACCTTCACCTTCAGCCTGCTGGTCCTCGACGCGGTGGAGCGGCTCGGCATCGAGCCCACCCGCCTGGCCGGTCATTCCCTCGGCGAGTACACCGCCCTGGCCGCTGGCGGCGCGCTCGGCTTCGAGGAGTCGGTCCGCCTGGTCGCTGAGCGGGGGGAGGCCATGCAGGCTGCGGCGGACGCTTCTCGCGGTGTGATGAGCCTCATCTCGGGCTGCCCGGCCGATACGGTGGACGTCGCCTGCCGACTGGCCGACGGCGAGGTGTGGGTCGCCAACTTCAACGGCCCGCAGGACACGGTCATCGCCGGCCATCCCGACTCGGTCGACCGGGCGGCCCGGCTGGCCCTCGACCTGGGCGCCGAGCGGGTGTCGGGGGTGCGGGTGGGCGGCGCGTTCCACACCCCGTTCATGGCCTCGGCGCGCGACCGGCTGCGCAAGATGCTGGCCATCGTCACGCTGCACGACCCCGACACCCCCATCGTGTCCAACGTGGACAGCCGCTTCCATACCTGCGGCGAGGACTGGAAGGTCCTCCTCTCGGCCCAGCTGTGCAGCCCCATCCGCTGGCACCAGAGCATGATGCGCCTGGCCGGCCTCGACGACGCCCACATGGACATCGAGAAGTGCTTCGTCGAGCTGGGCCCGGGCGACGCCCTCAGCTCCATGATCCGGGCCACCCTGCCGAGTGCCACCACGGTCACCGTCTCCCGGCCGAGCGACCTCGACACGCTGGTCGGGGTGCTGACCGGTGACGACCCTCTGCACGCCTACGCCGCCGACCACCAGGGGGAGTTGCTGTACGTGTCGGAGCGGGTCGTGATCAGCCCCGCGGCCGGCGTGTTCGAGCCGGCTCCCGGCGGCCCGGCGGCGGGTGAACGCATCGAAGTGGGCACCCTCCTCGGCACCGTCGGTCCCGAGGAGGTACTGGCCGGCTTCGGGGGCCGGCTGCAAGGCTGGCTGGCCCATCCCGGCGAAAGGGTGCAGGCAGGACAGCCCATCGTGTGGTTGCATACCGCATGACCGGAGTGACGATCACCGGGTGGGGTACCGCCCTGCCGGAGCAGGTGGTGACCAATGAGGACATCACCACCTTGTTCGACACCAGCGACGAATGGATATTCGAGCGCAGTGGGATACGTTCACGGCGCACCGCCACCGGCCCGTTCGTGAAACCGCCCCCCCCGGTCGACCCCCCGGCCAACGGCCTCGGCACGACGGGGACCCTCGCCGCCGAGGCCGGTCGCAAGGCCCTCGAGATGGCGGGAGTGGCCCCGGAGCAGGTCCGCCTGGTGATCGTCTGCACGACCACCCCGGACCAGCTGATCCCGGCCAACTCGGCCTCGGTGGCCGCCGCCCTCGGCATCCGCAGCGGGGCCATGGATCTCAACGCCGCGTGCGCCGGGTTCACCTACGGCCTGGTCACCGCCAGCGGGCTGGTGGCGGCGGGCGCCGAAAGGGTGCTGCTGATCGGGGCCGAGACCCTCAGCCGGGCCACCAACTGGAACGACCGCACCAACGCCTTCCTCTTCGGCGACGGGGCCGGGGCGGTGCTCGTGGAGGCGGTGCCCGGCGAAGGTTCCCTGCTCGCCTGGGACCTCGGGGTGGACGGCAACCTGGTTCCGCTCCTCTACGCCCAGCACGGGTCAGGGATGGTCATGCGGGGCCAGGAGGTGTTCCGACGGGCGGTCCTGGCCACGGTGGATTCGGCCACCGCGTCGCTCGAGCGGGCCAAACTGACCATCGACGACATCGCCCTGTTCGTACCCCACCAGGCCAACATCCGCATCATCGAGGCCGCCGCCTCCCGCCTGAAGCTGCCCCCCGAACGCATCGCCTCGGTCATACAGCGCACGGGCAACACCAGCTCGGCGTCCATCCCCCTGGCCCTCATCGACGCCATCGAGAACGGGCGGGTGCACGACGGGGATCACCTGTTGCTGGCCGGTTTCGGGGCCGGTATGACCTGGGCCTCGGCGGTGTGGCGGTGGCAGGATCCGCCGGGGCGCTGAGCCACCGGCGCGGGACTACATTCACGGATCGACCCTGAACCAGGAGTGGTAATGGACAAAGCACAGCAAGAGGCGTTCGAGAAGTTCAAGCAGTGTGCCGTCGAGGTGCTCCAGGTGGAGCCCGAGGCGGTCACGCCCGAGGCCAGCTTCGCCGACGACCTCGACGCCGACAGCCTCGACCTGGTCGAGCTGGTGATGGCCCTGGAGGAGCAGTTCGACATATCCGTCGACGAGTCGGAGCTCGAAGGGGTCAAGACGGTCGGCCAGGCCTTCGAGCTGGTCACCGCCAAGCTCTGATGCTCGCCGTGTTCCCCTCCGAGGGCCGCGAGGGGGTCCCCGGCCGGCGGGTGGCGGTGACCGGTCTCGGGGTGGTGGCGCCCTGTGGTATCGGTCGGGAGGCGTTCTGGGCCGGCCTGCTCGGCCCCGCCCCCGAAGGCCCCCGCCGGATCCGGGACTTCGACGCGTCGTCGATCTACGGGCCCAAGGATCTCCGGCGCGTCGACCGCTTCACCCAGCTCGCTGCGGTCGCGGCCGAGGAGGCCCTGACCGATGCCGGGGGCTGGTCGGCTCTGGCGGTGGACCCGGCCCGGGCCGGAGTGATGATCGGGACCGGCATCGGCGGCATCGAGACCCTCGAGGCGCAGATCCACGTCCTGATCGAGCGGGGGGCCCGGCGGGTGACCCCGTTCCTGGTGCCCATGATGATGGGCAATCGGGCCGCCGCCGACGTGTCGATGCGATACGGCCTGTGCGGCCCCTGCGAGGCCATCGTGACGGCCTGTGCGGCGGGCACCCAGAGCGTGGCGGCCGGGGCCCGTCTGATCGCCACCGGGCGCTGCGACGTGGTGCTGGCGGGCTCGTCGGAGGCGGCCATGACCCCCATCGGTGAGGCCGGATTCGCCAATATGACCGCCCTGTCGTCGAGCGGCGTCTCGATGCCCTTCGACGCCAAGCGCGACGGCTTCGTCATGGGCGAGGGGGGCGCCGTCCTGGTGCTCGAGGACTACGGCCGGGCGGTGGCCCGGGGGGCCCGCATCTACGCCGAGATGGCCGGCGGGGCCAGCACCGCAGACGCGCACCACATCACCGCCCCTTCCCCCGGCGGCTCGGGTGCGGTGGCATGCATGGAACTGGCCCTGCTCGACGCCGGCCTGGGGCCCGCCGCGATCACCCATATCAACGCCCACGGGACCTCCACCCCGGCCAACGACCTGGCCGAGAGCCAGGCCCTGAGCAAGGTGTTCGGCACGCCCGGACCGGCGGTAACCTCGATCAAGGGCATCACCGGGCACTCCCTCGGGGCGGCCGGCTCCATAGAGGCGGTGGCGCTGGCCCTCTCCATCGCCCACGAGATGATCCCGCCCACCGCCGGCCTGACCGAGATGGACCCGGAGATCCGCCTCGACGTGGTCACCGGCGGCCCCCGGCCCTGGCAGCCGGGGCCGGCCCTCTCGAACAGCTTCGGCTTCGGCGGCCACAACGGAACCATCGTGATGGTTCCTCCCTCCTGAGCCTGCTCAGACGCGGTCCCTCAGCTCAAGAGGCCAGGGCGGCCAGCAGGTTCTTGGGCGTGTTGGCCGGCGACACCTTGTACCACACCTGGACCAGCTCGCCCTCCCCGTCGACGAGGAACGCGGAGCGGATGATCCCCATGTAGGTCTTGCCGTAATTCTTCTTCTCGCCCCACACCCCGTAGGCCTCGGCCACCGCGTGGTCCTCGTCGGCCAGGAGCGGGAACCCGAGCCCGTACTTCTCGTCGAACTTGGCCTGCTTGGCCGGCTTGTCCGGGCTGATGCCGATCACCGCGGTGTCGCCGATATCGCCCAGGATGTCCCGCAGGCCGCAGGACTGGGCGGTGCAGCCGGGCGTGTCGGCCTTCGGGTAGAAGTACACCAGTACGGACCGGCCGCGAAAGTCGGCCAGCCTGGTGACCTTCTCGCTCTGGTCCGGCAGGGCGAAGTCAGGGGCCTTCTGGCCCACCTTCAGATGCTGATCCATGGCCGGATGGTACTGAAGCGCCTAGGCCGGCTGGCTACTCGAACCGGCGACGGTCGACCATCTGCGGTGATCGGGCTGGCGATGGGCCCACACGGCCAAGCCGAGAACGACCGTGCCGAAGACGACCGCGCCGATCGCCTCCCGCCCGTGGGTCGAACGCTGGTGGGCACACAAGCGCGCCGCAGGGAACTCCAGGACCTCGAGATTGGCGAGCGTGTCACCTGCCGATCCGGTCCAGACGCTGGCGCACGTGCCACTGTCGCCGGACGCGTCGCTGTAGGTCCAGGCGTGGAGGAGCAGGAAGCCGGCGGCACAAAATGCCGCCACTGCGATGGCGACCAGGGAGTTCCTCACTGCTCTCCACTTGCGCCGCACCCATTCCTGCTCGGTCACCGCAGCCACGCTAGACAAGGTGGTGGTCGGCGCCCCGGTGGCGCCCCGGTGGCGCCCCGTGGGGCGCCACCGAAGCCCGGCCGGCGGTAGCCGCTGCGGCGGTTGGGCGGCGGCGGTAGCCGCTGCGGCGGTTAGGCGGCGGCGCCGGTGCCGGTGCGGCGGTTAGGCAGCGGCGCCGGTGCCGGTGCTGCCCGAGGGACGGCCGCCGCCGGGCGGACCGGACGGGCGGTCGAGGGACTCGTTGCCGGCGTGCAGCTTGTCGATGGTCGGGGTGGAGGCCGCGGACACCGTGCTGAAGGTCACCTTGTCACCGACCTTCAGATCCGACAGGGTGGCCTCGCCGTTCTTGTCGATGTCGCTGCTCGACGTCACCGCGTAGGTCTTGCCGTCGATG
>JAKBAX010000193.1 GCA_021808785.1 Actinomycetes bacterium | reverse complement strand
TGGCGGCGACCGAGTCGGCGCAGGTCCTGCGGGCCGAGGGCATCGACGTCATCGAGGCCCGGGCCGCCCTGGCCGGCCCGGGCCGGGTCAGCGTCGACGGCCGCTCCGTCGGGTACCGCCGCCTGGTGCTGGCCACCGGGACGGCACCGGCCATCCCGCCCGTACCCGGTCTCGACGAGAGCCGGGTCCTGACCAACCAGAACGTCTTCGACCTCGCCGCCCGCCCGGCGTCGCTGCTGGTGCTCGGCGGGGGGCCCATCGGGGTGGAATTGGCCCAGGCCTTCGCCCGTCTCGGCACCGTCGTGAAGGTGGTCGAGGGGGACCGCCGGCTGCTCCCCCGCGAGGAGCCCGAAGCCTCGGCGCTGGTGGCCGACGCGCTGGTGGCCGACGGTGTCGAGGTCCACGCCGGCTCGAAGGTGCGCTCGGTCGAGCACTCCGGGGGTGGGGCCCGCCTGGTCCTCGAGGACGGCACCTCCTTGCTCGGCGAGAGGATCCTGGTGGCCGCCGGTCGGCGACCCCGCAGCGGCGACCTGGGCCTCGACGAGCAGGGCGTGGCGACCGACGGCCGCGGCTACATCGTGACCGACCGTCACCTGCGCACCAACGTGGCGGGCATCTACGCCGCCGGGGACGTCACCGGCCGCCCGGCGTTCACCCACGCCGCCGACGAGATGGGCCGCCTCGCCGCCAACAACGTCCTCAGCCGGGTGCCCTACCGGACCTTCTCCGAGTCGGCCCTGCCGGCGGTGACCTTCACCGACCCCGAGGTGGCCCGTGTCGGCGTCACCGAGGACACCGCGGCGGCCACCGTCCGCGGCGCCCGGGTGGCCTACGTGCCGCTCCGCGAGGTCGACCGGGCGGTGACGGCCGGGCGCACCGACGGCTACATCAAGCTGATCGCCGGACCGCGGCGTCTGACCGGAGGTCTGGCCGGGGGCCGGCTCGTAGGGGCCACCGTGGTGGCCGTCCACGCCGGGGAGATGATCGCCGTGCCGACCCTCGCCATGCGCTCCGGTATGACCCCGGCCCGGGTCGCGCTGACGGTCCAGGCCTACCCGACCTGGACCCTGGGGGTGCGCCAGGCCGCCGCCTTGTTCTTCGTAGAGTCCGCCGGGCGACGCTGGCGACCGGCGCGCCCCTCCGGCCGGTGAGCGACCGGGTTCACTCCCCCGGTCCGGGCCGGCGGCGTCGGCGGAAGGGGGCCAGGTACCCGATGCTGGCGACGGTGAAAGGAACCAGATAGTTGACCGCCACCCGCACCCCCGCCGCCACCCCGAAACGACCGGAGGCGATGACCGCCCCCTGGTTGACCGCCGAGAGGATGGTGCCGACCACGAGGGCCACCCGCGTGGCCGTGCGCCAGGTGTGTCCTCTCGCCACCAGCACCACGAAATCCCAGACACTGCTCCACGCCGGCGGTGCGCTCGGACGGTCGGCCGACCGTCGCGGCGGTCCCGTGGTATCGGCACCCATCAACAAGTCCTCCCTGTCGGTCCTGCGGTCCGGGCGTCCGGTCTCAGGGCCGATTCCGGCGCCCGACCGGGTCCCCTCCGCCCATGGCCATGTCTTAGCCCGAAACCCGTCTCGATGGGGTTGGCTTCCACAAACCTTCGGCGACGATGCCGCCATGGAGCGGAATGCACCGACTCGTTGTAGGGTTTCGTGTGGGGTGGACATGATGGCGCGCTCGGCGGGGTCACGATCCGATCAGGCCTTCGCCGAGTTCGTCGTGCCCGAGATCGAGGTTCTCCTCCGGGTGGCCCGGTCCCTCACCGGCCGGGCGGCCGACGCCGAGGACCTGGTCCAAGACACGCTGCTGCGGGCCTACCGGAGCATCGACTCGTTCGACGGTCGCCATCCCCGAGCGTGGCTGCTGACCATCCTGCGCAACACCCACATCAACCGGAACCGCCGGCGACGGCCGGGGCTCCTCGACGATCCCGACGTCGATCTGGACCGCTTCATGGCCGCTCCCGCCGACACTGAGACCACCGAAGGGCTGGTCCTCGGGTCGCAGTTCGACGGAGCCGTCGAGGAGGCCTTCAACCGGTTACCGGACCACTATCGCGAGGTGGTGGCCCTGGTGGACGTCCAGGGTCTGAGCTACGCCGAGGCCGCCGAGGCCCTGGCCGTGCCGATCGGGACGGTCATGAGCCGACTTCACCGGGCCCGATCCCGGATGCGCAAGCGTCTGGTCGGGGCCGGACTGGCGCCAAGGAGGCAGATGTGAGCGCACGGGCCCGGCGCATGATCGCCACCCAGGAGACCGCCAGCTGTCTGCAGGTCATGCGCACGCTGCAGTCCTACCTCGACGGCGAGGTCGACGAGCTCACCGCCCGGCGGGTGGCCAGCCACCTCGACGTGTGCCGGCGCTGCGGGCTGGAGGCCTCGGTGTACCGGGAGATGAAGGCCGCCCTGTCCCGCCAGGGTGAGCCCGTCAGCAGCGAATCGCTCGAGCGGCTGCGCCGGTTCAGCTCGTCCCTCCTGCAGGGTAACGCCGACGGTGAGGGCCCGACCGACCAGGACCTGCCGCCGGGCTGATCCCTCGGGGTACGCGGCGGCGCAGCGCCTCCCTGGTCTCGGCCAACCAGTCGGCCAGATCCCGACACGAGCGGCACTGCGACAGGTGGATGCCGACCCGCCCCGCCGTCAGGGGGTCGGCCTCGCCGTCGGTGTAGGTCTCGACCAGGCGGCGCATGCGGCGGTGCTGCAGACGATTCACTGGCATGGTGAACCCGATGGGCGGGAGCTCCCATTCCGTGGAATGCGAGCTCCGACCGGACGGGTTACCTTGGCGTGCCGGCACCGGGCCCAGGTCGTCGGGAGGCGACCTTCGAGCGTTTCGTTCTGCCCGAGATAGAGGTGCTGGCCAGGGTGGCACTGGCCCTGACCCGCAACACCGCCGACGCCGAGGATCTCGTCCAGGAGACCCTGGTGGCGGCCTTCCAGGGTCTGGACCGCTTCGACGGGGCCCATCCCCGGGCCTGGCTGCTCACCATCATGCGCCACGCCGAGGCCAAACGTCACCGGCGCCGCCGACCGGAGCTGCTGCGCGACCCCGAGGCGTTCGAAGCCTCCCCTTCGGCCCGGCGTAACGGCGATCCCACCCAGGTCGAGCCATCCGCCGAGCAGACGGTGGTGGGCGCCGCCTTCGAAGCGGTGGTGGCCCGCTCGCTGGCCGGACTGTCGGCCGGCCAGCGCCAGGTGGTGCAGCTGGTGGACCTCGAAGGCCTGTCCTACGCCGAGGCGGCGCACGCCCTGGGAGTTCCGGTCGGGACGGTGATGAGCCGCCTGCACCGGGCTCGGGCCCGCATCCGCCGGCAGCTGAGCGAAGCTGGCATGGCACCCCGGCGGCGTTGGCTGTGACCCGGCCCACCGCACCGCCGGGCCCTACCAGCCGGGGCCGCAGCCATCGTTCGGATCATGGACACCCGACACGAGCAACAAGCCCGACAAGAGCATCAACAAGCAAGAGGAGAGAATCACCCATGCCCAAAGCCGTCCCCGCCTCGATCGACGTCTCCGACCTGAGCCTGCTGCGCCCCGACGGCACCGAGCGGTCCCTCGGGGACCTGCCCGGCGTGGCGGTACTGGTCCTGATGCGCCACCGTCATTGAATCCCCTGCCAACAGCACCTGGTCGAGGTGCAGAAGCTCCACGCTGATCCCCGCATCGGTCTGGTCGCCGTCGGATTCAGCCCGGCCGACCGCCTGACGGCCATCGCCCGCTACAACGGCTGGCAGGGCGAGGTGCTGTCCGACCCCGAGCGCCGCCTGTACCGGCGGCTGGGCGTGGGACGGGCCCGGTGGTGGCGGGTCTACAGCCCGGGCACCCTGGCCGTCTACGCCCGGGCCGTGCTGCGCCGCCAGCGCCTGCACCGCCCCGAGGAGGACATCCACCAGCTGGGGGCCGACGCGGTCATGGTGCAGGCGTCGGTGCGGACGCTGTGGCGGCCGGCCAGCCCCGACGACCGCCCCCCCGCCGGGGAGGTAATGGCCGCCGCCACGGCCGCTCTGGACCGCCGCCCCTGAGCCCCCCCGGTGGCGCCCGAGCTGGGGGAGGACCCTGATCGGGCTCAAGGCCGGCGGGCGCCCAGTCGATGATGAGGGTCATGGCCGCGGTCCGCTTTCGGTCCTGGACGGTCGGGTGGCTGGCCGCCTGGGTCGTCGTCGGCGGATCCGAGCTGACCCTCGGTCGGCTGGCGCCCACCGCCTGGGTGCACCCGGCGGTGCTGTTCGCCTTGGTCCTGGTCGCCGCCTCCCTGTGCGTGGTCACGTCCGGCCTGGTCGTGCTCCGGGCGTGGCGTAGCGGCGTCGCCGAGGCCGCCGCCCTGGGCACGTTCTTCATGAGCGTGTCACTGCTGCCCCTCGCCCACGGGCTCACCGTCCCCGGGATCATCTACGGTCCGAACACGGCGACCGCGGCGGCGGTCTACTGGGCCGTCCCGGTCGGGTCGCTGCTCATGTGGCCCACCTTCTTCCCCCGCCGCCGTTGGGCCAACCGGGTGATGACCGCCTGGCGCCCGCTGGTCCTGGCCGCCCTGGCCGCCCAGACGGTGCTGTTCGCGGCGGTGCTGGCCCGTCCCGACTGGCTGCCCGCTCCCCCGGCTGGCACTGCCGTGGCGGCCCTGGCGGTGGCGCCCATCGTGGCGTTCTGCGGGTTGCTGTCGTTCCGTCACCTTCGTCT
Organism: Actinomycetes bacterium; assembly: GCA_021808785.1. GTDB lineage: Bacteria > Actinomycetota > Acidimicrobiia > Acidimicrobiales > Palsa-688 > JAKCDU01. The sequence goes on along the minus strand of JAKBAX010000193.1, from coordinate 3,645 downwards.
CGGGTGGCTGGCCCGGTCCAAGGGACCTCTGGCGGTTTCGGTCAGCGCCGTGTTCCTGGCCGCCTCCAATCTGGTGTTCGTCGCCCGGGGGCCGTGGACCCCGGCGTTCTGGCTGGCCCACGGCCTCGACGCCACCGGGGTGCTGGCCGGCACGGTCATCGCCGCCGCGACCTACCGCCGCTCGGGAACGGCGGCGCTGCTCATGGCCCCCATCGACGCCATAACGCCGCTGCGGGCCATCGAGGTCGGGCTCGACCCTCTGGTGGGGCGTTTCGTCGCCGACCTGGAGAGGAAGGACCCCATCACCCGCAACCACGTGGTGCGCACCGCCCACATGGCGGCGGCTGTCGCCGAGGAGCTGCGCCTGTCGTTCGACCAGGTGAGGGTGGTGGCCCTGGGCGGCCTGCTCCACGACATCGGCAAGCTGCAGGTACCCGATCACATCCTCAACAAGGCCGGGGCGCTCGAACCGGCCGAGTACGAGATCGTCAAGCGCCACCCCGTCGACGGCGAGCGTCTGGTCCTGGGGGCGCCGGCCCTGGCCGACCTGGCCCCGGTGATACGCGGCCACCACGAGCGTGTCGACGGCCGGGGCTACCCCGACGGGCGGGCCGGCGGGGACATCCCTATCGGGGCGCGCATCGTGGCCGCCTGCGACGCCTACGACGCCATCGCCAACACCCGCCAGTACCGGGCCGGGGCGGGCCAGGAGAAGGCCCTTACGGTCCTCGCCGAGCACACCGGGACCCAGTGGGACTACCGGGTGGTGGCCGCCGTGACCCGGGTGGTGCGGGCTCGCGCCGGGGCGTTCGACGACGACGCCTTCACCGATGTCGGCCACGACCACCAGATCGGGGACCAACCGGCCTGGTGCGGCTGCGCAGAGGCCCTCCCGGCCAAGCTGGCCGTGGCGTCCTGAGCCGGCCGGGCGCCGGACCCGGGCACGGCTGAGCCGGATGGTCGCGGCCGGGTCCGGGCCGTCAGGCCGGCTCCCGGGGGTCGGGGGGGTCAGGCGCGACGCCGGGGCGACCATCGGGGTAGTCAGCGCGAGCTGAGGGGCTGGTGGGGGGCCGGTCGCCGAGGGCGGCGCGCATGCGGAGGTCCCGGGTCGGGTCGGCCGGGCAGCACGTCCGGGGGCGGAACCTCCCGGTCAGCGCAGCGACAGCCATCACCACGACGAACACGGCGACCAGACTGCCAAGGACGTAGGGCATGGCTCTCCAAGGGATCGGATGCGACGGTAACCCGCTCGGCCGCCGCGATGTTCCCGGCTGCCGCGGTGGGCCCGAACCGGGGGAGGGAATGTTCCGAGGCGCTCGGGGGGTTCTGGAACTATGAAACAGGCGAACGAGATGATCGACTCCGGGTCGGCGACGGCCGGCGGAGGGTCCGGCTGGTTGGCCTCGGCGGTGCGGGCGGTGCGCACCAAGCTGGCCGAATGGGAGCGGCTCACCCGGGCCGTGGACCCCGAGACCCGGGCCGCCTACGCCCGCCGGTGGGCCGAGCTGCCGGAGCGGTCCCGCACTCCGGCCCAGACCATCGGCCGCCACGCGGTGGGCTGCGAAGGGACCCATGGCGTGTTCCCCCGCTGCAATTTTTCCTGCCAGCCCTGCTACCACTCGGCCGAGGCCAACCGGGTGCGGACCGACGGGGACCACACGGTCACCGAGATCACCCGCCAGATGGAGCTGTTCCGAGAGCGGCGGGGCCCCCACGGTCACGCCCAGCTCATCGGGGGGGAGGTGACCCTGCTCGACGCCGAGGATCACGCCCGGGCGTGGGAGGTGATGCGCTCGTTCGGTCGCAACCCGATGAGCATGACCCACGGGGACTTCGACTACGACTACCTGCGCCGCCTGTGCGTGCACCCCGACGGGCGGCCCCGCTTCGGCTACGTCTCGTTCGCCGGGCACTTCGATACCACCATGGTCGGCCGGTCCGGGGCCCGCCGCCCCGAGCGGGAGGACGAACTGCACGGCCACCGGCGGGCCTTCTGCGAGATGTTCTCCCGCCTGCACGCCGAGCACGGCGTCCGCTCCTACCTGGCCCACAACATGACCGTCACCCCCGAGAACGCCGACCAGATCGCCGAGGTGGTGAGGGCGACCCGGGACATGGGGTTCAAGATGCTGTCGTTCCAGCCCGCCGCCTACGTCGGCAACAGCGTCCGCTGGAAGGGGGACTTCCGCAGCCTCGACGCCGACGCGGTGTGGTCCCGCATCGAGGAGGGCGCCGGCGGCCGCCTGCCCTGGGACGTCCTGGAGGTCGGTGACAGCCGTTGCAACCGCACAGCCTGGGGGTTCTACGTCGGCGACCGCTGGCACAGCCTCCTCGACGCCGACGACCCCCGCGACCGGGCCGCCCGGGACCGGTTCTTCCGCTACTTCGGCGGCGTGCACTTCAACGCCCCGCCCAAGCTGCTGGCCGCCCGCCTGGCCCGCATCATCGTGGCCCACCCGAGCACCGCGGTCACCGCCGCCGGGTGGCTGGCCCGGGCGGTGCGCCGGGTCGGGCCCCTGGAGCTGCTGCGCCACCGGCCCCGGCCCATGACCTTCGTCATGCACCGCTTCATGCACGCCGAGGACGTGGCCCCGGCGTGGGAGCTGATGCGCCGCGGCCAGACCTCCAGCGACCCGGCCATCGTGGAGGTGCAGGAACGGCTGGCCGCCTGCTCCTACGCCATGGCCCACCCCGAGACCGGCGAGCTGGTACCGGCTTGCGTGCAGCACAGCCTCCTCGACCCCGAGGAGAACCGCCAGCTGGCCCAGCTGCTACCCCTCCCCACCCGCCGCCGGCCGACCCCGACCCCGGCGTCCGGCTGAGCCGACCGGGGGTCCCGCCGGCCGGGCCCGGCGCCCGGTCGGGTTCAGCTCAGCTCGGCTCAGATGGCGCAGCGATAAGGCTGGGGGAGGCTGCCGTCGGCCAGGCGGGCGACGAAGAAGCGCTCGGTGACCAGCCGCTTGACCTCGGCCAGGGGGGTGTCGGGCGGGCCGAGGATCATGTCGGGGCTGGTTTCGGTGTCGGCGCCGGCGGGATGCCAGTGGTAGCCGTCGGTGGTGGCGGTGATCTCCGCGACGGTGCTGGACGGCCCGATGTCGATCCCCTCGCCCGACAGACCCCGTTGCAGCAGAGGTCGGACGGCGAAGCCTTCGGGGGCCACGCCGAGGGAGGCGACCAGCTCGGCCATGGCGGCGATGTCGTGGCGGTTCTCGGGGGTCTCGGTGAGCGCCACCCGGACGTCCAGACCGGCTTGGGTGGCCTGGCGTATCCCGGCCACCGCCCGGGTCCACGAGCCCCGGCCCCGGTGGGCGTCGTGGATTTCGGGCCGGGACCCGTCGAGGGAGGTCTGCACCACCAGTTGCCCGGTAGCGGCCAGGCGCCCGAGACCGCCGGCCCGGCGTCCCCCGAGGAGCATGGCGTTGGTCAGCACGACGGTAGGCAGACGCGCGGCGGCGTAGAGGAGGAGGTCGATGATGTCGGGATGCAGGAACGGCTCGCCACCGGTGACGTACAGCTCGCCGAAACCCTCGGCGACCGCCTCGTCGACGAGGGCGGTGAACCGCTCGGAGGTCATGGCCCGCCGGCGGGCCTTCGGGGAGGAACCGACGGCGCAGTAGTCGCAGGCCAGGTTGCAGTGGAAGTTGG
>JAKBAX010000192.1 GCA_021808785.1 Actinomycetes bacterium | reverse complement strand
ACCAAGCCCCGGGCTATCGAGGTGCGCTACGACGCCACCTCCGGTGCCGCTATCGAGCGCCGGCCGACCCGTCACGTACCCCTCCTCGGTGAGGTCGCCGCCGGCACCGACGTCCTGGCCCAGGAGAACGTCGAGGAGCTCCTGCCCCTGCCCGAGGACTTCACCGGCGACGGGCAGCTGTTCATGCTCCGGGTACGCGGCCAGTCGATGATCGACGCCGGCATCCTCGACGGCGACTTCGTCGTGGTCCGCCAGCAGTCCGAGGCAGAGAAGGGTGATGTGGTGGTGGCCGGCATCCCCGGCGACGAGGCCACCGTCAAGACCTACGGCCGCAAGGGGTCCAAGGTGGTCCTCAACCCGGCCAACCCGACCATGGGCCCGATGGTGTTCGATCCCTCGGACGTGCACATCTACGGCAAGGTGGTCACGGTCTTGCGCCGGCTCTGAGAGGCGGCCCGCGCTTGGCCGATCTGCCGTTACGCTCCCGGGCGTGACACGACAGGCCTGGGCCGACGGGCTGGCCACCATGCGTGGTGACCAGTTCCTCGACGCCTTCTACCCCGATCCCCAGCTCGGCCCGCCACCCGCGGGGCCGGCCGAACCCGATGGCGCCCTGCTCCAGATGGAGATGGAGGACCCGCTCCGCGGGGTCAGTACGCGGGCCACCCGGGTATCGCTCGATCTCGACGCACCGGTGGCGGGAGGGGCCGACGCCTACCTGCGGCTCCATCTGCTCTCCCACCGATTGGTCCGTCCGAACGAGCTCAACCTCGACGGGCTGTTCGGTGCGCTACCCAATGTGTGCTGGACGACGTTGGGACCGGTCCACCCCGACGATCTGAGCCAGGTGCGGCTCCGCTGCCGGCAATCGGGGGTGGCGCTCCAGGTCCATTCCGTCGACAAGTTCCCGAAGATGGTCGACTACGTGGTCCCCTCCGGCGTGCGTATCGCCGACGCCAGCCGGGTCCGCCTCGGTGCGTACCTGGCCGAGGGCACCACGGTCATGCACGAAGGTTTTGTCAACTTCAACTCCGGCACGCTCGGAGTAGCCATGATCGAGGGCCGCATCAGCCAGGGTGTCGTGATCGGCGACGGCAGCGACGTCGGAGGCGGCGCCTCGACCATGGGGACCCTCTCCGGCGGCGGCAAGGAGCGGGTCTCGATGGGCCGACGCGGCCTCCTCGGAGCCAATTCCGGTCTGGGCATCGCACTCGGTGACGACTGCGTGGTGGAAGCCGGCCTCTACCTCACAGCCGGGACGGTGGTCACCCTGCCCGATGGTCGGACCACCAAGGCCCGGGATCTGAGCGGACTCTCCGGCCTGCTGTTCCGCCGCAACAGCCGGACCGGAGCGGTGCAAGCCCTGGCCCGGTCGGGATCCTGGGGTGACCTGAACGCCAGCCTCCACACCGCTCAGTAGGTCTCTTCGCGAGTTTCGCGACCGCTCCTCAGGTCAGGCCCGGCGGTACATCCCCCCACCGGCGGCCAGCCGACCGGCTACCACCTCGATGGCCGACAGGGGCGCCACCATCGCCACCCGGACGTAACCGGCCCCCGCCTCCCCGTAGAACGACCCCGGCGACACCAGGACCCCGCCCCGGCGGGCCAGCCACTCGGTGAAGTCCCATTCGTCGCCACCGGGAACCGGTACCCACAGGTAGAAGCCGCCGGCGGGTAGCGGTGCGGGCGCCCCGACCGATGCCACGAGTTCGGCCGCCCGCTCCAGCCGGATCCGATAGCGGTCGCGCTGGCCGATCACGTGGCCGGCGTCGCCGAGGGCCACCACCCCCGCCCTCTGGACCGGACCGGGCACCATGAGCCCGGCATGCTTGCGCACCTCGCGCAGGTACCGGACCAGATCCGGGTCCCCGGCGTACCAACCCAAGCGCAGGCCGGCCAGGTTGGAGCGTTTCGAGAGCGAGTGGAGCGCCAGCACCCCCGCCAGGCCGTCCGGGCCAAAGCCGTGGCCCAGAATGGTTCGGGGCGGGCCGTCCCACGTGTACTCGGCGTAACACTCGTCGCTGCACACGGTCACGTCGTGGCGGCGCCCCCACCCGGCCGCCGCAGCCAGGTCGTCGAGACCGCCGGCCGGGTTGCCGGGGGTGTTGACCCACAACATGAGGGCGCGCGCCGCGTCGGACGGAGCGATGGCCGACAGGTCGATTCGCCATTGCCGGTCGACCGGCACCGGCACCGCCCGCAGGCCGGCCAGCACGGCACCCATTTGGTAGGTGGGGTAGGAAACGGCCGGGTATAGAACCGTGTCACGGTCGGGACGGCGCAGGCGCAGCCACTGAGGTGCGGTGGCCACGAACTCCTTCGTGCCCACGCAGGCGGCCACCGCATCGGGCGGAACCGACACCCCGAGCCGCTCCTTGGTCCACGCCGATATGGCCGCCCGCAGCGCCGCGGAGCCGATGGACGGGGGGTAGCCGCGGGCCGCCCCACTGCTGTCGGTGAGGTCGGCCAGAGCAGCCATGACGGCGGCCGGCGGCGGGTCGTTGGGGGTGCCGATGGACAGATCCACGACGCCGCCGTCGTGGCCCGCGGCCAGGTGGCGGGCCTCCTCCAGGCGGTCGTACGGATAGGCCGGCGGCTCGAAGCGCCCCGGACCGGTCTCATGGCGCGCTCCGCTCACGGCACCACCGAGAAGGCGCGAAAACGGGCCGCTCCCGCTCCGTCCACCCGCACCCGCACGTGCGATCCGGACTCGTCGTGCTCCTCGGTCAGCACCTCCCCCTCCCGGTGCACCGCGGCCAGCACGTCTCCCCGGTCGTAGGGAATGTGCAGCTCGATGACCTCGGCGGCGGCCCGCAGCCGGTCCCCCACCACCTCGAGCAGGTGCTCCAGCCCGGCCCCGGTCAGGGCGGACAGGGCCACCGAACCGGGATGGCGGGCCAGCAGCCGACCCGCCGCGTCAGGTGACGAGTCGCACTTGTTGAAGGCCAGCAGCTCCGGCACCGACCCGGCACCGATGTCGCCGAGCACGGCCCGCACCGCTTCGATCTGCGACTCGGGATCGGGCGAGGCGGAGTCGACCACGTGCACGAGGAGGTCGGACTCGGTCACCACCTCGAGGGTGGAGCGGAACGCCTCGACCAGCTGGTGGGGCAGCTTGCGGACGAAGCCCACGGTGTCGGACAACAAGACAGCCTCCCCGCCGGGCAGGTCCAGGCGCCGGGTCCGTGGATCCAAGGTGGCGAACAGACGGTCTTCGACCAGCACACCGGCGTCGGTGAGGCGGTTGAGCAGGGTCGACTTGCCGGCGTTGGTGTATCCGACCAGCGACACGTTGGAGAGCCGGCTGCGCCGGCGGGCCTTGCGTTGCAGCCGGCGCTGCTCGGTCAGGCGCCGCAGATCGCTCTCCAACCGGTTCTTGCGCCGCACCAGCCGCCGCCGGTCCACCTCGAGCTGTGTCTCGCCCGGACCCCGGGTCCCGATGCCGCCGGCCAGGCGGGACAGCTGGGTGCCCCGGCCCCGCAACCGGGGCAGGCGGTAGTCGATCTGGGCCAGCTCGACCTGGGCCTTGCCCTCTTGGGTGCGGGCGTTCTGGGCGAAGATGTCGAGGATGACCGCGGTGCGGTCGATGGCGGTGCGGCCCAGGATCTTCTCCAGGTTGCGGGACTGGGCCGGCGACAGCTCGTCGTCGAAGACGACGGTGTCGGCGTCGAGCGCGTTGGACAGGTCGCGCAGCTCCTCCGCCTTGCCCTTGCCCACGAAGGTGGCCGGGTCGGGATGGTCACGCCGCTGCAGCACCCGGCCCGCCTCGTCGGCCCCGGCGGTATCGACCAGCAGGGCCAACTCGTCCAGGTGGCTCTCCGTATCCTCCTCGCGAGCGGGGGGCATGGTCACCCCCACCAGCACGATCTTCTCCCGGAAGCTCCGTTCGATGAGGCTCAAGCCGGGCGCTCCCACTCGCACGACGCGACCCGCTCGCTCGGGCCGGCCAGGGTGGCCGTGCCGCCCGCGCCCACCTCGACGGCCACTGCCCCGCCGGGCTGATGGACCGTCACCGCAGAACCGACCCGCCCCCAGTGGTGCAGGGCCACCGCGGCGGCCACCGAGCCGGTGCCGCAGGCCCGGGTCTCGCCCACGCCCCGCTCCCACACCCGCATGGTCACCGCGTCAGGGCCCGGCCCGAGGGTCACGAACTCGACGTTGAGACCGGCCGGGTCCGACCTCTCCAGCTCGGGGCCGAGCCGGCCCACGTCCACTGCATCCGGTTCCGGTCCGAGGACCACCAGGTGGGGGTTGCCCACGTCGACCAGCAGCGACCCGTGACCGACGTTGCAGACGCCGCCCGCGTCACCCCTGACCTTGACCGCTCCCATGTCGACCACCGCCCACGCCCGGCCGGGGCCGGTGCGCCGGATGGTCACGTCCCGGCGCCCCACGCTGGTCATGACCGCAAACGGCTCCGCCTCCTCGACCAGGCCGGCGTCGAGGGCGGCATGGGCCAGGCAACGCATCCCGTTGCCGCTCATCTCAGCCTCGCTCCCGTCCGCATTCCACAGGCGGAAGCTCAGCTGGCCGGATCCGGTGCGCCCGCCCAGGATGAGGCCGTCGGCACCGATGCCGGTGTGGCGCTCGCAGGCGGCTCGGGCCAGCCCGGGCCCACCTTCGCTGAACGAGACGAGGAAGTCGTTGCCCAGACCGTGGAGCTTGACGAGGGGAATCATGGGTGGGTCCAGTCTCCCAGGATCTGGGCTGTCACGGCGAGTGGATTGACAGACGTCCCGTACCAACGGATGCGGGGGTCGCGCCGCCACCACACCCGTTGGCGGCGGGAGAAGGCCCGGGTCCGGCGCTTGGCCTCGGCTACCGCCTGATCGAGCGGCCGGCCCTGCTCCAGGTGGGCCAGGACCTCCCGGTAGCCGAGCGCCTGGCGAGCGGTGCGCGACAGGCCGGCCGGCCGCAGGCGCTCGACCTCTCCGACCAGGCCGGCGGCGACCATCTGGTCCAGCCGGTCGTCGATGCGCCGGGCCACGACCGGTCTCGGCAGCCACAGACCGGCCAGGCGCCACGGGGTCTCGGGGTAGGCGTCGAGACCGGGGCCGTAGGAGGAAAAAGGGCGGCCGCTGCCGAGTGACACCTCTAGCGCCCGGACCACCCGCCGGCGGTTGGTCGGCTCCATCCGGGAGGCGGCCAGGGGGTCAACCGCGACCAGGCGCCGGTGCAGTCCCGGCGTGTCGCTCTCCTGCTCCAGCTCGGCCCGGACCTCCAGATAGCGCCCTGGTGGTCGCAGCCCGTCCACCGCCGCCTGGAAGTAGAGCCCCGTGCCCCCCACGAGCAACGCCCGGTGGCCACGCCCCTCGATACCGGCGATGACCGCCTGGGCCGCCTCGGCCCAGCGGGTGACGGTCCACTCCTCGGACGGGTCGGCCACGTCCAGCAGGTGATGGGGGATCTCGGCCCGCTCGGCCGCCGACGGCTTGGCCGTGCCGATGTCCATGCCGCGGTAGACCTGCATGGAGTCGACGGTGACGATCTCGGTGCGGCCCAGCCGCCGGGCCAGCTCCAGGGCGACCGCCGACTTGCCCGACGCGGTGCAGCCCACCAGGGCCAGATGCCGGCCTCCCTCCGGATCCGGTCCGGCCCGCTCCGGGCTGCTCAGCCGGCCACCACGGGGATCCGGCTACGGTGCGACGGGCGGGCGGTCACCTCGACCAGGCGCCCCTCCAGGAAGTGTGGTGCCCCGCGGGTGATGAGCACATCGGCCCAGGTCCCGGCAGGCAGGGCGGCCGGTTCGGCCCGCAGGTGGACCAGCTTGCCCTGGGCCGTACGCCCGCTGATCGTGTCCGGATCCCGCTTGGAGGGACCCTCGACGAGGACCTCCTCGACCCGACCGGTCCGGGCCTGGTGCTTGGCCAGGGCCGACCGCTCCACCACCACCCGCAATCGCTCGAAGCGCTCGGCCACCACGTCGGAGGGCACGTAGCGGTCGACCCAGTCGGCCGCCTCGGTACCGGGCCGGGGTGAGTAGATGAACGTGTAGGCGCTGTCGTAGCCGGCCTCGGCCACCACCTCGAGGGTCCGCTCGAAATCGTCGTCGGTCTCGCCCGGGAAGCCGACGATGATGTCGGTGGTGACCGCCAGGTCGTCGATGGCGGCCCGGGCCGCGGCCAGCCGTTCGAGGTAGCGACGAGCGGTGTATCCCCGGTGCATGGCGGCCAGTACCCGGTCGCTGCCCGACTGCAGGGGCAGGTGCAGGTGGGGGCAGACAGCATCCTCGGTGGCCATGGCCTCGATGGTCTCCGGTCGCAGATCCTTCGGGTGGGGGCTGGTATAGCGCACCCGCCGTATCCCTTCCACCCGGCTCACCGCCCGCAGCAGGTCGGCGAACAGGGGCCGCGCCCGGGGCCGGTCGGCGCCGGACCATTCGCTACCGGCCAGGTCGGCCGCGTCGGCCCAGTCCGGGGCGGTCCGCAGCCGGGTGGTGAGGTCCCGCCCGTAGGAGTTGACGTTCTGGCCGAGGAGGGTCACCTCGACGGTCCCGCTCGCCGCCATCCCCGCCACCTCCTCGACTATCCGGCCGAACGGGCGGCTGGCCTCAGGGCCACGCACCGAGGGGACGATGCAGAACGCACACTGGTTGTCGCAGCCGATCTGAATGGTGACCCAGGCGCTCCACCCGGCGTCGCGGCGCACCGGCAGGGCGCTCGGGAAGTCGGAGGGGTCCTCACCACGGTCGTCGAGGACCTCGAAGACCGGACCGCTCCCCGCCCGGGCCTGCGCCAGCAGTTCGGCGGCCCGACCCGTGTTGTGGGTACCCCAGACCGCGTCCACCCACGGAGCCCGCCTCTGAATGGCCTCCCGGTCCTTCTGGGCCAGGCATCCCCCGACGGCGATCTGCAGATCCGGATTGGCGTCCTTCAAGGTCTTCAGATGGCCGAGGTGGCCGTACAGCTTGTTATCGGCGTTCTCCCGGATGCAGCACGTGTTGAGGACAATCACGTCGGCCGATTCGGGCCCGTCGCAGGCTTCCAGCCCGTCCGCTTCGAGGAGCGCGGCGACGCGGGCCGAGTCGTGCTCGTTCATCTGGCAGCCGAAGGTACGGACGTAGAAGCGGCGCGACACGACCGCTCATTCTACGGGTACGAAGGGCCCCCTCCTGCCACCATCTCGCCGGTAACGGCACAGCCCTCCACCCGCAGCCGGATGGCGGTCCGGTTCGCCCCGTCGATGCGGAAGCAGCCACCTCCCGGCCCGGGCATCGACCTGCGCCCCTACCCGGGCTGGGAAGGGCTGGGAAGGGCTGGCTCGAGGTTCAGTCTTCGAGCGAGATCGGCTCGTCGTCGCGGGGGTCGAGGCCGAGCTCGTCCGAGTCCCCGTCACCTCCGAGGCCGACCTGCTGGCGCACCTTCTCGGAGATCTCGATCATGACCTCGAGGTTCTCGGCCAGGAAGCCCTTGGCGTTCTCCCGGCCCTGGCCCAGCTGCTCCCCCTCGTAGGTGTACCAGGCACCCGCCTTCTTGACGATGCCCAGATCGACCGCCACGTCGATGAGCGACCCCTCCCGGCTGATGCCCTTGCCATACATGATGTCGAACTCGGCTTGTTTGAACGGGGGGCTGCAGTTCGAGATCACGACGTCATTGGCCACGAAGGTGTGGTGCTCGTCGACCTCGATGTCGTAGATCCGGCGCCACTCGGGCGCGTAGACGACGGTGATCTTGTCGTACCAGACATCCTCGTCGAGCACCTCGCGCAGGAAGGCGCTGTCGAGCGCATCAGCCAGCCGCTCCAGGCGATCCCGCCGGAGGCGGCCGTGGCCCAGCACCTGACGCAAACCACCCCGCGGGTCCCCGGCTGTCTTCCCGATGAGCCTGGCGCCTTGCGCGGCGCTGACCCCGAGGGCCTCGAGGTGGGCCAGCACCGGGGCGGTGGCGGCGGTGGGCAGGTAGCCGCGCTGCGAGCCGCGCCGGATATCTCCCGACCGGGCCGCGATCTCCGAGGCCAGGCGCTGTCCACGCGGCCCCCATGCGGGGACGGCGTCGGCGAAGCGCTCGACATTGTCCACACCGGAAACCCGGACCTCCCAGCACGGCAGCTCGGATTGGACCGTGCGGCCGCCGATAAGGCTCGGCCTCTTCTGGGTGGGATCGTATCGGCCGACCTTGCTCCCGATCCCGAAACGGAGCAGGAGCCAGTGCACCTGCTGCGCCAGTTGCTCGGAGGTGGTGGTCAAGCCGACTCGTAGGCCGCCGGTCTGCTCTACCGCCACCCACCCGTCCGTCTCGAACAGACCGAAGATCAGGTTGGCCACCATCTCCTCGGATGCGTCGCGGTCGAAGAACGCGGACGGAACCGACTTGGTGGGAGCCAGGTGACTATA
>JAKBAX010000191.1 GCA_021808785.1 Actinomycetes bacterium | reverse complement strand
ATACGGCTGGACCAACCCATCGTCGGCATGGCGGCCACCCCCGACGGCCACGGCTACTGGCTCTTCGCCGCCGACGGCGGCATCTTCTCCTTCGGCGACGCCCACTTCTACGGCTCCACCGGCAACACCCACCTGGCCGCCCCCATCGTGGCCATGGCGTCCACCCCCGACGCCCACGGCTACTGGCTGATGGGCTCCGACGGCGGGGTCTTCTCCTTCGGCGACGCGTCCTTCTACGGCTCGCTGGGCGGCCGGGGACTGGCGGCGGCGCGCATCGTCGCCGACCCCGGCGGCCAGGGCTACTGGGAGGTGACCCACTCCGGCGACGTCTACCCCTTCGGGGCGGCCGCCTCCGACACCATCCCCCGCCTGGCCCTCTTCCACACGGTGAGCTCCGCCGGCGACCGGGCCATGGAGTGGGCCATGGCCCAGATCGGCAAGCCCTACCAGTGGGGCGGTACCGGGCCGAGCTCCTTCGACTGCTCCGGGCTGGTGATGCGGGCCTGGCAGGCGGCCGGGGTCGACATCGCCCGCATCGCCGCCGACCAGTACGACTCCGGCACCCACGTGTCGCTGTCGAGCCTGCAGATGGGCGACCTGGTGTTCTGGGCCACCAACCCGGCCCAGCCGTCGACCATCTACCACGTGGCCATGTACATCGGAGGCGACCACACTGTCGAGGCGCCCTACACCGGTGCCGTGGTGTGGACCAACTGGATCGGCGGTTCGGGCTTCGTCCCGGCCGGCACCCGGCCCTGACGTCGCGGGAAACGGGCAAGATGGGCGGGTGTACCAGGAGATCACCTACTCCGTAGAGGACCCGGTGGGCCTCATCACCCTCAACCGGCCCGAGGTCCTCAACGCCATGACCCTCAGCATGGCCGCCGAGCTGCGTCACGCCGTCTACCGGGCCGAGCGGGACCCGGCCGTGGTCGGCATCGTGATCACGGGGGCGGGACGGGCGTTCTGCGCCGGCGCCGACATGTACATGCTGCAGGACATCAGCGGCGGTGACATACCCACCGCCGGGGTGGACCTGGACCTGACGCCACCCCATCCCATCCCGGCCGACCTCGACGGCGAGTACACCTACCTGCTGGGTGTCGAGAAACCGGTGATCGCGGCCATCAACGGGGCCTGCGCCGGCATGGCCGTCCCGATCGCCCTCTGCTGCGACCTGCGGTTCATGGCCGAGGACGCCCCCCTGCTGACCGCGTTCTCCCAGCGGGGGCTGATCGGCGAGTGGGGTGTGGCCTGGTTGCTGCCCCGGCTGGTGGGCGCCGGGCGGGCCCTCGACCTGCTCTTCTCCTCCCGGCGCATCACCGGGGCCGAGGCGGCCGAGATGGGCGTGGTGAATCGGGCCCTGCCCGCCGATCAGGTCCTGCCCCACGCCATCGACTACGTGCGCCAGCTGGCCGGGAACGTGTCACCCGCCTCCATGGCGGTGATCAAATCCCAGGTGTACCAGGACCTCACGGCCACGCTCGGGCCGGCCGAGAAGGATGCCCGCCGCCGCATGATGAAGAGCTTCGCCAGCGACGACTTCAAGGAGGGCGTGGCCTCGTTCCAGCAGAAGCGACCGCCCCGCTTCTCCCGCCTGGGCCGGCGCTGAGCGGGGGCTCAGTCGAGCAGCTTCTTCTGTACCTTGCCCATGGCGTTGCGCGGTAGCTCGTCCACCAGCACGACCCGCCGGGGGCGCTTGTGCACCGAGAGCGAGCCGGACACGAAGTCGGTGAGCTCGGCCCCGCCGACCGGCCGGCGGGCCACCACGTAGGCCACCACCACCTGGCCCAGATCCTCGTCGGGACGGCCCACCACGGCCGCCTCGGCCACTGCCGGGTGGGCCAGCAGGGCCGCCTCCACCTCGCCGGCGCCGATGCGGTAGCCGCCGCTCTTGATCAGGTCGGTCGACTGGCGACCCACGATGCGGTGCCAGCCGTCCGCACCGATGCAGGCCACGTCACCGGTCCTCATCCACCCGTCCGCGGTGATGACCGCGGCGGTGTCGTCGGGCCGGTTCAGGTAGCCGGTCATCAGGGTGGGGGTGCGCACCTCGAGCTCACCCACCGTCTCGCCGTCCATGGGCAGCGCCTGGCCGTCGTCGCCCACCAGACGGGTGGCCACCCCGGGGAGGGGAAGGCCCACCCACCCGGGCCGGCGGTCGGCCGAGGGGGTACCGCTGATGGTGATGAGGGTCTCGGTCATGCCGTAGCGCTCGATCGGCGCCTGCCCGGCCCGCGCCCTCATCTGCTCGAACACCGGGACGGGCAGGCCGGCACTGCCGGAGACGAGCAGCCGGGCCGACCGCAGGGCGGAGGCGGCCGCTTGGTCGGCCGCCAGGCGCGACCAGACTGTGGGCACGCCGAAGTACAGGCTGGCCCCGGCCTCGGCGTAGGCGGCCGGGGTGGGCCGCCCGGTGTGGACCAGCGGGCTGCCGACCCGCAGCGGGCCGAGCACCCCCAGGACCAGGCCGTGCACGTGGAAGAGAGGCAGGCCATGCGCCAGCACGTCGTCCTCGGTCCACTCCCACGCCGCAGCCAGCAGGTCCAGGTCGGCGGCGATGGCGGCCCCGCTCAGCATCACTCCCTTGGGCAGCCCGGTGGTGCCGCTGGTGTAGAGCACCATGGCCGGCCTCCCGGCCTCTGCGGGGGCATCGCGGTAGTCGGCCCGGGCCGCCACATCGACCGGCGGGCCGGTGGCCGCCCCGCTGTCGCGCCGGATGTGCTCGCGCTCCATGGGCCCGGCATCGGGTGGGACCGGGACCACGGTGACACCGGCCCGGAGGGCCCCCACCACGGCCACCACCGTCTCGAGCGTGGCCTCGGCGGTCACCGCCACCGTGCCCAGGCCGGCCACCCGAGCCGCATAGGCACCGGCTGCACCGGCCAGCTCCTCCCCCGTCAGTGCCCTTCCGGCCACGGAGACCGGCGTGTCGCCCAGGCGGGGGAGGAGGTCCATGGGGGGACTAGCGTAAAGCCTCATGCCCACCTTTGACATCGTGTCCCAGGTCGACATGCAGGAGGTCCGCAACGCGGTGGACCAGGCGGCGCGCGAGCTGTCCACCCGGTTCGACTTCAAAGGGACCGACTCCTCCGTCGAGCTGTCCGGCACCGAGCTTCACCTGCATTCGTCTACCGAGGACCGCCTGCGGGCCGTCGTGCAGGTGGTCGAGGAGAAGCTGGTCAAGCGCAAGGTGTCGCTCAAGGCGCTCGACCCCGGCCAGCCGGCGGAGGCGGCCAAGGGCACGGTGCGCCAGACCATCGCCTTGAAGGCCGGGCTGTCCTCGGATCACACCAAGTCCATCAACAAGTGGATCAAGGAGCACGGACCGAAGGGGGTGTCGTCGTCCACCCAGGGCGATCAGGTCCGGGTGACGGGCAAGAAGCGCGACGACCTGCAGAACGTCATCGCCGGTTTGCGCGAGGAGGACTTCGGCCTGCCGCTCCAGTTCGAGAACTTCCGGGAATGATCGCCGCCTTCTCGATCACCCCCCTCGGCGTCGGCGAATCGGTCGGGGAGGTCGTGGCCGAGTGCGTGGCCATCGTCCGGGCCAGCGGCCTGGCCAACCAGACCAACGCCATGTTCACCAACGTGGAAGGCGATTACGACTCGGTGATGGCTGTGATCAAGCGATGCGTCGACCACGTGACCGCTGTGGCGCCGCGCCTGTCGGTAGTGGTCAAGATGGATGTCGTGGCCGACGACCCCGGTGGGCGCATGGAGGCCAAGGTCCGTTCGGTGGAGGACCGGCTGCAGGGCTAGAGCCCACGGGCGCTCGCCGCCTGTGACAGGGCGTCGAGGACGCTCTGCGGCACCGGCGCCACCGTGCAGGTGAAGCGGTAGGTGCCGCCCGTGTGCTCGATGGTGACCGGGCACAGGGGAACGATCGGGATCCGGGTCAGGTCGACGGTCGCCACCGTCCGGCCCAGCGCCTGCACCGACAGGGCGTCCGACGAGCGACCCGTGACCTCGAGGCCCACGTCGTTGGCCAGACTGCTCTGCAGGCTGGACAGCTTGGCCACCACCGTGATGGTGGCCCGGCTCACCGAGGTGATGTGGACGTGGCGGTCCTGGAGGAGCTGGTGGCGGTCGAGGCGCACGTCGTGCACGTCCAGATGGACCTGGTCGATACGAAGCGTCCCGGCCGGCACCTCGTAGTCGTCCACCACGATGTGGTCGACCAGCCCGTTGACGGCCACGTTGTAGAGGAACGGGAACGACGAGATGGCCACCGTCGCCCGGGCCGCATGGGTCGAGGTGCGGACATCCGACGCCACTGCGTTCTCGGTGGCGTCGCGGACGATGAAATCGACCGCGGTGGCCGCCGCGGTCAGCAGGACCAGGAGGATGAGGAGGACGAAAGGCCAGCGCCGGCGACGCCGGTACCCTATTTCGCCCACTCCTGGGAGCGCAGCCGGGCGATCCGGTCGGCGGTCGGCGGGTGGTCGGAGAACAGGCCCTTCATCGACACGTTCATGCCCGCCAGCGGGTTGACGATGTACAACCCGGCCATCTCCCGCCGGGCCCCCGGCATCGGTATCTGCCGGCTCGCCGCGTCCAGCTTGCCGAGGGCCCGGGCCAGCGGCTCACCGTCGCCGATCAGGCGGGCCCCCGAGCGGTCCGCTTCGTACTCGCGGCTGCGCGACAGGGCCAGCTGCAGCAGGGTGGCGGCGAGCGGGGCCAGGATGACCAGGGCCAGGATCTCGAACATGTTCTCCCCGCGGTCGTCGCCGCCCCCGCCGAAGAAGAGGCCACCCCACGCCGCGAAGCGGGCCAGCATGGTGATGGCCATGGCGATGGTGGCGGCCACCGAGGAGATCAAGATGTCCCGGTTCCCCACGTGGGACATCTCGTGCGCCAGCACCCCCCGCATCTCGTCCCACGTGCAGATCTCGAGGATGCCCTGGGTCACCGCCACCGCGGCGTGATCCGGGTTGCGGCCCGTGGCGAAGGCGTTGGGCTGGCGGTCGGGGGTGACATACAGCCGGGGCATGGGCAGGTTGGCCCGGGTGCACAGGTCGCGCACCACCGCGTAGTAGTCGGGCATCTGGGCTTCCGATACCGGGACGGCCCGGGCCGCCTTGATGGCGATGGAATCGGAGAACCAGTAGGACCCGCCCGTGAACACCAGCGCCACGATGACGCCGATGATGATCCCGCCCCGCCCGAAGATGGCGCCGATGCCGACGCACAGGGCGGCGAGGAGGGTCAGGATGAAGGTCGTCTTGACGGTGTTGCGGAACACAGCACCAATGGTGCCTCATATAACTGAGAAATATCGAAGATCTAGCGGGTGATGACCGCGTCGATCAGGTTGGGGCCTTCGCTCGCCAGGGCCCGGGCCAGCTGATCGGCCAGTTCGGTGGCGGTCTCCGCCCTCGTGGCCGGCACTCCCATCCCGTTGGCCAGGCTCACGAAGTCGAGGTCGGGCCGGCTCAGGTCCAGCATGGCCCGGGCCCGCTCCCCCCCGGCCGACGCCCCGACCCGCTGGAGCTCCATGTTGAGGATGGCGTAGCTCCGGTTGCTGCAGATCACCGTCGTGACGTCGAGGCCCTCCCGGGCCATGGTCCAAAGGGCCGGCGCGCTGTACATGGCCGACCCGTCCGACTCGAGGGCCAGGACCCGCCGATCGGGGCAGGCGACGGCCGCCCCGACGGCCAGCGGCAGACCGATTCCGATGGCCCCGCCGGTGAGGGTCAGCCAGTCGTGGGGCGGGGCCCCCGCGGTGGCCCCGGCCAGGAACAGGCCGGAGGTGTTGGCCTCGTCGGTGACGATGACGCCCTCGGGCAGCAGGGCGCCCACGACCTGGCCGAACGATTCCCGCCCGAGCGCCGCTCCGTCCGGCCGGGCCGGACGGCGGGCCTCGGCCGCTGGCGCGGAGGACGCGTCGACGCCCAGTTCGCCCGACAGCGCCTCCAGGGCGGCCATCACGTCCTGACCCGGCTGGGTGAGAGCCAGCACCTCGGTACCGTCGGGCACCAGATCGCTGGGCTTGCCCGGGTAGGCGAAGAACGACACCGGCGAGCGGGCATCGACCAGCACCAGGTGGGCCAGCCCCTGGAGCTGGGTCACGGCCATCTCCCCGAGGTAGGCCAGCCGGTCGGCCGCCACGATGCCGGCCCCCCTCTCCATACGGGCCGGGAACGTCTCGGTGATGAGCCGGGCCCCGTAGGCGGCCGCGACCGCGCCGAGGAGGGCCAGGGCGTCGGCCCGGCAGGCCCGCCCGCCGATCAGGAACCCCACCGGCCGCCCCGACCGCAGCGCCCCGGCCACCGAGGCGACCGCCCCTTGGTCCGGCGGAGCTGGCCGCGGCCGGGGATGGGGCGGGGCCGGGGCCGCCCCTTCCGACCAGGAGGCGTCGGCGGGCAGGATCAGCGTGGCCACCCGGCCCGGCGGCCCGAGGGCGGCCCGCACCGCGTCGGCCGCGGCCGGGCCGACCGCGGCCGCCTCCATGGGCCGGTGGACCCACCCCGACACCGTGGCCGCCACGGCGTCGATGTCGGACTCCAGCGGGGCGTCGTAGTGCTTGTGGTAGGTCGCATGGTCACCCACCACGTTGACGATGGGGGTGGCGGCCCGGCGGGCGTTGTGCAGGTTGGCCAGCCCGTTGCCGAGGCCCGGGCCGAGGTGGAGGAGCACCGCCGCCGGCCCCCCGGCCATCCGGGCGTACCCGTCGGCCGCCCCGGTGGCCACCCCCTCGAACAGGGCCAGCACCCCCCGCATGGCCACCACATCGTCCAGGGCGGCCACGAAGTGCATCTCGGAGGTCCCGGGGTTCATGAAACAGGTGTCCACCCCGCCCGCGACCAGGGTGCGCAGCAGGGCCTGGGCGCCGTTCATCGGAAGATCGCGCTGTTCATTCGAAGATCGCTCCGGGGTTGAGGATGTTGTTCGGGTCGAAGGCCACCTTGATGCGCCGCCAGAGGTCCATCTTGGCCGGATCCTCGATGGCGGCCAGGTACTTCCTTTTTCCTCTTCCTATGCCGTGCTCGCCGGAGATGGCCCCGCCCCGGCGCACTCCGGCCCGCAGGATGGCATCGATGACCTCGGCCCGCCGGGCCGGATCGGGCTGGAACACCGCCAGGTGGACGTTCCCGTCCCCGGCGTGCCCGCAGCCCGGCACGAACGACCCGGTGGCCTCGGCCAGCTCGGCCACCTCGTCCATGAACGGGGCTATGTCGGCCCGCGGCACCACCACGTCGAGCACGTCGTCGGCCCCGGCCGCCTTGGTCGTCCAAAAGGCCCGCTCCCGGGCCTTGATCAGCTGGGTACCGGCCTGCGGGGGCAGCACGAACACGTCCAACGCCCCGGCCCCACCGAGCAGCCCGGCCACCTGTTCGGCATCCTCGGCCAAGCGGTCCTCGTGGTCGTCCTCGAGCACCACGACGAGGTAGGCGGCGGCCCGGGCCTTCATGTCGGCCGGGATGCCGAGCTCCAGATCCCCGTTGCGGCGAAGCGCGGTCATGGTGACCTTGTCGATGTACTCCACCATGAGCGGACCGACTCCGGTGTGGATCAGCCCCGGCACGATCCCCGTGCAGGCCGAGAGGGTCTCGAAGGGGGCCAGCACCGTCGCCGACCAGCGCGGCCGCGGGTACAGGCGCAGGACCGCCTCGGTGACGAGGGCCAGGGTGCCTTCGGAGCCGACGATGAGCTGGGTCAGGTCGTAGCCGGACGTGGCCTTCACGAACCGCCCGCCCGTGGTCAGGGCCTGGCCCGTGCCGAGCACTGCGTCGAGACCGAGAACCTGGTGGCGGGTGACGCCGTACTTGACCGCCCGCATGCCGCCCGCATTGGTGGCCACGTTGCCGCCCAGGCTGGCGCTCAGCTCGCCCGGGAACACCGGGTACACCAGGCCGGCCCGGCCGGTGGCGTCGTCGAGCTGCTGGAGGGTGACGCCGGGCTGGACGACGGCGACATGGTTGCCCTCGTCGATCTCGACCACGGCGTTCATACGCTCGAAGGCCACGACCACGCCGTCCTCGCGGGGCAGGCAGGCTCCCGACAGCCCGGTTCCCGAGCCCCGAGCGGTCAAAGGGGTCCCCGTGGCGTTGGCCCACTCCACTATCCGACGCACCTCCTGCGCCGACCCGGGTCGTACCACCGCCCGCGGCCGGACCGGATCAAGGCCCAGCGCCTCGTCGTGGAGGTAGTCGTCCTTGATATCCTCGCCGGCGAGGGCCTGCCCGGCCCCGGCGATGGCTTCGAGGTCCCGGAGGGTGTGCTCGGCGGGCATGTCGCTCCTGTCACTACGGCCGCCGGCGGGGCTGGTGTCCCCGCCGAGGCGGAGGATGGGGTCCCCGCCGAGGCGGAGGAGGCCGGGCCTGCGGGGTGCCCGGCCGGGAATGTATCAGTCAGAT
>JAKBAX010000190.1 GCA_021808785.1 Actinomycetes bacterium | reverse complement strand
GCCCGGCCCCGGCCGCTCTGGCCCACCCCGGCCCGGCCCCGGCCGCTCTGGCCCACCCCGGCCCGGCCCAGCCGTCCGGCCCCGGCGACCCGGCCGTCCCCGCCTCCGGCGGGTACCCCGTCCCCGCCTCCGGCCGCTCCGGCGCGCTGCCGGTACCGGCGGCCCCCGAGGCGTCGCCGAACGAGAGCCGCTTCGAGTCGGCGCCCGTACTGGCGCCGGCATCCGAAGTCAGCGCGATCAACGGGTCGCTCGACGGCGGGCTGCCCCGGCGCATCCCGGGCGCCACCCTGGGCGATCGCGACGAGACCCTGAGGCGGGACCGCACCCCGGCCCCGCAGACGCCCTGGGCGGTGTCGTACGCGCTCACCGACTACCTGAACAACCGGGCCGAGCCCCCGTCGGGCCGGCCTCCGACGGAGGGCTGACCATGCTCCAGACCACTGCCGACGCTCGTACCTTCAACTGGCTGCTCGACAACTTCGTGGAGAACAGCGCCGGCGTCTGCGACGCCGTCGCCGTCTCATCCGACGGCCTCCTGATGGCCATGTCACGCACCCTCGACCGGGCCGGAGGGGAGCGGGTCGCGGCCATCATCTCGGGTCTGGTCGGGCTCGGCCGCGGCACGTCCCGGGCCTTTGGGTGGGAGCCCCTGCAGCAGGTCATCGTGGCCATGGGGGGCGGGTTCCTGTTCGTCTCCACCATCTCCGACGGCAGCAGCCTGGGTGTGGTCGCTGAGGCCTCCTGCGATACGGGCCTGGTCGGCTACCAGACGTCGGTGCTGATCGAGCGCATAGGTACCCTCCTCACCCCCGATCTGGTCGCCGAGCTGCAGTCGGCGGTCCTGCGGTGAGCGAAGGCGCCCCGCCGCCCGGGGGCCAGCTGATCCGCCCGTTCATCATCACAGGGGGCCGCACCGCGACCACCCGCCCGGAGCTGCGGTGGGAGTCCCTGGTCGAGGCCACCGGCTCGGCCCTCCCCGAGCCCACCTCCGAGCAGAAGGCCATACTGGGCGCCGGCCGGGCACCCATATCCATCGCCGAGCTGTCGGCCCAGCTGAGGCTGCCCATGGCGGTCGTGGCCATAGTCGTGGAGGACCTCCTGGAAGCGGACGCGGTCCGTGTGCACCAGACCGACCCGGTGGAGATCGAGCTCTCCGCCCTGACCCGGATGATCGAGCGTGTCCGAAGCCTTTGAGATCCACCGCCACGTCACCGCGACCAAGTTCGTCATCGCGGGGGGATTCGGGGTCGGAAAGACCACCTTCGTCGGCGCGATCAGCGAGATCGACCCGCTACGGACCGAAGCGGCCATGACCACCGTGGCCCGGGACGTCGACGACCGCAGTGCGGTCGAGTCCAAGTCGACCACGACGGTGGCCATGGACTTCGGCCGCTTGACCGTGGACGACTCGCTGGTCATGTACCTCTTCGGGGCGCCCGGCCAGGACCGGTTCCGCTTCATGTGGGACGACCTGGTGACGGGGGCCCTCGGTGCGGTGGTGCTGGTCGACACCCGCCGGCTCTCGGACTGCTTCGCGTCGGTCGACTACTTCGAGCGACGCCAGGTGCCGTTCGTGGTGGGGGTCAACCGCTTCCCCGACAGCGCGTACCACGGCCTGGCCGACGTGGCCGCGGCCCTCGGTATCGGCCCGGACGTGCCCATCATGGACTGTGACGCCCGGTCCCGGGCGTCGGCCCGTGATGTCCTGCTGGTCCTGCTGGAGATGCTGGCCGCCCGGTTGGTCCCGGCCCGGTAGGGGTCCAGTAGGCTGCGATCCGGCGCGCCTACGTGGTCGGGCGCGCACCTATCGACGGGGGTATCGAGGGCATGTCCACCACGACCGAGCCGTACATAAACCTGCTGGACCCGGACTGGTACGTGGACCCGTGGGCCGCCTACCGGTGGCTGCGCGACGAGTCGCCGGTGCACTGGGATCCGGTCCAGGAGCTGTGGGGGATCTCCCGGTACGCCGACGTGCTCGAGGTGGAGAAGCGGACCGACCTCTACACCTCCTTCCCCGGGTCCCGCCCGAAGATCGACCAGTCGGCCGACCAGTCCATGATCAACATGGACGATCCCGGCCACCAGGAGCAGCGCAAGCTGGTCGTGCGCCGCTTCACGCCGCGGGGGGTACGCAACCACGAGGAGCGGGTTCGGGCCCTGGCCGACCGGCTGATCGACGAGGCCACGGCGGGCGGGGCCCGCTCGTTCGAGGTGGTCGAGCAGGTCGCGTCGCGCCTGCCGGCCATGGTGATCGCCGAGATACTCGGCTACGAGCCCGAACAGTGGCGGGTGATCCGCCGGGTGTCGGAGGAGACGATGTACTTCGCCGGCCAGACCCGCGCCGACGGGGTGGCCATGAGCACCCGGCCCATGTCCGAGGACGCCATCAACGAGTGGGCCCAGGTCACCCTGGAAGTGGTGGCCAAACGGCGGGCCGAGGCGCGCGACGACCTGATCTCGGTGTGGTGCCACAGCGAGACCGACGGCCGCCCCTGGGACGACGTCAAGGTGCTGGACGAGACCATCCTGCTGGTCGACGGGGGGGCAGAGACGACCCGGACCGTGATCGGTTCGATCACCCGGGAGCTGGCGGTCCGTCACGAGGTGCAGCGACAGCTGCGGGAACACCCGGAGATGATGACCAATGCGGTGGAGGAGTTCATCCGGTGGGTGTCGCCCATCCTCAACATGCGCCGTACCGCCACCACCGACCACGAGCTGCACGGCCGGCCCATCCGCCAGGGTCAGGAGCTGCTGCTCCTGTACCCCTCGGCCAACCGCGACGAGCGGGTCTACGAGAGGCCCGACGAGTTCGACGTGACCCGCGAGCGCAACCACCACGTGGCCTTCGGTTTCGGGACCCACGTGTGCCTGGGCGCGGCCCTGGCCCGCCTGGAACTGAGGGTGATGTTCGAGCAACTCCTCTCCCGCCTCCCACAGTGGCGGTTGGTCCCCGGGACCGAACCCCGGATCCTGCCGGCCACGTTCGCCCGCGCCTACGACGCCGTCCACATCGAGTTCTGACCCGGCTGTGACAGGGGGTGGGCCCGGCGGGGACCGGGACGGCGCGCTGAGGGTCGGCTTCATCGGGCTCGGGAGCCAGGGCGGGTCCATGGCCCGGCGCATCGTGGACGAGGGCTACCCCCTCACTCTGTGGGCCCGCCGCCCGGGTTCGCTCGAACCGTTCCGTGACACGGACGCGGTCGTGGCCGCCTCGCCGGCCGAGCTCGGGGCGCGAAGCGACGTGGTCGGTATCTGCGTGGTGGCCGACGCCGATGTCGAGGACGTGCTGCTGCGCCCCGACGGCGTCCTGGCCGGGATGCGGCCCGGCGGGGTGGTCGCCATCCATGCCACCGTGCACCCCGACACCTGCCGGCGGATCGCCGACCAAGCGGCGACCCGGGGAGTGGCCGTGGTCGACGCCCCAGTCAGCGGGGGCGGTGGGGCGGCCGCCGAGCGCCGACTCCTGGTCATGGTCGGAGGCGCCGACGATGCGGTGGCCCGCTGCCGGCCGGTGTTCGACACCTTCGCCGATCCGGTCGTGCACCTCGGCCCGCTCGGCCGCGGTCAGATGGCCAAGCTACTCAATAACTTGATATTCACCGCCCTGATCACCCCGGTGATCGAGGGCTACGAGGTCGCCGACGCCCTGGGGGTCGACCGGGCCGCTCTGGCCACCGTCTTGGCCCACGGCAGCGGCGGCAGCCGGGTGGCGGGGATCCTGGCCGCGTCGGGATTCGACCTGACCGGCCTGCGGGGGGCCCAGCCGCTTCTGGCCAAGGACGTCGGCATCGTCGTCGACCTGATCGGCGGCGCCTCTGCCGGGGGCGAACTGGTGGAGTTGGCCCAGCACACCCTGACCCGGCTGCGGGCCGCGTCGGCGCCCGCCGAGGACGGCCCGGTAGGCGGCCTCTAGAGCCCGACCCGACCCCGACCCCGACCCGACCCCGACCCCTACCCCGACCCGGCCCCGACCCCGACCCGGCCCCGACCCCGACCCCGACCCGGCCCCGACCCGGCCCCGGACCCGCCTACCCGGCCCGCCTACCCCGGCTGGTTGCGGTCGGCGTACGAGTAGGGGGGCAGGAGGTCGAGGCCGTCAGGATTGTCCAGGTAGCCCGGGGCGGAGCCCGGGATGGTGTCGTGGCCGTACTGCCATACGATCTGGTTGGTCCGCGGGTCGATCACCACGACGCGGTGGTCGTAGTCGTCGTTCAACAAGATGTCGCCGTTGGGCAGGCCCATGGCCAGTGACGGGTGGTTCAACTCCGCCGGTGCGCCGCTGGTCGGGGCGTAGCGCCACAGGGCCTGTCCGCTCTGGTCGAAGATCAGGACCTGACCGGGCGAGGAGTAGTCGACGGTCACGTAGCGGTCGGGTCCGACCTGGTTGGAGTCCGACGGGTAGTTGATGCCGGGGGGATTGGTCTCCCAGTACACGTGTCCCGCGGTGTCGATCTCGTCGACCCAGTCGCCGTTGATCTCGGTGACCAGGTAGTGCCCGTCGAGCAGGGGGAACACCCCGTTGGGGCTCCCGTACTCGACCGGCGGGCGGTGGGCGCAGGCCCCGAGGGTGCCCTCCTGCCACGAAGGTGCCGTACCAGGGAACGGGATCTGGATGATGCGGCAGTTCTTTATGTCCGCCGCGATGACCTGCCCGTCCCGGAGGAGCATGGCGTCGTCGGGGTTCCAGAGGTAGCCGGGCGCTGAGCCCGACACCCCTGGATGGCCGTAGCGCCACACGATCTTGCCGGTCCGGACATCGATGACGGTGATCACATAGTCGTCTTCTTCGGTGGCGATGATGTAGTGACCGTCGGGGGAGAAGAAGGCGTCGTCGGGGATCTGGAAGGTCTGGCCGGGAGCCAGGTCCCCCGGCTGGGGCCAGGACCAGCGGATGTGACCCTGGGGGTCCACGATGAGCAGGCGGTTGTTGAGCTTGTCGGCGATCAGGAGGGGACCGGGAAGCACGCTCGGATCCGATCCGGGAGCGAGATAGCTGGGCGCTCCCGCGGCTACCGGGGGCAGGAACGAGGTCGCCTGCGGGGCCGCCGTGGTCGTGGGGGTCGGCGCCTCGGACCGGGCCGTGGTCGCGGTGGGAGCCCTCGACGGGGCACCCGGGTGGGGGGCCGCGCCGAGAGAGCGGGGGGAGCCCGACGAGCACGCCGCCAGCACGGCGGCCAGGATCACGACGCCGAGGCCGGCAGAGGTGACGGCGCGCCGCCGGGGCCGTCCGGGTTCCAGGTGCTGACCTCTCATCGGGGGCGGCCCGAAAGTGCGCAGGTGGAGCGGGTCAACGAGCGAACACGGCGAAGAAGTCCCGGCTGTAGGGCTGGAGGTAGTGTTCAGGGGAAAGGTACATGTCGGCCAGCAGGTTGGTGCCGGTCACCGCACCGCCGCTGGCGGCAAAGGTAGCGAACGATACCCACTCCGGGTTGATATCCAGCTCCATGGCCCGCTGGGCTCGGGCCGCGACCATGACGTCGGCCAGCTCGGACGGGGTGAGACCTGGGCCGCCCGCGTACACCAGGTCACCGGCCGCGGTGACGCCGAGGGCGGAGCGCCAGGTGACCGAGCCGCCGCCCAGCACCGCCCCCCAGTCGGCCGGGTACTGGGCGGCGGGGGTCGGGGCGCCGTGGTCGACGAGCAGGGTCAGGTTCTGGCGCACCGCGACCACATCGGCCCCCATCGAGACGTCGCGGCCCCATTCGCCGACCGTCGCGGTGCCGTTGGAGTAGATCACGAGGGAGGCGGCACCGGCCTGGAGGGGCTCGGCCTGGCGGCCCTGGTCGTACCAGCCGGTGTTGTAGCTGTAGATCTTGAAGCCGGCGTTGAACGCGGCCACCAACGCCGGCTGCTGGGCCGCACCCACGAACGACTGCTGCGGCCAAGAGCCCACCGGCTCCACCGACCCGGCGTAGAGGGCGAGCCGGGCCGCCCGCGGGTCGATCCATGCCACGCCGCACTCGGGCTGCCCGGCCGCCGGCCTGAGCAGCGTGGTGTAGACGGCGTAGCCGGTCGGCAGGGGGTTACCGCCCGGCCGCCAGTAGCCCTCCCCGGTCAGGGCCGGGCTGACCAGCGGGGTGAGCGGTGCCGGCGCCGGCAGAGCCGGCACGGTGGTCACGGTGGTGACCGGCGTGCGGGCAGGTGTGGTGGCGGCCACGGCAGACCGGGAGCGAGTCGACCCCGGTGTCGTAGGAGCGGGAGCCTGCGACACCGCCTGTGGCGGCCCGGTCGCTGCGCCCTTCGAAGTGCTCGTGCAGCCGGCCCCGGCCAGCACTGCCATCGCGGCGGCAACCGCCGGGCCCAGTCGTCGCATCCCCCCACAGTTGTGGAACCGAGGCCCGGAGTGTCGTCACCCCACCGGCGCGACGGGAGCCGAGCCTCGCCGGATACCGTTCCCGAGAGTTCATTCGGGGTCCACCGCGGGGCCATTGACCGGCAACCTGCGTCACTTACAGTCCCTAACGATTGTTAGAAGCCAGGTGCAACCCGAGTGGGAGATGCTGATGAACGAGAAGTCCCGACGGGCGACGGTGGTCGCCGTGGTATCCGCCTCGGCGGCGCTGATCGCGGCCGGCTGCAGCAGCAGCTCGAAGCCGTCGGCCGGAACCAGCCCGGCCACGACCGCCACCACCGCCATCCCGGCGGCCGCGGCGGCGTCGACGAAGACGGTGCCCCTGGTCGTCTACTCCGCCCAGGGTTACGACTCGGCCATGACCAAGGCGTTCCAGGCCGCCACCGGCATCCCGGTCAGCCTCGATGACGACAGCACCGGCCCGTTGCTGACCAAGATCGCGGCGGAGCGGAGCAACCCCCAGTGGGGCCTGCTGTGGGTGGACGGCGACACCGCGTTCGCCGCCCTCGACCGCCAGGGCCAGCTCCTCGACTACACCCCGTCGGCACCGTTCACCACGGCCGGGCAGGCGCTGGTCCCGTCCGACCACTCCTATGTCCCCACCGGCACCACGCTCATGGCCGCGTTGATCTACAACGCGGCCAAGATCACCCAGGTGCCGACCAGCTACCAGGGCCTGCTCGATCCGGTCTACAAGGGCAAGGTGGGCATGAACGACCCCTCGCAGTCGGGCCCGACCTTTCCCTTCATCGCCGGGGTCATGAACCAGCTCGGTGGTGAGAGCGGCGGGGTGGCGGCCGGAGAATCATTCTTCTCGAAGCTGAAGGCCAACGGCCTGCACGTGTTTCCCACCAATGGTGACACGCTGCACGCGCTGGAGACGGGGCAGATCGACATGGGTCTGATCCAGAGCTCGGCGGCCACCGGCGAGGTGATCAAGGCCCCGAAGAGCGCCAGCTTCGATCCGAAGATCGTGTACCTGCCCCAGCCCACCCTCCTGCCATCGGCCATCGGCATCGACAAAGGGGCGCCGGCGGCGGAGCAGGCCGAGGCCGAGAAGTTCGTGGACTACGTGCTGTCGTCGGCGGGACAGCAGGTCATGCAGAGCGGGGACCCCACCGGCGACTCGCTCTACTACCCGGTGGTCAGCGGCGTGACGCCCCTTTCGGGGCTGCCGCCCTTCCCGAGCAACTACCAGCGGATCGACCCGTACTTCTGGGGCCCGCTCGAGAACCAGGTCAATACCTGGTTCGACTCCAACATCAAATAACGGCGTGACGGCCGTCCTCCTCCGGCCGCGCCCAGAGCAGCCGGCCCCCGGACCTCCCCCCGGGGACCGGCTGCGGATGGGGCTGTCCCGTCTCGGGTCGGCTCCGATGGTGCTGTTCTGGCTGGTGATCGTCGGGATCCTGGTCCTGCCCATAGTGCTGTTCCTGCTCGTCGCGGTCACGCCCCGCCTGCTGGACCAGGGCCACCAATGGTTCACCCTCAGCGGGTTCCGCCAGGCCTTCACCGGCCAGTTGCTCCGTGGCACCCTGGACTCGCTGCTGGTCGGCGTCACCAGCGCAGTGGCGGCCAGCGCCATCGGTTTCGCAGTGGCGTGGGCTGTCCTGCGCACCGATGTCCCGGCGAGGAAGCTGTGGGCCGGCTCCATGTACGCCCTGCTGCTCGCCCCGTCCTACCTCGTGGCGTTGGGCTGGGAACGGCTGCTCGAGCCGATGGGCGTACTGGATTTGATGGGCTTGCACCCCGGCGGCGTCCGCTCGCTCTTCTACGGGCCCTTCGGTGTCATTCTCGTGCTCACCCTGAAGGGCCTACCTTTTTCCTACCTGGCCTTGTCGGCCGCCCTGCGGGGACTGGGCGAGGAGTTCGAGGTGGCGGCGAGGGTCCACGGGGCCGGCCGGGCCGGGAGCATGCGCATCGTGGCCTCCCTGCTGGCGCCGGCATTGTGGTCGTCCCTCGCCATCGTGTTCGCCGAGTCGGTCAGCGACTTCGGGGTGGCCGCCACCCTGGCCAACGACGCCCATTTCCCG